>DAOUAB010000122.1:0-115474 GCA_034434015.1 Anaerolineales bacterium
GGCGCCGGGCCGGTGCGCGTGTTCTTCAGTTCGACCACCGGCCTGCGCCGGCCGAAAGTGGCGCGCGGCGACGTGTGGACCGTGACGGGCGTGGTGGTGGAGATGGCGGCTACCAAGACGCGCGCGGCCGGCTTCCAGCTTCAGCCGCGCTTCGCCGCCGATGTCGTGCCGGTGCGCGCGCGCTACCGCCAGCCCGTGATGACGGAGACGCCGCCGCCAACCGAAATCCCACCTATAGAGGAACCCACGGCGACGCTGGAGCCGTGAAACCATAACGGCGCAAGACGGCCGCCCTCCTTTCGCCCTGTGCGCGGGCGTCGCGCTACGCGCCAGGCCCGTAGCCGAAGGGCGGACGGCGCGTGAATAGCGGCGGCCTGAACGGGCTGAGCCGTTACGAGCTGCGGCCCACTCAAAAGTGAACTAAATCTGGCGGAGTCCCCCACTTCGTTTTGTGTTAGGATCAATTGGGAATCCACGCCGCAGACCACAATCGAAGGGAGGTGATCGTCGCGCGGTCAAGGCCGTCGGCCATCCTCAATGCGTCTCAGCCAACCGACAGAAGGAGGAATCAATGATCCCCCAAAGAGCGCTTCGCCTATTCTTCACCTGCGTGATCGTCCTCACCCTGTCACTGCCGGCGACGGCGTTCGCGGCGCCGGCTGAGCCCGTCCCCGGCCCATGCGCCGACAGCGTCCTGCCCGGCGGCGCGCTGGCCAAAGTCTGCGTGCCGGCCAGCGGCTGGAACGGCGACCTGGTCCTCTACGCACACGGCTATGTGCCCCCGGACGCGCCGCTGACCGCCTACGAATCCCAGCTCAGCCTGCCCGACGGCACCTACCTGCCGGACCTCCTCCAAAGCCTGGGTTACGCCTTCGCCGCCACCAGCTATCGCACGAACGGCCTCGCCATCCTGCCGGCCCTGGACGACCTGCGCGAGCTGGAGGCCGGCTTCCGCGCCTTGTACGGCCAGCCGGGCCACACCTACCTCACCGGCGTTTCCGAGGGCGGCCTGATCACGGCGCTGGCCGTCGAGCAGTCGCCCGACCTGTACGACGGCGGCCTGGCCGCCTGCGGGCCGCTGGGCGACTTCCGCAAGCAAATCGACTACTTCGGCGACTTCCGCGTCCTGTTCGATTACTTCTACCCGGGCCTACTGCCGCCCAGCCCGATCAGCATCCCGCCGTCCGTCATGGACAACTGGGAGAGCGTGTATGTCCCCCTGATCAGCGCGCGCCTGGCTCGCAACCCCCTGGTCGCGGCGGAGTTAATGCGCACCTCCAACGCCGCCTTTGATCCCGCCGATCTGACGACGATCGGGCGCACCACGCTCGGCGTGCTCTGGTACAACGTCTTCGCCACCAATGACGCCAGCGCCAGGCTGGGCGGCAACCCGTTCGACAACACCAGCCGCTGGTACAGCGGCTCGCGCAACGACCTGCGCCTCAACCGCCTGGTCCAGCGCTTCCCGGCCAGCGCGGCCGCCCTGGCCAACCTGGCGCCCTATCAGACCTCCGGCCGGTTGACCGTCCCGCTGGTGGCGATTCACACCACCGGCGACGAGATCGTCCCCTATGGGCAGGCCCAACTGTATGCGGCCAAGGTCCAGACCTCCGGCGCCGGCCGCTTCGGGCTGCTGCCCATCCCGCGTTACGGCCACTGCAACTTCACCACGCAGGAAGTGCTGACGGCCTTCGGCCTGCTGGTCCTGCAGGTCACCGGCCAGCCGCTGCCCTGACGCCCGCCCCGGCCCGGCCTGAGCCTGAAAGCGCGCGGCGAGGTCCCGCTTCCCGCGCGCTTTCAATATCGAGACAGGCGTCGCGGCTGTGACGCCCGGCCGGGGCGCGCGGCGCCTCACGGCCTGAATCGCAATGCTATAATGGCCGCATGACGCTGTCGCTGGAAGAAATCGAACACATTGCCGCCCTCGCGCGCCTGCGGCTGACCGAAGACGAAAGAGCGCGCTATCGCGTGCAGCTTTCGGCCGTGCTGGACTACATGGACAAGCTCCGGCAGGTGGACACGGCGCACATCGAGCCGACGGCCACGGTGCTGCCGCTGCGCACCGTGTTGCGCCCGGACGAGGTCCAGCCGTCGCTGACCCTCGCCGAACTCCTGGCCAACGCCCCCGCCGCGGAAGCCGGCCTGTTCCGGGTCCCGCCGGTGCTGGAATAGCGCCGGGCCAGCGCCGCTCGGTCCGCCGCTGACCGTTGAACGCCAACTGCGATGAGCCTGACGGATCTCACCCTGCTCGAAGCAGCCGCCCAGCTCGGCTCCGGGGCAATCTCCAGCCGGGAGCTGACCGACGCCTGCCTGGCGCGCATCGAGGCCGTCGACCCGGCGCTGCGCGCCTTCCTGACCGTGACCCCGGAGCGGGCGCGTGAAGCGGCCGACCGGGCCGACCGGAGGCTGGCGGACGCGCGGCGCAGCGGGGACCGGCCGCCGCCGCTCACCGGCCTGCCGCTCGCCCTCAAAGACGTGCTCTGCCTGCACGGGACGCGCACCACGGCCGGCTCGCGCATCCTGGAGAACTTCATCGCCCCGTACACGGCCACCGCCGTGCAGCGCCTGCTCGACGCCGGCGCCGTGGTGCTGGGCAAGACGAACTGCGACGAGTTCGCGATGGGCTCCTCGACCGAGAACTCGGGTTTCTTCGCCACGCGCAACCCGTGGGATGAGACGCGCGTGCCGGGCGGCTCGTCCGGCGGCAGCGCCGCCGCCGTCGCCGCGCGGCTGTGCTTCGGCGCGCTCGGCACCGACACCGGCGGCAGCGTCCGGCAGCCGGCCGCGTTCTGCGGCGTCGTCGGCCTGAAGACCAGCTACGGCCGCGTCAGCCGTTACGGCCTGATCGCCTACGGCTCCTCGCTGGACTCCATCGGCCCGCTGGCCCGCACCGTCGCCGACGCCGCGCTGCTGTTCGGCGTCATCGCCGGCCACGACCCGCGCGACTCGACTTCGATGCCGGCGCCGACGCCCGACGTCACCCGTCTGGACGGCGGCCTGCGCGGGCTGCGGGTCGGGGTCCCGCGGGAGTACTTCCTCCCCGGCATGCAGCCGGAGGTGGAGCAGGCCGTCCGCGCCGCCCTCCAGACCCTGGCGGCCCTCGGCGCTCAGCTCGTGGAGGTCTCGCTGCCTCACACGGAGTACGCGCTGCCCGTCTACTACCTGATCGCGCCGGCCGAGGCCTCGGCCAACCTGGCGCGCTTCGACGGCGTGCGCTACGGCCCGCGCGAACCCGCCGAGGCGCTGTGGGACGTCGTCGAGGCCACGCGCGGCGCGCGCTTCGGGGCCGAGGTCAAGCGCCGGATCATGCTCGGCACCTACGCGCTCTCGGCCGGCTATTACGACGCCTATTACGGCCAGGCGCAGAAAGTGCGCACGCTTATCAAGCAGGACTTCGACCTGGCGTTCGAGCATGTGGACGTCATCGCCTGTCCGGTGGCGCCGACCACGGCTTTCAAGCTCGGCGCCAAGACCGACGATCCGCTGGCCATGTATCTGGAGGACGTCTTCACCCTGCCGCCGAGCCTGGCCGGGATTTGCGGCCTGGCGCTGCCGTGCGGCTTCGACGCCGCCGGGCTGCCCATCGGCCTGCAATTGCTCGGCCCGGCTTTCGGCGAAGACCGCGTGCTGCGCGCCGGCTACGCTTACGAGCAGGCCACGGACTGGCATCAACGCCGGCCCCACAAGGACACCCTATGAAAATCGTCATCCCGCTCGCCGGCTATGGCAAACGCCTCCGCCCCCACACCTTCACCAAGCCCAAGCCGCTGGTGAACGTCGCCGGCAAGCCTGTGCTGGGCCACGTCCTGGACATGTTCCAGGCGCTCGACAACGTCGAGGAGATCATCTTCATCGTCGGCCACCTGGGCGAGCAGATCGAGGAATACGTCGCCGCCCACTACCCCCACATCCGGGCCAGCTACTATGAGCAGACGGTTCTGGACGGCCAATCCACGGCCATCTACCTGGCCCGCGAGCGCCTGACCGGCGGCCCGATGCTGATGGTCTTCGTCGACACCATCGTCGAGACCGACCTGACCCGCCTCAAGGACGAGACCTGCGACGCCATCGCCTGGGTGAAAGAGGTGGACGACCCGCGCCGCTTCGGGGTGGCCGAGGTCGGCCCGGATGGCTGGGTGACGCGCCTGATCGAGAAGCCCCGGGACCTCGACAACAACCTGGTCGTGGTCGGCTTCTATTATTTCAAGGACAGCGCCCTGCTGATTGACTGCATCCGCGAGCAGATCGAGGCCAACGTGCAGACGCAGAACGAGTATTTCCTGGCGGACGCCGTCAACCTGATGCTGAAGCGCGGCGTGAAGATGCGCGTGCAGAAGGTGGACGTCTGGCAGGATTGCGGCAAGGTGGAGACGGTGCTGGAGACCAACCGCTACTTGCTCTCCCACGGCCACGACACCGGCGCGCAGGGCGCCAGCGACAGCTGCGTCGTCATCCCGCCGGTCAACATCCACGCGACCGCCCGCATCCGCAACTCGGTCATCGGCCCGTTCGCGACCATCGCCGCCGGCTGCCAGGTGGAAGACTCGATCATCCAGGACTCGATCCTGGACGAGGGCGCCACCGTGCGCGGGGCGCTGCTCAAGCAATCGCTCATCGGGCGCGACGCCCGCCTGACCGGCCGCTTCCGCACCTTCAACATCGGCGAGGCCTCGGAGGTCGGTTTCGAGTAGCGCCGGCCCGGCGGGCCGCCGCGCGGCCAAAGGCCCCAAGAGGACGCCATGCCGTCCGCCGTCGAGTGCCGCTCCGATTACGCGTACGCCCAGCGCCCGGTGGCCCTGACGTGGGAGGGCCGCCGGCTGGAGGTCGCCGGCGTCCAGGCCGAATGGCGCACGCCGGCCGGCAAGCATTTTCGCGTTCGCGTCGCCGAGGGCCGGGTGTTTGAGTTGACGTACGTCGAGCCGCTCGACGAGTGGCAGATCCAACCTTTAGGAGACGAAAGCCGCACGACGGCTGAGGGAAGCTGAGCGCCTGGCTTTCGTCCGCCGTCCATCGTCCTTCGTCCGGCCAACATGCGCAACCTGATTTCCCAACGCGTGCAGTCCGTCCCCCCGTCCGGCATCCGCAAGTACTTCGACATCGCCGCCACGATGAAAGACGTGGTCTCGCTCGGCATCGGCGAGCCGGACTTCGTCACCCCGGCGCCCATCCTGGAGGCCGGGATCCGCTCGCTCCAGCAGGGCGAGACGCACTACACCTCCAACTCCGGCCTGCTCGAGCTGCGCCAGGCCGTGGCCCGCAACCTGGAGCGCCGTTACGGCGTGGCCTATGACCCGGAGGCCGAGGTGCTGCTGACGGTCGGCGTGTCCGAGGCCCTCTACCTGGCGCTCACCGCCCTGCTGGACCCGGGCGACGAGGTCATCGTCCCGGAGCCGTGCTTCGTGGCCTACACGGCCGAGGTGGCCTTCGCCGGCGGCGTGCCGGTGACGGTGCCGACGCGCGTCGCCGACCACTTCCAGGTGACGGCCGAGGCCATCGCCGCCCGGATCACGCCGCGCACCAAGGCCCTGCTCATCGGCTATCCCAACAACCCGACCGGCGCCGTGATGAGCCGGGAGAACCTGATCCAGATCGCGGCCCTGGCTGAAGAGCACGACCTGATCGTCATCTCGGACGAGATCTATGACCGGCTGGTGTACGGCGTGGAGCACGTCTGCGTCGCCGCCCTGCCCGGCATGCGCGCGCGCACCGTCACGCTGGGCGGCTTCTCCAAGAGCCACGCCATGACCGGCTGGCGCCTGGGCTACGCCGCCGCGCCGGCCGAGCTGCTCGGCGCCATGCGCAAGGTCCACCAGTACACCATCATGTCGGCGCCCACGCCCGCGCAGTACGCCGGGCTGGAGGCGTTCACGGCCGGCGAGCCGTTCGTCCAGCAGATGGTGGCCGAGTACGACCGGCGGCGGCAGCTGCTGGTGAACGGCCTGAACACCCTCGGCCTGGACTGTTTTGAGCCCAAAGGCGCGTTCTACGCCTTCCCGTCCGTGGCCAAGAGCGGCCTGGACGAGACGGCCTTCGCCGACCGGCTGCTGGACGAGGAGCACGTCGCCGTCATCCCGGGCTCGGCCTTCGGCGCGAGCGGCGCCGGCTTTGTGCGGCTGTGCTACGCCACGGCCTATGAGAAGATCGAGACGGCGCTCAACCGGATGGAGCGCTTCATGCGGCGGCATGGGTAAGGCCTTCATCGGCAGTGTGATCAGCGAGCCACCCCCCGACCCCTATGCCTTACGAACCCGTCATCGGCCTGGAGACCCACGCTGAACTGCTGACCCGCTCCAAAATGTTCTGCGGCTGCGCCGTGGTGGATTCGATCTCGGCGCCGCCCAACAGCGTCGTCTGCCCGGTGTGCGCCGGCCTGCCCGGCGCCCTGCCCGTCATCAACGCCCGCGCGCTGGAATTCGCGCTGCGCGTGGCGCTGGCCCTGAACTGCACGGTCCGGCCGGTCAACGTCTTCGCCCGCAAGAACTACTTCTACCCGGATCTGCCGAAGGGCTACCAGATCTCGCAGTACGAGCTGCCGCTGGCCGTGGACGGCTGGCTGGAGCTGGAGACCCCGTCCGGCCCACGCCGTATCCGCATCCGGCGCGTGCATTTAGAGGAGGACACCGGCAAGCTGAACCATATCCCGGCGGCGGCGGGCGACGCCGAACACTCGCTGGTGGACCTCAACCGCGCCGGCGTGCCGTTGCTGGAGATCGTCACCGAGCCGGACCTGCACTCGGCCGAGGACGTCCGCGCCTACGCCGCGACGCTGCGCGGCCTGCTGCGTTACCTGGGCGTCAATTCCGGCGACATGGAGAAAGGCGTCATCCGCTTCGAGCCGAACGTCTCGGTGCGCCCGGCCGGCAGCGCCGAGCTGCGCACCCGCACCGAGCTGAAGAACCTGAACTCGTTCCGGGCCCTGGAGCGCGCCACCGCCCACGAGATCGAGCGCCAGATCCAGGTCTGGGAGAGCGGGGGCGCCGTGGAACAGGAGACGCGCGGCTGGGACGAGGCCCGCGGCGTCACGCTGCCGCAGCGCAGCAAGGAGCACGCCCACGACTATCGTTATTTCCCGGAGCCGGACCTGCCGCCGCTGGTCATCACGCCCGACCTGGTGGAGCGGGTGCGCGCCGGCCTGCCGGAACTGCCCGCCGCCAAACGCGCCCGGTTCCAGGCCGACTACGGCCTGAGCCCGTACGACGCCGCGCTGCTCACCGAGGACCGGGCGGTCGCCGACTACTATGAAGCCGCCGTCGCCAGCCAGAAACCGGAAATCCGCAGCCCGAAATCCATCGCCAACTGGATGACGGGCGAGCTCTTCCGGCTGATGAACCTTACCGGCCAGTCCATCGAGCAGGTGCGGGTGACGCCCGCGCACCTGGCGGAACTGGCCGGACTGGTGGCGGCCGACGCCGTGAATCGGAACACCGCCAGGGCCGTCTTCGCCGAGATGTTCGCCAGCGGCCGGGCGCCGGGCGAATGGGTGGCCGAGCAGGGGCTGGGCCAGCTGAGCGACCCGGCCGCCATCGACGCGCTGGTCGACCAGGTGTTGGCCGCCTACCCGCAGCAGGTGGCCACGTACCTGGCGGGCAAGACAACCGTCGAGCAGTGGTTTTTCGGCCAGGTGATGCGGCAGACGCAGGGCCGCGGCAACCCGCAGGTCATCCGGCCTGTGTTGCAGCGCAAGCTTGAGAGGCTGAAACAGCAGCGCGCGGCCTGAGGCGGCGCGCTCTTTGTCGTTCCCACGAGCGGCGGCTGGCCGCCCTCACCGCGGCGTTGCCCAAGGAGCTTCTATGATGAAAACCGACTTTAATCCCTTTGAAGTGGCCCAGCGTCAATTCGACCAGGTGGCCGACAATTTGAAACTGGACGACCACGTGCGCGCCATCCTGCGCTGGCCGATGCGCGAGTTCCGCTTCCAGATCCCGGTGCGGATGGACGACGGCTCGATCAAGGTCTTCTTCGGCTACCGCGTCCAGCACAACGACGCGCGCGGCCCGGCCAAGGGCGGCATCCGCTTCCACCCCAACGAAACCCTGGACACGGTTCGGGCCCTGGCGATGTGGATGACCTGGAAGTGCGCGGTGGCCGATATCCCGCTGGGCGGCGGCAAGGGCGGCGTGGTGGTGGACCCGGCCACGCTCTCGGTCGGCGAGAAGGAGCGCCTGTGCCGCGGCTTCATTGACGGCATCTGGAAGAACCTCGGCCCGCGCATCGACGTGCCAGCCCCGGACGTGGGCACCACGCCGCAGATGATGGGCTGGATGATGGACGAATACTCCAAGCTCGCCGGCCAGTACGTGCCGGGCGTGATCACAGGCAAGCCGGTGGGCAGCGGCGGGTCGCTCGGCCGCACCGAGGCCACCGGCTTCGGCGTGGTGTTCACCCTGCGCGAGGCCATGCGCCACCTGAAGCTGGACCCGCGCGCCTGCACCGCCTCGATTCAGGGCTTCGGCAACGTCGGCCAGTACGCGGCCATCGGCTTCCACGACCTGCTCGGCGGCCGGGTGCTGTGCGTCTCCTGCTACGACCGGCACGACAGGACCGCCTACACGTTCTTCAAGCCGGACGGCATCGACCCGCACTTTCTGCAGTCCATCACTGACCAGTACGGCACCATCGACAAAACCCGGGCGCGCGAGGCCGGCTATCTGATCGAGCCCGGCGACGCCTGGCTCTCCAAGGACGTGGACGTCCTCCTGCCGGCCGCGCTGGAGGGCCAGATCACCGGCGAGACCGTCGGCCAGATCAGCCCCCGGGTCAAGATCGTGGCCGAGGGCGCCAACGGCCCCACGGCGCCCGAAGCCGACGCGGTCTTCAAGCAGCGCGGCATCTTCCTCATCCCGGATTTCCTGTGCAACGCCGGCGGCGTCACGGTCTCCTATTTCGAGAGCGTGCAAAACGACGCCAATTACTACTGGGAGCACGAGGCCGTGCTGCGCCGCCTGGATCAGAAGATGGGGGCCGCCTTCCACGGCGTGCTGAAGATGGCCCAAGCCCAGGACGCCTACATGCGCGACGCGGCTTACATGGTGGCCATCGACCACGTCGTCAAGGCGATGGAACTGCGCGGCTGGGTGTGAGCGGTGCGCGCGATCCGGCGCTCCCGCGTCCGGTTTCGCGGCCTCCGGCGTCCCTCGACAGGCTCAGGGTGCGCCGGAGGCCGCGTTCCTTTCAGGCGCATTCCCGGGCCGCCGACTTGGGCCGTATCCCGCTGTCTGTGTACTTTCGTCGAGGCGCACGGCCGTGCGCCCCGGCCGCTGGGCAATTGCCCAAACCAGAAAGACGGCGGGCGTCTCAGGCGTCCGGGACCAGCCGCGCCAGCGCCTGCCCCTGGACGTCGTCCATGATCAGTTCCAGGTGGTGGCCGCCGCGGAAGTCGGCGACCTCGATCAGGCGCAGGCAGTCGGCCAGGCCGGCGCAGGCCGGCAGGCGGTCCGCCAGGCGGTTGGGCGTCTCATAAAAGAACGTCCGGTTGAAGCGGCTCTGCGGATCATCCAGGCTGATGGCCAGGGGGTAGATTTGCGCCTCCATCAGGTCCTGGAAGAAGTGCGTGCCCAGCGACGGCTCCGGCGCCGGGCCGACGCCCCGGCCCGAAAGCTCCACCAGCGCGCCCGCGTTGTGGATGTCGGCGTAGCTGACGTAAACGCCCAGACTGGGGTTGGTGGTCCCCCAGCGCCCGGGGCCGACCAGGACAAACGTCTTCTCGCCCAACGCGGCGTTGAGTTGGGCAATCGCCTGGGTGAGCGCTGTCCGGCAGGCCGCGGTCTCCAGGGCGAAGTAGCCCTCCGGCGGCACAAAAACCACGTAGCGGATATTGCCCAGGTACCCCTCCGGCACCATGAAGCGCGTGGCGAAGATCACGGTCTCCGGGTTCGGATCGCGGGGCAGCGCCGCCGACGCCGGGCGCCGCCACGTGCTCTGCGGCCGGCATTGCAGCAGGCTGATCTCCACCTGCGGGTGCGCGTCGTCGGCGCCCTTCAGGGCCAGCGTGAACTCCATGTCCACGGCCACGTGATAGTGCTCCTCCAGCGTGCGCAGCATCTGGGTGAGCAGCGCGGCCGCCGGCGTCCGCCGCACCAGGCCGTCGAAGGTGAGGACCAGCCGCGGCATGTCGGCGGCGGTCAGCGCTCCGCGCGGCGGGGTATAAAAGCCGTCGTCGTCCAGCTGCGCCAGGTAGCGCAGCCACGGATAACGCGGCGAGAGCACCTGCTCCACCGGCAGGGTGCGCAGCGCGTTGGCTTCCAGGTCCAGCACATCCACGCTGTGCTGCGAGTAGAAACGCAGGGCCTCGGGCGCATCGTCCGGCTGGAGGGTGGGATGGCTCAACGCGATCAGGTGCGGGTAATCGTTGCCGACGCGCTCCACGGCCCGCGTGCCCAGCCCCCACACCAGGCGCACGAAACCGGCCTCCGGCCGGATGCGCGGCGACCAGCGGTACAGGTTGCGGCTGAAAGCCACGCCGGCTGCGAACGGCAGGTAATAGCGGCCGAAGGCCTCGCCCTGCACCACCTGGATCAGGACCGCCATGCGCTCGTCGTAGTCCTGCAGGCCCTTGCCGCGCCGGTAGAGCAACGCTTCCGGCTTGAGCGTGCTGGCGTAGATGCGGGCGATGGCGGTGGTGAGGGCGGCCAGGTTCTCGGCCGGCGCGCCCTGGTTCGGGCAGAAAACGCTGTCGTATTTGCCCGCGAACGACGTGCCGAAGTTGTCCTCGAGCTGGCTGGACGAGCGCACGATCAGAGGGCGCCGGCCGACCCGCGCCAGCATGGCCTCCAGCGCCTGTGCGATTTCCGGCGGGAACTGGCCGGCCAGAAACTCCGCCTGGATCTGCTCGTACTCGGCGCGAATCTGCGCCTCCGGCTTGTATTTCTGATCGTTCCAGTGCATCAGGCCGTTCATGGCCATGAACAGGTAAATCAGGTCGGAGCCGAGGAAGTACGACTCGGGCACGCGCAGGCAGGCCCGGACCGCCGGGTCGGCCACTTCGTTCAGGATGCGCGCCGCCAGCACCAAGCCGGCCGCCTTGCCGCCGATGCGCCCCTGGCCGATCTTGTGCGCGTAGATGCCGGCCAGGTCTTCCAGCGTGAGCCATTCTTTGGCGACATGGATGTACGGCAGTTGGTCGCTGATCAGGCGCCGGATCAGGGCCACCTTGAGGTCGCGCAGGCTGGGCGCCAGCCGCTCGCGCTCGCGCGCCGGCAGCCGTTCGATGGCCTGCGCCTGGGCGAACAGCGCGCTCTCCGGCACCAGGTCCGGGTCGGCCGCCATGTACGCCGACGTTCCTTCCAGCCGCTCCACCGGCGGCCCGCCGGCCCCGCCGCGCTGCCAGATGGGCCGGGCGCGCACCTGCCCGCACTGGACGATGAGGCCCGGTCCGCGGCCGGCCGACACGTCCTCGTCATCCACCATTTGCAGGTCGAAGGTGAAACAGGCCGGGCGGGCGTTGCGGCAGCCGAAGCGGCGGCGGCGCTCGGCCAGGCCGGCCTCCAACGTCGCCGCCAGCATGTGGAGCGCCGCGCTCTTGCGTTCCACCCAGGCGACCAGGTTGATGCTACCGCGGCTGCCGCGGTCCGCCCCGGCCGGACGGCGCCCGCCCGGCTCGCCCTCCGCGCGATACAGGGCCTTGACGGTCGGGTCCACCTGGCCGACGAAATCGCCCACCTGGCGCGCCAGGCTGTCGCACAGGGTGCCGCAGACATCGCAGCGCCCCTCGCGCAACCATTGGCGCGCCTGGGCCGCGCTGCCGCCCGCCTTGGCGGCGGCGCAGTCCAGCACCGCCTGCTCCAGCAGGCGGTCAGCCAGGGTCGGGTCGAGCTCGACGGCGGCCATCCTGTCTGCTTCCACGTTCCCGGGCAATGGACTGACTTTCGCTGCGGCCTTCGACAGGCCCGGCTACGCCGGGCCGTTCAGGGCGAAGGGCCTCAGGCCATGTTTGCTCAGGCCGCCGCCTTGCTTCGCAGGACCCGGCGGGCCTTGGGCTTCGGGCGCTTGTGGCCGTTGCCGTTGGTCCGCGGCTGGTCATCGGCCGGGCGCGGCGTCACCGCCTCCCAGATGGGCAGCGGGCGCTCGTAGCCGGCCAGTTTCAGCCCGGTCAGCGCGGCCGTGTTCAGGTCCATCGCGCGCAGGTCCTCGGGGGACAGGTCCGCGATGCGCCGGTGGCCGGAGAGCATGGTCAGAATCTTCACCTCCTCGGCGCTGGCATGGATGAAGTTGGCCAGCCGCCGGCCGCCCTCCACCGGGTCCAGCCGCGCGGTTAACTCGGGCTTCTGGCTGGTGATGCCGTACGGGCAGTTGCCCTTGTGGCAGGCGTAGCAGGCGCGGCAGCCCAGGGCGATCTCGGCCGCGCTGCCGAAGCCGACCGCGTCGGCGCCCAGCGCCATCGCCTTGAACGCGTCCAGGCCGCTGCGGATGCCGCCCAGGGCGATCAGCTTGACCTTGCGATGCACGCCGTAATCCTTGAGGGCCTGGACGGCCGGCGGGATACAGGCGATGGTCGGGATGCCCACGCCCTGGGTGACGATATCGGGCGAGCAGCCGGTGCCGCCCACCAGGCCGTCGATACTGATGGCGTCCGCGCCGGCCTCGATGCAGGCGGCCACGTCCGCATACGGGCGCGACGGCCCGAGCTTGAACAGGATTGGGAGCTGGTAATCGGTGACGTCGCGCAGGAAGGCCACCATGTGGCGCATGTCGTCCAGCGACTGCACATCGTAGTAGCGGCACGGGCTGAGGGCGTCCGAGCCGACCGGCACGCCGCGCACGCGTGCCACGTCCTCGGTGACCTTCGAGCCGAGCAGGTGGCCGCCCATGCCGGGTTTGGCGCCCTGGCCGATCTTCACCTCGACGGCGTCGCCGGCGTTGACGTAGTCCACCGACACGCCCCAGCGCCCGGTGGACCACTGGATGATCAGATAGCCGCCCGGTTCCCATTGCTTGCGCGTGCGGGCCTCGTCGGCGTAACCGCGCGCCAGCCAGGCCTCGGCCGGCACCAAGCCGCCCTCGCCGGTGTTGGTGGCGATGCCGGTCATGGCCGCGCCGATGGCCAGGGCCTGCTTGGCCTCCTTGCTCAGCGCCCCGAACGACATGGCCGCCCAGACGAAGGGCAGCTTGAGGCGCAGGGGACGCGCGCAGGTGTCCTCGCCGATGACGACCTCCAGATCGCATTCCTCGCGATACTTGTCCAGCGGCGCGGCGCTGGCGATCTGGCTGGGCACCACCGTGATCATGTCGAAATTGGGGGTGGGGCCCTGCGTGCCGAAGCCGCGCAGCAGGTACTCGCCGGTCTGCGCTTTGGAGTGAATCTCCTCGACCGCCGCCAGCGTCCACGGGTAGCGGCTGAGGTATTCGGATTCGGCCGGGTTGACGCGGATGGCGTCGGCCGGGCAGAACTCCGAGCAGATCCGGCAGCCCACGCAGGCGTTGTAGTTCTGGATGTGCATCTGGCCGGTGACCGGGTCCAGCGCGTACACGCCGTGCGGGCAGACCTCGGCGCAGGTGGCGCACTTGCCCGGCATCCGGGCGTTAAGGCAGGCCTCGCGGTTGACACTGACGCAAAAGGCGCCTACGACAGCCATGGCGTCCTCCTAGTTGTAGAAAGGCTTCGCCGACGCGGCCACGATTTTCTTGAACTGGGCCGGATCAGCCTGGATGCCGTACTGCTCGAAGTAGCCGCGCAGCTTGGCGAGGTCGGCCTCGGTCAGCGGCTCCTGGCGGGTGTTGTGGCCGAGGCTCTTCCAGTTCCCGCCAATGTAGACGGTGCCGCGGATCAGGTAATTGGCGAAATTCGCGCCGGCGTCGCCCACCACCACCAGGTCGCCCTTGAGCATGTAGGTGCCGGCCTCGTCCCCCACGTCGCCGGCCACCAGGATGACCGCGCCCTTGTTCATGGTGGCCGTGAAGTCGCCGGCGTCGCCGCGCACCACCAGGTCGCCGCCGTAGCAGTACTGGCCGGCTCCATAGCCGGCGTCGCCGTCGATCACC
Organism: Anaerolineales bacterium; assembly: GCA_034434015.1. Taxonomy (GTDB): domain Bacteria; phylum Chloroflexota; class Anaerolineae; order Anaerolineales; family UBA6663; genus SpSt-583. The sequence goes on from DAOUAB010000122.1 coordinate 13,978, forward strand.
ACGGTCCCGGCGGTCATGTTGTCCGCCGCATATTGCCCGGCGTCGTGGTCCACGTGGATTGTGGCGCCGGCGTTCAACACGCCGAGATAATCACCGGCGTCGCCGGCCACCTCCACCTGACCGAACTTCAGGCCGGCGGCCAGGCCATGCAGGTGATGGGCGTGTTTCACCATCACCGGCTCCCCGCCCACGGCGGCGCGCAGGGCGCGATTGACGGCTTTGAGATCTTTGGCCTTGGCGTCTATGGTCTTCATCACCCACCTCCCGCTCAGCAGCCGGTGCAGCCGTTGCGCGGCCGGCCCGGGCCGGCCGCCCGGCTGGGCGTGCGGTACAAACGCGTGAACTGCTGGATGGCCTCGCCGCGCTTGAGCGGCTCGGCCAGGGCGTCCAGCATCAGCACGCGCATCTCCTGAAAGGCCTGGGCGCGCGCGCGGCGGTCCTTGTCGCCGGCCGCCGCCGCCAGGGCTGCCCTGTCCACCTCGTGGCCGGTCTCCAGCAGGGCCATCTGCAGCGCGTTGCGCACGAAGGCGTCGCCGGTCGGCGTGCGGATGATGAGCGTGGCCGCGTCCGCCGGGGCGCCCACGGAACCCACCGCCAGGTCGGCGGACTCGCCCAGGTAGTCGTCGCAGCTGCCGCAGCCGAGGCGGGTGTAGGCCTCCAGTTCCTGGCGCGGCAGGGTGTGCACGCTGCCATCCCACAGGATGGCGTTGAGCCAGGCGCCGTCGGGCGAGACCTCCAGCCGGCGGACGTGGTGGCGCGGTATGCCCATCCGCTGGACAAGCGCCTCGTCGATCAGCGCCGGCCGGTACACGCCGGCGCAGAAGACGGCCACGCTCAGGCGCAGCGCAGCCTGATACGGCTTGAGGCGCGGGTTGGCGGAAGCCTTAAGCTTGCGCAGCGCCTGGGCCGTGCACGGCGTGCCGACCACGGCCACGTTCTTCAGGCCCCGCTCGAAGACCGCCTCGTTGAGCTTGTCCAGCGCCGGCGCCCACAGGTATTGCAGGCCCATCCCCTCGGCGATCTCCTCCACCGTCGAGACGACCTCGCCGACCGGCTGCAGCTCCCACGGGTCCAGGTCCAGGCGCACCACGCCGTCCAGCAGACCGGCGCTCAGGCCGGCGACCAGCAGGCTGCGGACCACATCGTTGGGCGCGCCGGATTTCACCGGGCCGCGCGCCCGCGCCGCCAGGGTCACCCGCGCCTCCAGCGGCGTCCAGCGCTCCAGCCGCGGGCAGACGGCCTCGCAGAAGCGCTGGCAGAACGTGCAGCTATCCAGCGGGACTTTGGTGTAGCCGACGGTCTTCAGGCGCTTTTCCAGGACCGGATGCTCCGCGCCGGCCCAGTGCAGCACCTGCTTGGAGCAGGCCGCCACGCACAGGCCGCACCCGGCGCACCGGTTCAGCGCCCAGACCTCCTTTTCCAATCGTGTCGCCATGCTGTTGACCTCCTGAGGGCGGCGGTTGTTCCCCAATACGCTGCCGCGGATTACTTGGATTTCTTCGAGCCTTCGTCCCAGTCCGCGCAAGCCTCGACCCAAAATCCCTTCCTCTCCAGACCTCAACGCTGCAAGTAAGTCGAACTCAATTCGGCCGCAAACCCGTTGACGACCTCCGCGAAGCGGCGGCCGTCGTCGCCGGGCAGATGTTCCAGGCGCAGGCGGCGCGGGTTCAGCCCGCGCTCGGTCAGCTGGCGCTGCAGGAGCGCCACGCGCTCCTCCGCCCAGCGGTTGCCGACCCCGTGATGGCAGTCGCCGGCCGGGCAGACGCCCACCAGCACGCCCTGCGCGCCGTTCAGAAACGCCCACAGGATGTGGTCCGGGTCGAGCCGGGCCGAACAACCCAGGCGGATGATGCGCATCTCAGCCGGGTAGGTGCGGCGCCGCGCGCCGGCCAGGTCGGCGGCGGCGTACGCGCTCCACTCGCAGGCGAAGACCAGCACGCGCGGCCCCGGCCCGGCCAGCGCGGCCTCGATCTGCGCCAGCAGGGCGGCGTCTTCGCAGCCCGGCAGGTCGATGGCCTTCACCGGGCAGGCCACCACGCAGTTGCCGCAGTTCGTGCAGCGCCGCGCATCAATGCGCGCCAGCGAGAGCACGCCGGGGCGCTCCTGCAGGCTGATGGCCGACCAGGGACACGTCGGCACGCAGGTGGCGCAGCCGGTGCACAGCTCGGCCCGCACGGCGGCCGCCGGCGTGGTGCGCGGCAGGCTGCCCTGCGCCAGGAAACGCCGCGCGCGCGCGCCGGCCATGTACGCCTGGAGCAGAATCTCCTCCGGCTCGGTCGGCTGATGCAGGCCGCCGATGACAAAGACGCCGTCGTCGCGCGCCTGGCCGGGCCGCAGCCGTTCGCGGCGCTCCAGCAGGAAGCCCGCCTCGTCGTGCGGCAGCCGGAAGAGCGCGGCCAGCCGGGCCGCCTCGGGATGCGGCCCCCAGGGCAACGCCAGCACCAGGCGGTCGAACGGCAATTCCACGGCATCCTGCGTGGCCGGGATCGGCACGATCACGCTCTTCTCGCCGATGACGGGCGGATGCGCCGGGTGATAGCGAAGGAAGGCCACGCCCGCGGCCTGCGCCTCGACCAGCTCATCCCAGGCCGCGTCGCCGGCCGGCCCGCCCAGGAAGAGGTCGCGGTACAGGATCGTCACCTCGGCCTGCGGCTGGAGACGTTTGGCCTGGAGCGCCTGCCGCAGGCCGGCCCGGCAGCAGACGCGCGAGCAACGGCCGACGGCCTCCCGTTCGGCGCACAACTCGATGACGATGCGGCGCAGGTCCACCACGCCGCCGGCGGCCAGCTCGGCCGCGAACTCGGCCTGCGTGCGGACCAGGCGGCGGTCGCGCCAGGGCCGGTCGCCCAGGGGCAACGGCTGCGCGCCGAGGGCCAGGACGACGGCGCCAAACGTGAGCGTGTGGCGCTGGCCGGCCTGCTCTACGGTCACGGTGTAATGGCCGGGGCCGCCGGAAACATCGGCCACGCGGGCGTGGAGCAGGCGCCGGATGCCGGCGTGCGCCTCGACCGCGGCGACGCGCTCGGCTAACTGGGCCTGGCGTTCCTCATCGTAATCGGGCGAGAGCCCGCCCAGGGCGCTGGCGGCCTCCACCAGCGTCACAGGCGCGCCGCTCTCGGCCAGGGTCAAGGCAGCCGTCAGGCCGCCTAACCCGCCGCCGACCACCAGCGCCGCGTTGTAAACAGGCTCGGCCTGGGGCCCGACCGGAGAGACGCTGGCCAGGCGCGCGAGGCCCATCGCCACCAGATCGGCCGCTTTCTCCGTGGCGGCCACGCGGTCGTCGCCGTGCGCCAGCGCGCACTGCTCACGCACGTTGGCGATCTCCAGCATGGTCGCCGGCAGGCCAGCCGCCTGGACCGTCTCGCGGAAGAGCTTCTCCACCAGGCGCGGCGCGCAGCCCGCCACCAGCACGCCGTCCAGACCTTCGGCCTGGATCAGGCGCTGGAGCCGGGCGCGGCCGTCCGGGCTACACGGCCAGGCCTCGCGCCGGGCCGCGACGACGCCGGGCCGCGCGGCCGCGCGCTGGCGCACGGCCTCGGTGTCCAGCCGCTGGCTCACCTGACCGCCGCAATCGCAGACGAACACGCCGAGGCGCGCCTCACGCGGGGGAATCGTCTCGCTCATAGGACCGTCCCTTCAATCCTGGCTGACGCCGGCCGGGTCCGCGGGCGCCGGAGACAGGCGCCGCGCCTCCGCCAGCAGCGCCTCAGGCGTCTCGACGAAGTGCGGGCTCAGGTCGAGATCGCTGCACACCTGACAGTACTCGCGCTCAGACCCGACGCCGCCCGGGTGGGCGCTGCGATAGCCGATGACGTCCTCCAGGTGCAAAACGCCTGTCGGGCAGATCAGCACGCACGTCCCGCAGCCGATACAGGCCGCCGACGCGATCTCGAAGGGCGGGCTGACCTGCTTGGCCATGCCGCGCCTGATCAGGCTGATGGCGCTGACACCCACGATCTCCTGGCAGGCGCGCACGCACAGCCCGCACAGCACGCAGCTCTCGGCCTCCGGCAGCTGGAAGCGGACCTGCGTCACGCCCAGGCTGCGGGCCAGCGCCCACATCTCCGGCGACCGGTAGGCCCCAGCCAGCAGCAGCTCGGCAGTGAGACGCCGGCTGCGCTGCACGGCCTCCGAGTTCGTCCGCACCACCAGGCCGGGTTCGCAGGGATAGGCGCAGGCCGCCGCCAGGCGCGCCGGGCGCGGCGGCTGGGCGACCTCCACCACGCACAGGCGGCAGCCGCCGTACGGCCGCAGCGCCGGGTGGTGACAGAGGGTGGGCACGGCGATGCCGTTTTCGCGGCAGGCCTCCAGCAACGTCCGCCCCTCCGCTGCTGTCACAAGCTGGTCGTCGATGGTGAGCTGGATCATGGCAACCCCTAGTTCACGACCACGGCATCGAACTTGCACAGACTCTGGCACAGGCCGCAGCGCGTACACACGGCGGGGTCGATGCTGTGGACCTGCTGCTTCGCGCCGTGGATGGCGCCGACGGCGCAGTTGCGCAGGCAGACCATGCAGCCTGTGCACTTCTCGGGCAGGATGCGGTAGGTGATAAGGCCCTTGCAGACCCTGGCCGGGCAGGTTTTGTGCAGGATGTGAGCGTCGTACTCGGCGCGGAAATGCCGCAGCGTGGAGAGCACCGGGTTGGGCGCCGTCTGGCCCAGGCCGCACAGCGACGAGCGCTTGATGGTCTCGCCCAGCTCGAACAGATAATCCACATCGCCAGGCTCGCCCTGGCCGGCGCAGATGCGCTCCAGCGTCGCCAGCATGGCTTTGGTGCCCACGCGGCAGGGCACGCATTTGCCGCAGGACTCTTCCTGGGTGAACTGCATGAAGTAACGGGCGAAGTCCACCATGCAGGTGTCCTCGTCCGCCACCACCAGGCCGCCGGAGCCGACGATGGCGCCCAGCGCCGCGAGCGACTCGTAATCGATGGGCGTGTCCAGGTGCTCGGCCGGGATGCAGCCGCCCGACGGCCCGCCGATCTGAGCCGCCTTGAATTGCTTGCCGTTCGGGATGCCGCCGCCGATATCGAAGATCAGCCGGCGCAGCGAGATGCCCAGCGGCACTTCCACCAGGCCGGTGTTGTTGATCTTGCCGACGACGGAGAAGATCAGCGTCCCCTTGCTGGTGGGCGTGCCCAGGGCCGCATACCACTCGGCGCCGTTGGCGATAATCAGCGGCACCGCCGCCCAGCTCTTGACGTTGTTGATGTTGGTCGGTTTGCCCCACAAGCCGGCCTCCACCGGATACGGCGGGCGCGGGCGCGGCTCACCCACCCGCCCCTCAATGGACGCCATCAGCGCGGTCTCCTCGCCGCACACAAAGGCGCCGCTGCCCAGCCGCACGCTGACGCGGAAGCTGAAGCCCGTGCCCAGGATGTTCTCGCCCAGCAGGCCGCGCGCCTCGGCCTGGGCAATGGCGGCGCGCAGGTGCTTGACGGCCAGCGGATACTCGTTGCGGATGTAGACGAAACCCTGCCGCGCGCCGATGGCGTAGGCGCCGATGAGCATGCCCTCCAGCACCCGGTGCGGGTTGCCCTCCATGATCGAGCGGTCCATGTAGGCGCCCGGGTCGCCCTCGTCGGCGTTACAGATCACGTACTTCACGTCGCCGGGCTGCCGCCGGCAGGTCTCCCATTTGACGCCGGTGGGGAAGCCGGCGCCGCCGCGCCCGCGCAGCCCGGAGGCCTTGACCGTGGCGATGACGTCTTCGGGCGTCATCGTGGCAAGGGCCTTGGCCAGCGCCGCGTAGCCGCCGGCCGCCACGTAATCGTCCAGGCGCAACGGGTCCAGCGCGCCGTTCAGGTCCAGCACCAGGCGGCGCTGGTGCTTGTAGAAGGGCACGTCCGTCTCAATGGGGATGCGCGCGCCGGTCTGCGGATCGGTGTACAGCAGGCGGTCCGCCACCGGCCCGCCGTCCACGGCGGCGGACACCAGTTCACGCGCGTCTTCGGGTTTGACGCGGGTGAACATCCGGCGCTGCGGATGAGAGACCACCAGCGGCCCGCGCTCGCAGAAGCCGTGACAGCCCGTAACCTTTACGGTCAGGTCCGCGCCGCGCCGCGCGCTCTCGGCCTGCAGGGCCGCGCACACGCGCTCACTGCCGTATACACGGCAGCCGGTGCCGCCGCACACGGTCAGGGTCGGGCGGTCATGGCCGTCCTCGGCGGCCAGCGCCGCGCGCCAGGCCTCCAGCGCGGCGGGATCGGCGAGCTTAGTCATGCTTCACCTCCGCCTCCGCGCGCAACAGGCGCTTTACCAGCGCCTCGGTCTTCGACACCGTCATCTGGCCGGCGTACTCGCCGTCGGCGACGACGATGGGGCCGAGCGCGCAGGCCCCCAGGCAGTTGACCGTCTCCAGCGTAAACCGCCGGTCGCGCGTGGTCGCCCCGGCGCACAGGCCCAGCCGGGTCTCCAGCCGCTCCAGGATGCGCGGGCTCCCCCGGACGTGGCAGGCGGTGCCCATGCAGACCTGCAGGCAGTGCTTGCCCTTAGGCTTGAGGCTGAAGGCGTTATAGAACGTGGCGACGGCGTAGACCTGGGCCAGCGGCAGGCCGAAACGCTCGCTGGCGAGGATCAGGGCCTCCGGCGGCAGGTAACGGTAGCGGGACTGGATGGCCTCCAGCGCCGCGATCACCGAGCCCTCGCCGTGGGCCTCCTGGTCGATCAGACCGTAGATCTCGCCGACAGGCAGTGCCATGGCCTCCCTCCAGAGGCGGTGACTGGCCGTGCTCGCACCGGGCGGGGGATGGCGCTTAAGCCCATGTCGGGCAATGCCCGCCCCGGCGACGGCAGCCAGCGCCAAACGGCTGAGACAGACACGCCAAATCACCCAAACAGGTAATATGGCGCACTCTGAATCTACTGCGGTCTATGTGAGGATTGTGCAAAAAGGAGCAAGCAGTTGGTGAGGATTACGTGAATAAACAGAGTATGTTGGTCGGAGAACCTCAACTGTTCGATACGTCCTGCCAGACCAGCATATAGCCCACGCCTGGGCAACGCACGATCAGCTTGGGATCGGCCGGGTCCACTTCCAGCTTCTGGCGCAGGCTGTGGATATAGGTCCTGAGGTTATCCATGTCGTCCTGGCGGGCGTTCCCCCACACTGCGGTCAGCAGCTGCTCGTGGAGGACCACCTGGTTGCGGTGGCGGACCAGCTCCAGAAGCAAGTTGTATTCCGTCGGCGTCAGGTGGACATCCTGGTCGGCCACGCGGACGCGGCGGCTGGCCAGCTCAATGCGGACGCGTTCGCAGGCGACGATGGCCGGCTCAACCGAGGCGGCGCCCGCACGCGTGCGTTTCAACACGGCCCGGATGCGGGCCAGCAACTCGGGCGAACTGAAAGGCTTGGTGATGTAATCGTCAGCCCCGGCCTCGAACCCGCGCAACAGGTCCGCCTGCCCGACGCGGGCCGTGAGCACGATGATGGGCAGATCGCTGAACTCGCGCAGGCGGCGGGCGACCTCGAACCCGTCCAGGGCGCCGGCCAGGCTGATGTCCAGCAGCACCAGGTCCGGCTGCTCCAGGGCGGCCATCTGGATCGCGTGTTCCCCGCTGTGCGCGGCCAGGACCTCGTGCCCGGTGGCGGTCAACACCTCCCGCACCAGCCGCACCAGCTTGGGGTCGTCGTCGACGATCAGGATACGAGGCTTTCCCATCGGCAATTGTCCCGGCGACTCATTCCGGCGTCGCGCCGGCCCGGGGCAGCGAGAAGGACACCGTCGTCCCCTCGCCCAGGCGGCTCTCCACCCAGATCCGGCCGCCCTGCGCCTCGACGATGGCGCGCGCAATCGGCAGGCCCAGGCCGGTGCCCGGCACGTGATGGCCGACCGCGGCCCGGACCCGGAAGTACTTCTCGAAGAGCGGGATCAGGTTCTCGGCTGCGATCCCCACCCCCTGATCGGACACGCTGACGACCACATCGCGCGGCCGCGCCTCGCCGCGCAGCATGATCAGGCCGCCGCGCGGCGAGTACTTCACGGCATTGTCGAGCAGGTTGCGGAACACCTGCATCGTCCAGCGCGGATCACACTCCACCGCCGGGAAGTCCGCCGGGAAGTCCACCACCAGGTGATGGAGGCGGGTGCCGAGCTGGACCTCGTCGGCGACGCGGCGCGCCAGGCCGGCCAGGTGGACCGTCTCCAGCGTCATCTGAAGCTGGTCCACCGACTCAAGCGACGAGTCAAGGATTTCCTTGAGCATGGCCTGCATGTGGTCGCACTCGGCCTCGATCAGGCGCAGAAATTCGGCGGACTTGGCCTCGCTCCAGTCGACTTCTTTGAGCAGCAAGGCGGAGGCGTAGCCCTTGATAGCGGTCAGCGGCATGCGCAACTCGTGCGAGAGGGTGGCCAGCAGCTCGGCGCGCAGGCGCTCGGCCTCGCGCGCCGCCCGCACCGAGTCGGCCTTGTCCGCCAGGCGGGCCTGGTGGACCAGCACGGCGGCCAGGTCGGCCAGGGATTGCGTCAGGGCTAGGTCGTCCGTCGTGAAGGCTCCCGGCCTGCGCCAGGCCTCCAGCGTCAGGACCCCCAACCGCTCAGGGCCGGGGCCCAGCGGCGCGGCCAGGGCCGATTGGGGCCAGGCCGGGCCGCTCCCGGCGCGGGCCAGCCGGGCATGATTGGCGGACCGCAGGCCGGCGGCCGCCGCCGCGATCTCGGCCGGGTCGTTCAGCGCGCGCGCCTGGCCGGCCTCGAGCACCTGGCCCGGCAGGCCCTCGCCCAGCTGCAGGCCCACCGACTGCAAAGTTTCCAGGTCATAGCCGATAGCCGCCGCCGGCCTGAGAAGGCCGGCCGCCTGGTCCCAGGCCAGGATCAGGCCGGTTTCGGCGTCCGGCAGCGCCTCCAGCGCCAGGCCCAGGAGCGCCTGCCAGCCTTCGGCCAGGGTTGCGCCGGAGGCCAGGACCCGGGCGGCGCGGGCCAGGACCTCGACGGCGGCCTCCGGCCGAGCAAGATCAGCGGTCATAAAGTGACTGTAGCATAGCTGACACAGGGCGTCATGTGAGATTCGTCCATGAGGGAGGGGGCCCCCACCCGGCGCTGCGCGCCGCCCGCCTCCGTCGCATCTGACGCGACGGAGGCGGGCAGGGATGGGGTGGATATTTCCCCTCCCTCCCGCGGCCCGGAGTCCGTTAGAATCACGCCATGTCCGAAACCGCCAACGATCTGCCCAAGATCCTGTCGCTTTATCTCCAGATCAGCCAGTACCCGATTCTGGCGCACCAGATCCGCCGGCGCATGCGCGACGAGCTCTACCGGCGCGGCGTGATCACGCCCGCCCGGCTGGAGCAGGAGGCGCGCGACAAGGCCGTGGTCTCCCAGCTGCGCGAGGGGCTGACCGACCCCTACGGCGAAGAAGACTCCTCGGCCTGGGAACAGCGCCTGCAGCAGATCCGCGACCACCTGACCGATTTCTACTTCGCCTACAACCTGCCGCTGGAGCTGTTCCACCGCATCGTCGAGGAGCTGCTGGCCGGCCGGCGCGGCGCGCTGCCGGACAAGACCTCCACCTGGGACGAGATCACGCTTACCTTCAACCCCGAGCTGGCGCCGGTGGACCTGCTGATCCGCAAGGTGGAACAATGGGCGGCGCTGCCCCCCGACGAACGGCCGCGCGTCCAGCACCACATCGAGGAGATGAACGTGGTGCTGATCAAGGCCCTGATCAGCGACCAGCTCAGCTTCGTGGGCGTCGCCAAGCAATGGCTGGACGCCCTGGACTTCAAATTCATCCTCGACCGGCGCATCGGCAGCGGCAAGATCGGAGGCAAGGCGGCCGGCATGCTGCTGGCGCACCGCATCCTGCAGAAGGCGGCGCCGGCCCTGGCGGCCCAGGTGCAGGTGCCCCGCTCCTACTTCATCGGCGCCGACGTCTTCTACGACTACCTGGCGCTCAACAAGGTGGAGTACATCAACCAGAAATACAAGTCCGCCGACCAGATCCGCGCCGACTACCCGCAGATCCGGGCCGAGTACGAGCAGGGGCGCTTCCCCGAAGAGATCGCCGACGCGCTGCGCGACATTCTGCGCGCAGTGGGCGACCGGCCGCTGATCGTGCGTTCGTCCAGCCTGCTGGAGGACAACTTCGGCACGTCGTTCGCGGGCAAGTACGAGAGCTTCTTCTGCCCGAACCAGGGCACGCTCAAAGAAAACCTGCGCGACCTGACGCTGGCCATCCGCCGCATCTACGCCAGCGTCTACAGCCCGGACGCCCTGATCTACCGCCGGCGCATGGGCCTGCTGGACTACGACGAGCGCATGGCCATCCTGCTCCAGGAAGTTCAGGGCGAGACGCACCACGATTACTTCTTCCCGACCCTGGCCGGCGTGGCTTTCAGCCGCAGCCCGATCGTGTGGAGCCCGCGCCTGCGGCGCGAAGAGGGCTTCGTGCGGCTGGTGCTCGGCCTGGGGACACGCGCGGTGGAACGGGTGGGCGAGGATTATCCGCGCCTGATCTTCCTCAGCCACCCGCAGCTCCGCCCGGAGACGACGCCGGCCGCCATCGAGCATTATTCGCAGCGCCTGATGGACGTGATCGACCTGGAGCAGAACCGGCTGGCGACGGTGCCGGTGCAGCAGACGCTGGACGCGAGTTTTCCGGCCCTGCGCTGGGTGGCGTCCATCAAAGGCGACGATGCGCTGCTGCCGATCAAGAGCCTCGGGCCGCGCGTGGCGCCCGGCAACCTGGTGCTGACCTTCGATAACCTGATCCAGCGCACCGACTTCGTGCCGCTGCTCAAGGACCTGCTCAGGACTCTCGCCCGCCACTATGGCTTCCCGGTCGATGTGGAGTTCGCGGCCGACCTGAAGCCGGAGGCGGGCGGCGGCAAACCGGCCGTGGTCTTCTCGCTGCTGCAGTGCCGGCCGCAGAGCATCGGGGCGCGCGGCGAGGTGGTGCGCCTGCCGACCGAGGTGCCGGCCGAGGACCGGCTGTTCTTCACGTCGCGCATGGTGCCGCAGGGACAGGCGACCCAGGTGGAGCGCCTGGTCTATGTCCCGCCCGCCGCCTATCAGCGCGCCGACGCCCAGCAGCGCCACCGCCTGGCGCGCCTCATCGGCCAGCTCAACAAGGCCTTCGAGGGGCAGACCTTCATCCTGATCGGGCCCGGCCGCTGGGGCTCGTCGAACATCCATCTCGGCGTGCCGGTCACCTACGCGGACATCTACAATGCCCGCGCCCTGGTGGAGCTGGCCCTCGGCCGCGGCGAGGCAGCCCCGGAGCCGTCGTACGGCACGCACTTCTTTCAAGACCTGGTGGAGACCAACATCTACCCGCTGGCCATCTACCCGGACGAGCCCGGCGACTTCCTGAACGAGGCCTTCCTGAACAACGCCGTCAACCGTCTGACCGAGGTCCTGCCGGGCGTCCCCCTGACAGCCGCCGAGGCCGCCTGCCTGAAGGTGATCCATGTCCCGGCCGAGCGTAACGGACAGAAACTGGATATTCTGATGAACGGCGAGCATGCGCTGGCCTATTTTTCGGCGGCCAGCTGAGCGCCGGCCCACCCGCGACCACAAGGAGAAGTCATGGCCAAGCAATATTTCGTCGGCGTCGATCTGGGCGGCACGAGCATCCGCGCCGGCGTCGTGGACGCAAACGGGCGCGTCCTGGCGCTGGAGAAACGCAAAACCAAGCCCGAGCTGGGCGTCGACCGCGTCTTCGAGCGCCTGGCCGTCGCCATCGAGCGCGCGCTGGACCAGGCCGACGTGAAGCCGCGCGCCATCGGCGGCATCGGCGTCGGGGTGCCCGGCCCGGTGGACCTGAAGCACGGCGTGGTGCGCGTGGCCGTGAACCTGGGCCGCGGCTGGAAGGACATGCCGCTGGCCGAGCGCCTGGAAACCCGGCTGGGGCTGCCGGCCTGCGTGGATAACGACGTGCGGGTCGGGGCGCTGGGCGAGCACCGGCACGGGGCCGGCCGGGGCGTGGACGACATGATCGCGGTCTTCGTCGGCACCGGCATCGGCGGCGGCCTGATCCTGGGCGGCAAACTGCGGCGCGGCTTCCGCGGCGGCGCGGGCGAGGTCGGCCACACGGTCGTCAACGGCAACGACGGCCTCCTGGACGCGCACGGCCAGCCGGGCGCCGTGGAGCCGATCGCCAGCCGCACCGGCATGCAGCGCCAGGTCCAGGCGCGCGTGGCCGAGGGGCGGGCCAGCCGGGTGCCGGAATTGATGGCGACCATCGGCGGCGGACGCCTGACCAGCCGCGTGATCTACGAAGCGGTGCGGCAGAAGGACCCGGTGATGCTGGACGTGCTGGCGACGGCGCAACACACGCTGGGCGTGCTGGCCGGCAACCTGGTGAACATCCTGGACCCGGAGATGATCGTGTTCGGCGGCGGGGTGACCGAGCGCCTGGGCGACGCGTTCGTGGCGCCCATCCGGCGCGTGGCGCGCGCGCACTTCATCAACAAGACCGACGCCGACCGGGTGAAGATCGTGCCGGCGGCGCTCAAGGACCTGTCCGGCGTGGTCGGCGCGGCGGTGATGGCGCGCGAGCGGTTGTAGCCGGCCGACGGCCGACGGCTCAACCCAGCCGTTTCGCCATGTAGAGTTCCCCCAGCTCAAACCCGTGCCGGCGGTAATAGCCGCGCGTGCCGATGGCGGCAATCACGGCCAGGCGGCGAAAAGAGGCGTTCCGGGCGATCTGCTCCGCCTCCCGGATGAGGCGCGCGCCCAGGCCAAGGTGCTGGGCCTCGCCCTGCGCGCCCTCGCCCAGGCGCACTACCGGCCCATAGACGTGCACCTCGCGGATCAGGGCCGCGCCGCGCAGCTCGTCCAGGCCGGTGAGCGCGGCGGCCTCGGGCGTCGGCAACAGCAGGCGCAGGAAGCCGGCCAGCCGCCCGCTTTCCGTGACCAGGCTCAGGAAATGCTCGACGCCGGAAGTCGTCTCATAGACGATCGTTTCGAGCCTCACGTCGCCGGCGATTTTCTCCCCGCGCACTTCCCGGCAACGGATGCAGTCGCATGTGCGCGCTGTCGCGCGCACGTGCTTCTCCACCACTTCGCGCAGGTTGCTCAAGGTGCTGCCAGCCACGACGTGCCCGGCCGGGATATCGCGGATGACGCGGCTCAGGCGGACGTAGCGCGGCGTGGCCGCCATGCAGTCCGCCAGCAGGTCCACCAGCTCGCCGTCCGTGTACGGCCGGTACTCGCCGCGCTCCCACCACGCCACCAGCTCGGCTTCGCGGACCAGGGAACAGGGATAGATCTTCAGCTCGTCCGGACGCAGGCCGGGATCGGACCACAGCCGCGCATAGTCCTCCCGATCGCTCTCCGGCGTGGCGCCGAGCAGGTTGGGCATCCAGTGCAGGTGGAGTTTGAAGCCGGCGGCGCGCAGCACCCTAACCGCCTGGCGCGTCTGCGCCACCGTGTGGCCGCGCCGGTTCAGGTCCAGAAGGCGGTCGTCCAGGCTCTGCGCGCCGAGCTGGACCTTGGTGACGCCGTAGCTGCGCAGCCGGCGCGCCTCGGCGGCGTCCACGTAGTCCGGCCGGGTCTCGATCACCAGGCCGACGTTGCGGCGCGCGGCGGTCTCGTTCCGGCGCTGGGCCTCAGCCAGCGTCTCTGACTCGACGCCGTTGAGCGCGTCGAAACAGCGCTTGACGAACCACGCCTGATAGTCCGCCGGGTAGTAGGACCACGTGCCGCCCAGGATCAGGAGCTCGACTTTGTCGGTGGGGTGGCCGATGTTCTCCAGCGCGCGCAGGCGGCCGAGGGTGGTGGCGTACGGGTCGAAGTGGTGGGCCTCGGCCCGCGCCGCGCCCGGCTCGTCATGCAGATAACTCTTGGGCATGCGGGCGTCGGTCGGGCAGAAGATGCACTCGCCCGGGCACGGGAATGGCTTGGTGAGCACCGTCACGGTGGCCACGCCGGACTGGGTGCGGACCGGCTTCATCTGCAGGCGGCGCAGCACGTCACGGTCGAACGTGAGCCGGCCGTCGGCGCAGAACTGGCGGTAGGCGGCGACGAGCTGATCCTTGGCGAACTGGCCATCCGCCTTGGGATAGCGGCGCAGCAGGCGCGCGAGGTCCGTCGGCTCAAACGCCTCCAGCGCCGCGGCCTCCCGGATCAATTTCAGGAGCTGGGCTTCTTCTTCCGGCGCGAAGGTGTGGGGGCGTCTGTGGTACCACCCGGCGGTGCGCATGCCGCGAGTGTACCGCAGAATTTCACACGCCGGGGATATTCGCGATGCGTGCCACCGTCAGAAAAGATTGTGAGATCGGTCCACGACTTGTCAGCGTCACCCCGGCTTTCGCCGGGGTCCAGATCAGGCCATGATCTCGACCGCGCCGTCGTCCAGGTCGTAATAGCCGCCGACGATCTTGAGCTGGCGCTTCTTCACCAGCCCGGCGAGCACCGTCGAGCGGCGCGCCAGGGCGGCCACCACGCGGCGCACGTTCTCGCGCGCGATGGCGGTGACGGGATCGTCCGAAAGACGCGCGGCCTCCACCGCTGGCTTCAGCGCCGTCACCAGACTGGCCAGATGGCCGGGCGCCTCGCCATCGCTCTCGATCGTCGCCAGGGCGGCCTGGCAGGCGCCGCAGCGCTCGTGGCCCAGCACGACGATGAGCGGGACGTGCAGGTGCGCGGCCGCGTACTCCAGGCTGGCCAGCAGGGTCTCGCTCAGGATGTTGCCGGCCACGCGCGCCACGAACAGGTCGCCCAGGCCCTGATCGAACAGGATCTCGGGCGGCACGCGCGAGTCCGCGCAGCCGAGCACGGCCGCAAACGGGTGCTGGCCCTCGGCCAGATGCCGGCGATGTTCAGGCGCCTGGTCCGGGTGGACGAGCTGCGCCTCGACGAACCGATGGTTGCCCTCCAGCAGGCGCGCCAGGGCCTCGTCGGCGGTGAGGGTCTCCGGAGCGCGCGGGGTGGGCGACGGTTCCAGGGTGGGCAGCGGCTCCCAGTCCAGCGGGTTGACCCGGGTGTTGCGGTTGCAGGCGGCCAGCGCGGCCCCGGCCGCCGTGAGGGCCGCCAGGCCCAGGAAATTGCGGCGCGACGGGCGCGGGTTCATCATCCGTGCGCCTCCTCGACCTCGGCGTCGTCCAGGAGCGTGACCCAGCCGGCGTCCAGGTCGTAGCGCGCGCCGACGACGCGCAGTTCGCCGGCTTCGACCAACTCGTGCAGGATCGGTCTGGACGCGCGCAGTTGGGCCGCGGTGCGGCGGACGTTGGCGTCGCCGACGGTGTCCCACACCTCACCGCGGGTCAGGTCGGCGGCCTCCAGCGCGGGTTCGATAGCTTTCACCAGACTCTCCAGGTGGCCCTCGGCTTCGGCGCCGGTCAGCACGCTCTCCAGCACGGCCCGGATCGCGCCGCAGCGCTCGTGGCCCAGCACCATGATCAGCCGGACGCCCAGATGTTCCGCCGCGTACTCCAGGCTGGCCGTGATTTCGTCGTCGGCGACGTTGCCGGCCACGCGGACGACGAACAGGTCGCCCAGGCCCTGGTCGAACAGGATCTCGGGCGGCACACGCGAGTCGGCGCAGGTCAGGATGGCGGCGAAAGGATGCTGGCCCTCGGCGACCTGCGCCCGGCGCTCTTCGGTGTGGCCGGGCCGCTGCATGCGGTCCGCGACATAGCGGGCGTTGCCCTGGAGCAGGCGCTCGAGGGCGTCGTCGGTCTCCACCGGGTCCGGGCCGCGCAGGGTCGGGGTCGGCCCGGCCACTGCCAGCGGTTCTCTGGTCCACGGGCGGCAGGCGCCGGCCAGCGAGCCGGCCGCGGCCAGACCGGCCAGGCGCAGAAAGCGGCGGCGTGAGGCAGACAGGTTCGTCGTCGGCATGGCTCTCTCCGCCTGGTACGGTAGCATCCGCCCCGCGCCGCTGTCCGTAAACCGCTGGTGAAAGCTACGTCAAGTTCGGATTCATTCGGCGCGCGCTCAAATCGGATACTGGGTTATTGACAATACTGTGTGACACATTATATAATACAAGACATGGCACAGAAATCCGACTCATCGCCGGTGCCTGAAAACCTGGACCTGGAACTGCGCCGGGGGGTGGTGGTGCTGGCGGTGTTGAGCCAGCTTCAGACCGAGCAGTACGGCTACTCGCTCAAGAAGGCCCTGGCGGACCAGGGGCTGGAGATTGATGAGGGGACGCTCTACCCGCTGCTGCGCCGGCTGGAGAGCCAGGGCCTGTTGCAGAGCGATTGGCGGATGGCGGAGGCGCGCCCGCGCCGCTACTACGTCATCAGCCCGGAGGGCCGGCGCGTGTACCAGGCATTGTCGGCCAACTGGCGCACGCTCACGCGCGTCATCGACCGGCTGGTGCAGCCGGCGGAGGTGTCCGATGGAGACCCAGGAACTGCTTGACCGCTATGTGCACGCCATCGGGGAACAATTGCCCCGGCGGATCCGCGAGGATGTGAAAGCCGAGTTGCGCTCGCTGCTGGCCGAGATGCTGGACGACCGCGCCCGGCAGGATCAGCGCGCGCCGGACCTCGAACTGGCCGCCGCGGTGCTGCGTGATTTCGGCGAGCCGGACGAGGTGGCTGCGCGCTACCGCCCGCCCGGGCGCCTGATCGGGCCGGAGCTCTACCCGACCTTCGTCCTGGTGGCCCGGATCGGGCTGGCGGCCCTGATCGGGCTGGGCGGGCTTCTTCTGGCGCTGGCGCTGTGGCGCTCCGAGGCGCCGCTGGCCGAACTCGGCCGGACGCTATGGGAGGTGGCGGTCCAGATCGCGGGCCTGGCGCTCATGAACCTCGGCCTGCTGGTGCTGATCTTCGCCGGGCTGGAGCGCTGGGGCGCGCGTCACACGTCGGCCTCCGCGTCAGCGGCCTGGAATCCGCTGGACCTGCCGGCTGTGGAAGACCCGGACCGGGTGGAGCGCGGCAACCTGATCGCCACGCTGTGCTTCAACGTCGGCCTGATCGTGCTTCTCAACTTCTTCCCCGGCGCGGTCGCCATCTTCTTCATCCACGACGGCGTCTGGGGCCGCTTCCCGCTGCTGGCTCCGGAATTCCAGACGGACCTCCTGCCCTGGTTCACGGCGGCCTGGGCGCTGGAGGCGGCCTTGAACCTGGCGGTGCTCTGGCAGCGCCGCTGGACGCCGGTGGCGCGCTGGGCCGAGTTCGGCCTCTCGATCCTGAGCATCATCATCCTGGCGCGGGCGCTGATGGGCGGCCCGATCCTGGCCCCGGAGATCCTGACGGCCTTCGCCAAGCTCATCCTGGCGATCATCCTGGTGATCGCCGTCCTGGAGGCGGCCGGCCAGATTTACCGCCTGATCGGCCGCTGGTTTGCGCCGCCGCCCGCGCCGCTGAGCGCGCCGCCCCGGTAGGCCGCATGCGCGCTGACGTGCAGGCCCGGCTGGCGGCGCTCAACCGCGAGTTCTACGAGGCGCACGGTGAGGCCTTCGGCGAGACGCGCCCGCGCCTGGCCCCCGGCGTCAAGCGCCTCCTGGCGCGGATCGCGCCCGGCGCGCGGGTGCTGGAGGCGGGCTGCGGCGACGGCAAAGTAGGGCGCTGGCTGGCGGCGCGCGGCGCGCGCTACGTGGGGCTGGACGCGAGCGACGCGCTGCTGGAGCGTGCGCGCAGGCTGAGTGGAGAGTGGAGAGTCGATAGTGGACAACAAGCGGTCTCGCCACCGTCCACCGACCGCTGCCCACTCACTTTGCTGAAGGCGGACCTGCTGGCGCCCAACTGGGATTCGCCTTTAGGCGAGCGGCTTTTCGATTGGGCGCTCGCCTTCGCGGTCTTCCACCACCTGCCCGGCGCGGAGACGCGCGCGCGGGTGCTGCGGACCCTGGCCGCGCGCCTGGCCCCCGAGGGCCGGCTGGCGATGTCCAACTGGCAATTGACGCGCAGCGAACGCCTGCGCCGGCGCATCGCGCCCTGGGACCTCGCCGGCCTGACGGACGCGGACGTGGAGCCCGGCGACTATCTGCTCACCTGGGAGCGCGGGGCCGGGCGCGGCCTGCGCTACGTCCATGTGCTGGATGAGGCCGAGGCGCGCCGCCTGGCGGACGCCGCCGGGTTGAGGGTGGCGGAGGTCT
This sequence comes from Anaerolineales bacterium, assembly GCA_034434015.1. Lineage (GTDB taxonomy): Bacteria > Chloroflexota > Anaerolineae > Anaerolineales > UBA6663 > SpSt-583. The sequence goes on from DAOUAB010000122.1 coordinate 31,968, forward strand.
TTCACTCCGACGGCCGCACCGGCGATCTGAGCGACTACGTCGTGCTGCAAAGGCCCTAGCCGAACGCGCAGTCCGCGCTGATGTTTCGCTTACCGGAATGCCGGTATAATCCCCCCAATCCTACAGCCCAGGAGTGGCCCCATGACCAAATTTGTGCAGTTCCCGCTGGAAAGCGGCGGCTCGATTGTGTTTGAGACCGCCGAGGACAAGAAGACCGGCGGCAGCGGTTTTGTGAAGAGCGGCGAGACCCACGCCGAGGCCGCCGATCAGGCCCGGCAATCCTTCGACGCGTCGGTGGAGGACATCCGCAAATCGGCCGATCTGCTGGTGAGCAAGCTGCGCGCGCTGAGCCAGCCGCCGGATGAGATGGAAGTGTTCTTCGCCCTGAAAGCCACGGCGGAGCTGGGCGGCCTGGTGGTCGCCCGGTCCGGGTCGGACTCCAATTTCAACGTCACCCTCAAGTGGCGGCGCGAAGAGAAGAAAGAGGAGAAGAAGGAGGCGTAAGCGGCGCTGAGCGGCCTCGATTCTAACGGCGCGACGTCTTCCCGGACGCCGCGCGCGTGTGTTTTAATGAGCCATGCCTCGCAACTTCGCCTGCCCCACCTGCGGCGCGCCTCTGCGCTATGAAGGCGACGACCCCACCGTCCAGTGCGCCTATTGCAACAACACCCTCATCGTCCCGGAAGCGCTGCGGCCCGGCGGCGCCGAAGCGCCAGGCGACGCGCCCGCGCCCGACGCCCGCCCCTTCTCGTTCGATTTGGCGGCGCTGCTTAATCAGGCCGGCCAGTTCGGCGAGGTGGCGCGCCGGGTGCAGGCCGGGCAGAAGATCGAGGCCATCAAGCTCTACCGCGAGCTGACCGGCGCCGGCCTGAAAGAGGCCCGGGACGCCGTCGAGCAGTTGGCGGCCGGGCAGGTCCTGCAGGTCAGCCATCTGATCGTGCGGTCGGCCGGCGCGCGGTCGCACCCGGACGCGCTGGCCGAGGTCCGCCGGTTGCTGGCGGCTGGGCAGAAGATCGAGGCCATCAAGCTGTATCGCCAGCATACCGGCCTGGGCCTCAAGGAGGCCAGGGACGCGGTCGAGGCCCTCGAGGCCGGCCTGGCGCCGCCGCCCGGCGAGGCGGCGACGGCCGATCCCGCTGACGCGGCAGCGACGCTGAAGCTGGCCGAGGTCCGCAACGTGCTGGCCGCCGGCGACAAGATCGAGGCCATCAAGCGCTTCCGCGAACACTTCGGCGTGGGCCTGCGCGACGCCAAGGAGGCGGTGGAGGCCATGGAGCGCGGCCAGCCGGTGCCGCCGTGGACGCTGCGGCCGGCGGTCAGGCCCGCCCCCAGCGGAGCCCAGGCCCGGCCGGCCGGCTGTCTCTGGGTTGTCGCCGGGATCGCGGCGCTCGGCCTGTGCATCGCGCTGACGGGCGCGGCGCCGCTCATGCTCACCGGCTCGTTCCGCCAGGCCGTGAGCGCCGTGCAGACGGACCCGGCCGTGACGGGCGTGCTGGGCGAGCCGGTGGAGGTGGTGTGGTGGCGGCTGGCCTGGGGCCAGATGCGCTGCGGCAGCACCTGCTCCACCAACTACAGCTTCTACATCGCCGGGCCGCGCGGCGGGGCCCGCGTCCAGGTCCTCTCGGACTCCACCGGCGGCTTCCCGTTCGTGGCCGAGGGCGAATGGGACCTGGACCTGCGGGTGCATTTCGACGAAGGCGCCGCGGCCAGCGCGTCAACCTTGCAACTGAGAGGGACCGCCACACCGGCGCCGACCCTGAGCCTGGCCCAGGCCGACGCCACCGCCGGCGCCCAGGCGCGCGCCACGCGGCAGGCCGCGGAGACCGCCACAGCCGCCGCCGCCGAGCGCACCCGCCAGGCCGAGGCGACCGAGGCCGCGGCGGCCGAGCAGACGCGCGCCGTCGCCCGCGAGACCGCCGCCGCCGAGGCGGCCGCACAGGGCCTCCTGGCGGCGCAGGCCGACTGGGCGACCACGGTCATCTCCGAGACGTACCGGAACAACGCCAACTTCTGGCCGACCGACCGCTACGACGACGGCAGCCTGGTGCTGGAACCGGCGATCACGGACGGCGTCTATCGCTGGGGCGTCAACCCGGCCAGCGGCGGCCATTACTGGAACCTGCTCCCCGGCGCGGTGCCGCCCGTCACCGATTTCGTCGCCAGCGTGGATGTGCGCCTGACCCAGGGCCAGGGCGGGGTGTACGTCTACGGCCTGGCCTTCCGCGCCGAAGGCCGCGACTACGGATTGTTCGGCCTCACCAACGACGGCCGCTTCCGGGTGCTGGGGGTCTACGGCAGCGCCATCTATCAACTGTACGACTTCGGCAGCGACGCCATCCGCGCCGAGCCGGGCGCTTTCAACCGGCTGACGGTGCGCGCCCTGGGGCCGGACTTCGTCTTCCAGATCAACGGCCAGACCGTGTTCGTCTGGAACCAGCCGGACCTGAACGACGGGCGCGTGGGCCTGGGCGTGGACATCGGCCGCGAGGGCGCGGACGCCGTGATTGAATTCGACAACTTCGAGGTCGTGACCCCGTAAGCGCGCGGCCGGTCGCGAACCTATGGGACACGCCGCCCCACCACCTCCAGGAGCAACCGCTTGAAAACCGCCTTCCTCTTCGGCACCGTCGGCGCACCCCTGTCCACCGAGAAGAAACCGGGCGGCACGGTCGGCGGCATCGCGCGCACGGCCGCGCTCGGGCTGGGGGCGATGGAACTGGCCTGGGTGCAGTCGGTGCGCGTGACCGAGGCGACGTGCGCCGAGATCAAGGCGGCCGGCGCCGCGCACGGCGTGGCCCTGTCGGTCCATGCGCCGTACTTCATCAACCTGAACGCCACGGCCGAGGAATGGCCCAAGAGCCGCAAGCGCCTGATGGACGCCGCGCACTACGGCTACCTGGCCGGCGCCACCGACATCATCTTCCACCCCGGCTCGTACTTCGGCCGCGACCCGAAAGAGGTGCTGACGGTCGCCATCCCGCGCCTGCGCGACTGCGTGCAGGAGCTGCGCCAGGCGGGCAACCCCGTCATCCTGCGGCCGGAGACGATGGGCAAGAGCGCCATGCTCGGCTCGCTGGAGGACACGCTGGCGATGGCGGCTGAGATCGACGGCGTGCTGCCGTGTCTCGACTTCGCCCACCTGCACGCGCGCCCGGGCGACGGCTCGGCCAACTCCTACGCCGAATGGACGGCCATGCTCACGCTGGTGAAGAAGCGCCTGGGGGCGCGCGGCCTGAGGACCCTGCACCTCCACCTGTCCGGCATCGCCTACGGCCCCAAAGGCGAAAAGCGCCACCTGACGCTGGCCGAGGCCGACCTGAAGTACAAGGACTTGTTCAAAGCCCTGCGCGATCTGAAGTGCGCCGGGCGCGTGTTGTGCGAGAGCCCGGTGATGGAAGCGGATGCGCTGGTGATGCAGAAGACCTGGAAGAAACTGGAGAAATCCCAATGACCCAATCCCCAACCCCGGACGGTCCACAACAGCCGCGTTTGCGCCGTTGGAATTGGGCGTTTGGGCCCCGGGCTGCCTGATGCGCCCTCCCCTCGCCCACCGCGTCAGCACCTTCGGCACGACCATCTTCAGCGAGATGTCGCGCCTGGCGGCCCAGCACCACGCCGTCAACCTCGGCCAGGGCTTCCCGGACTTCGACGGGCCGCAGGCGGCCAAAGACGCCGCCGTCGCCGCGATCCAGGCCGGCGAGAACCAGTACGCCGTGGGCAGCGGGCATCCGGGCCTGCGCCGCGCCATCGCCGCCCACGCCGCGCGCTTCTACGGCCAGACGGTTGATCCCGACGCCGAGGTCACGGTGACGGCCGGCGCCACCGAGGCGCTGCTGGCCGCGCTGCTCGGCCTGGTGAACCCCGGCGACGAGGTGATCCTGTTCGAGCCCTATTTCGATTGTTACGTGCCCGACGTGCGGATGGTGGGCGCCGAGCCCCGCCTGGTCCCGCTGCGCCCGGGGCCGGACGCGGCCGGGCGTTGGGGGTTTGACCCGGACGAGCTGGCGGCGGCTTTCAACGACCGGACGCGCCTGATCCTGGTCAACACCCCCCATAACCCCACCGGCAAAGTGTTCACCGCCGCGGAGCTGAGCCTGATCGCGGACCTGTGTCAGCGCTGGGATGTCCTCGCCCTGACCGATGAGGTCTACGAGCACATGGTCTACGACGGGGCGCGGCATGTGCGGCTGGCGACCCTGCCGGGCATGGCCGCGCGCACGGTCACGGTCAGCAGCCACGGCAAGAGCTTCAGCTTCACCGGCTGGAAGGTCGGCTGGAGCATTGCGCCCGCGGCCCTGACCGAGGCGGTGCGGCGCGCGCATCAGTACATCACGTTCTGCGCGCCGGCCCCGTTGCAGGCCGCCGCCGCCGTGTCGCTCGCCCTGGACGACGCGTTCTACCAGGCCCTCAGCGCCGAGTACCAGCGCCGGCGCGATTTTCTGACCGCCGCGCTCCGGGCCGCCGGTTTCCGCGTGAGCGCGCCGGAGGGCGCGTACTACAGCATGGCCGACTTCTCGCCGCTGGGCTTCGACGGGGATGATGTCGCCTTCTGCCGCTGGCTGACGACCGAGATCGGCGTGGCCGCCATCCCGGCCAGCGCCATGTACAGCGCCGCCGACCAGGCCATGGCCCGCCGCTGGGCGCGCTTCGCGTTCTGCAAACGCCTGGAGACGCTGGAGCAGGCCGCCGCGCGGCTCGCGAAGATCAGGCCCGGACGGTAAGCTCCGGCGGTTGGCGCACGCCACCCACAAAAAAAGCGGCGGCGCGTCGTGATGACGGCCGCCGCTTCGCGTCCGGGCAAGACGACGTTACGGCGCCATGCCCGTGGACGAGGCTTCGCGATAGGCCTGGGCCGTGAGGTGCGCCCCGGCCAGGGCGGCGTAGGCCGCGCCCCACAGCGAGCCGAGGCCGCAGGCGATGGCGCCCACCGAGCTCAGCACCGAGGCCGCCAGGGCGGAGAGCAGCCATGCGCCCAGGAAGACGGCCGGCTTGCCGCGCAGCAGGGCGAAGTTCTCGGCGACGCGCAGGCCGGCGCTGATCTGGTCGGTGACGGCGTAACGGGCGATGGCCGGCTGCAGCAGCAGGCCGGCGACCACGCCGTAGAGCGCGCCCAGACAGCCCAGGCACGCGCCGATCAGGCCGCCGATCGTCCCCACCGTGTCCTCGTCGGCGTTCCCCATCGCGCTCAGCCCGACGGCCGGGACCACGGCGCAGACCGCCAGCACGATCAGGGGCAGCATGTGGACCAGGGCGATCACCAGCACGCCGAAGCCTTTGCGCAGGAAGCCGCCGAAGTCGCTCCACTCCGGCAACGGCTGAGGCTCAGCCTGGATCACGCGGCGCGTGACCTCCACCCCGTATCCGGTCACCAGTAACTGGCCCAAAATCGGGATGATGGAGAGAGCGCCGGCGATGCCCCACTTCTTCACCCAGTCCGGGTCCTGCTGTGGATAGGAAAAGGCCTGACCGTAGTCCATGTCGTCTGGTCTCCTTGGAGGGTGATAGTTTCCAGACACTATAAAGCAGACCCGGATTGTCTGACAAGGCAAAGCGGGTTAGCGTTCGGCCCCGGTCGCGGGATCGACGCCGGTCTCCAGCGAGAGGTCGGCCAGGCGCTGCTTCACGGCCTCGATGTCCTGCCGGTCCAGCGGCGAGAGCCGGCCGTCCGGGTCCTGGTAGGGGGCCAGCGTGATGGCGCCGGCGGCGAGCGAGAACGGCTGTTGGCCGCTGACCGGCTGACCGGCCTGGTAAGCCGCCAGGGCCGCCTGGAGCATCCCGGCCGGGTCAATGTAGACCGAGGTGAGGAAGAGCTCGGCGGCGGCGGCGGGACGGTAAGGCGTGATCACCTGCGCGCCCTGGCTCGCCAAAGCGGCCGCCGCGGCCTGCCCCTCGTCTCCGGCGACGGCGTGGAAGAAGACGTCGGTGCCGGCCGCGAACAGGATCTGCGCCTGGTTCCCGCTGTCCGGCCAGTCCACAAAATCAATGCGGCACTTCGGGCAGCTGTAACGCACGCCGCTCTGAAAACCGTTCCGGTAGCTGCGGCCGGTCGGCGTGACCGCCTCGCCCACGGCCGCCACCCGGTCGGTCGCGGTGGCGAAGCCGGCGGCCAGGCCCGCCAGGAAGCCGGCCTGGTCCAGGCGCGACCCCGGGCCACCCAGGAACAGCACATTGGCCGGCCAATCCGCCGCCGGCGCGGCCGCCCCCGGCCCCGCCTCTACCGGAGAGATGAAGATGAAATAGACCTGTGGGTGGGCGGGCGCGATCTCGAGGGCGCGTTGACCGAGGGCGGCCTCGAGCACGATCACGTCCGCGCCGGACTCGATCAGGCGGTCCAGGGCCTCGGGGGACGGTTCGAGCGCGCGCTCATACGTCCAGCCATAGCCTTGCGCGGCCTGCTGAACGACGGCTTCCAGCGCCCCATCCGCCTCGGCCAGGTAGCCCACGGCCACCGGCGCCGCGGTCGGCGGCGCGGTCTCGGACGGGGGGGGCGCCGACGGCGTGACGGCGGACGGCGTCGCGGACGGCGGCGTGACGATCACGGCGGTGGGCGTCGGCGTGGACGCGCAGGCCGCCAGCAGGCAGGCGGCGGCCGCCATCCATCCCATCCGCGGCCTTACCTTGTGGGATTTGGCCCTTGGGGTTTGGGGATTCATCGCTTGGATATTAGCCCTTGGGATTTGGGGTTTGAGGCCGGGAATTTCCAGTTCAGTCTTCCGCCGTCCAGGTCCGGGTGTTGCCGGAAGACGTCGCCGGGCCCGGGGAGGTCGGCGGGCGGGTCGGGTCGAGCTCGGTCTCGGCGCCGATCACCTCGCGCTGCTGGGCGCCGGCCTTGGCCGGGCCGATGATGCCCTTCTCTTCGAGCACGTCGATCAGGCGCGCGGCGCGCGTATAGCCGATGCGCAGGCGGCGCTGGAGCAGCGAGATCGACGCCTTCTTCATCTCGCGCACCGCCTTGATGGCCTCCTCGAGCAGTTCGTCGTCGCCTTCCAGCCTGCCCAGCGGGTCGCCGAACTGCGGCCCGGCCAGCGGCCCGAACAGGGCCGGGTCGAGCGGCGGCTGCTCGATGCGCGCGCCGGCCTGGCGCGGGCTGGGCGGCAGGCCGGCGCCCACGGCCACGATGTGCGAGGTGTCCACCTGGGGCGTCACCGGCGGCGGGGTGGCCGTCTCGCCGACCACGACGGCCCCGGAGTCGAAGCCGCGCGCGCCCTTCCAGTAACGCACCAGGCGCTGCAGTTCGGCGTCCGAGACGAAGGCGCCCTGCGCGCGGATGGGCGTGGCGGCGTCCGGCGACTGGAAGAGCATGTCGCCGCGGCCGAGCAGGCGCTCGGCGCCGGGCTGGTCCAGGATCACGCGCGAGTCCACGCTGGAGGCCACGGCGAAGGCGATGCGCGCCGGGAAGTTGGCCTTGATCAGGCCGGTGACCACGTCCACCGACGGGCGCTGTGTGGCGATGATCAGGTGGATGCCGGTGGCGCGCGCCAGCTGGGCCAGGCGCGTGATGATGCGCTCGGTCTCGTCCGGGGCCAGCATCATCAGGTCGGCCAGCTCGTCAATGAGGACGATGAGATACGGCAGCTTGCGCTCGCCGGTGTGTTCGACCCGCTCGTTGAAGTCGGCGATGTTGCGCACGCCGGCCTTGGCGAACTTGCGGTAGCGCTCGTCCATCTCGCGCGTCACCCACTGCAAGGAGGCGACCACGCGCTCCAGCTCCACCACCACCGGCATGATCAGGTGGGGGATGCCGTTGTAGCCGGTCAGCTCCACGCGCTTCGGGTCCACCATCAGGACCTTCAGGTCGTCCGGCGTGTTCTGCAGGAGCAGGCAGGCGATGATGCCGTTGACGCACACGCTCTTGCCGGAGCCGGTGGTGCCCGCGATGAGCAGGTGCGGCATGGCGGCCAGGTCGGCCACGATCGGGCCGCCGGAGACATCCTGGCCGAGCGCCAGGCGCAGGCTGCCCTTCAGGTTCACGAAGCGCTCGGTCTCCATCACGTCGCGCAGGGCCACCAGCGCGCTCTGCTCGTTGGGGACCTCGATGCCGACGTAGCCCTTGCCGGGCACCGGCGCTTCGATGCGGATGGACCTGGCCGAGAGCGCCAGCGCCAGGTCGTCGGCCAGGGCCGTGATCTTGCCGACCTTGACCTTGGTCTTCTTGCCGCCGCGCGTCTCCACGAAGTCCGGCTCGACGCCGAACTGGGTGATGGTCGGGCCGCGGTTGATCTCCACCACGCGCACCGGCGCGCCGAACGACGCCAGCGTCTGCTCGATGATCTGCACGCGCTTCCGGTCGAACTCGTCGTCCGCGCCGGACTCGGTGCCCGATTCCAGGATGTCGTTGAGGTCCGGCAACTCCCAGACCTGCTCGCCGCCGATGACGAGCGGCTGGTCGTACGACGGGGCCGGCGTGCTGGCGGCCACGGGCAGGCCGGCCGGCGGCGTTGGGGCGGGCGCCGGCGCCGGAGCGGCGGCGGGCGGCTTCGGGCGCGCCTCGGCGGCGGGTTTACGGGCCGCCGGCTGGGCGGGCGCCGGCTCGACCGGGGCCGGGCGGGCCGGCGGCGGGCGGTGGATAGGCGGCAGCGGCGGCTCGGCGGCCGGGCGGACGATGGGGACGCCGCGCAGCCGCCGGATGCCGTTGGCGGCCATCAGCACCAGTTCCGGCACCGAGATGCCCAGGGTGAAGACGATGGCGATGAGCCACCAGGCGACCAGCAGCACGGCGGCGCCCAACTGGCCCACGCCCGTGAACAGGGCCGCCAGGATCAGGCCGCCGAGGTAGCCGCCGCCCTCCCCGGCCGCGGCGACGGGGAAGATCTGCGCGTCCGATGGCGCCGCCCAGAAGTGCAGGCTGGTGAGCAGCGCCAGGTAGAGCAGGACGATCCCGGCCAGGCGCTCGAACTCCACCTTGGGGAGCTGGTCGCCGAACTTGCGCACCACGATCCAGCCGCCGACGATGATCAGCGTGACCGGCAGGACGAAGTGCCCCCAGCCCGCGATCTGGCGGAGCATGTGCAGCCAGCCCTGGATGATGGGGTTGGGGTTGGCGGACGGGATGAGACTGAGCAGCGACAACAGGCCGGCGAAGACCAGGATGATGCCGGCGATGTCCAGCTTGCGGTCCAGCGACAGGCCGGGCTGTGGCAGCGGCAGCGGCTCCGGCGCCGCCCTGGCGGGCGGCTTGCCTTTGCCCTTAGCGGACGCCGACGCCTTGCCTTTCCCCTTGCCCCTGGACTGGGGCGGTTTGCGGAACAGGTTGCCGAGGAAGCCCATGATAAAGGGATTATAGCGCAAATGTTTCAGTAGAAAACCCTTGATCTCTCAAGGCCGGACCGTGGCCGTCTCCAGCGACCACAGTTCCGAGGCGGCGGTGGGGTCCGGCGCGAGGCCGGCGACCTCCGGGCGCAGGCCGATCACGCGCAGGCGGAAGACGAGCGGCAGCAACGGCAGATCACTCGCCAAAAGGCTCTCCGCCTCGGCGCGCGCCTGAGCGGCGAGGGCCGGGTCCAGCGCGGTGCGCGCGCGGCGGCAGGCGTCGTCGAAGGCCGGGCGGCTGTAGCCGGCCAGGTTGGCGCCGGCCGGGTTGAGGTCCGAGGCGATCTGGCGGGTGGTCAGCGCCGCGCAGGCGCCGGATTGGGCCGTGTTCCAGCCGACCAGCGCCAGGTCGAAGCGACGGCCGAAGAGCGCGCCGTCCGGCCAGTCCGCCGACCGCTCGCCCGCCGTCAGCGTCTGCACGTCCAGCCGGATTCCGCAGTTCGCATCGAGCTGCGCGGCCAGGCCGGCCGCGAGCGCCTCGCGGAGCGGGTCGCCCGGCGGCCCGGCCGCCAGGATCAGGCGCAGCGCCACGCCCGCCTGGTCCAGAGCGCCGTCGCCGTCCGAGTCGCTCCAAGCCAGCTCGGCCAGAAGCGCCCGGCCCTGCGCCGGGTCGAACGCCAGGTCGTCCAGCCCGGCGGGAAAGTGCGGGCGCGCGTAAGGCGCGGCGCGCCGTTCACTGAGAGAGGGACGCGGCGCGAGCGCGGCCCGGTCCAGGCAATGGGCCACGGCGCGCCGGGCGCGGACATCGCCGAAGAACCCGGCGCCGGCCGCCGGCGCCAGGCCGAACACCAGCGTCTCCTGCGCGGCGCCCTCGGCCCAGCGCGCGTACCCCGCGCCGGGCAGATCGCCCACCTCATCCCAGGCCGGGTTGCGCGGCGCGACGTCGCAGTCGCCGGCGGCCAGGTCGGCGGCCAGCTGCGCGGGGTCCGGCACGAAGCGATAGACCACGCGCGCGAGCCGGGGAAGGCCCTCGGCGGCGCGAAAGTAATGCGGGTTGCGTTCCACGACCAGGCGGTCGCCGGGCGACCAGGCGGCGACGGCGAACGGCCCGTAACTCAGCGGCGCGCGGCGGGCGTCTTCGCGCGCCGCGATCTCGGCCGGCGTCCGGCCTCCGTACAGGTGTCGCGGCAGCGGCGGCCAGAGGTTCGTCCAGTCGCCGGGATCAATCCGGCCCGGCACGCTCACCCACTCCACCGTCCGTTCGTCCAGAGCGCGATAAGCGGCGGTGCGCGCCACGCGGTCCCGGTCCGCGTTGAAAGAGTCCGGGCTGGAGGCCACCTCGAAGCCGAAGATGAAATCAGCGGCGGTGAGCGGCGCGCCGTCGCTCCAGCGCAAATCGGGCTGGAGGACAAAGCGGGCGGTCACCTGCGGCGCTTGCAACTCGCCCTCGCCGCTGAACGTCGCCGCCGCGCCGGCGAGCAGGTCCAGCGTGACGCCGGCCGTGAGCGTCACCACGCGGCCCAGGTCGTCCACGACCCGATCGCCGGCGCGCACCGGCACGAGGTCCACGCGCAGGTCGCCGTCCGCCGCGGCCGGCAGTTTCTCGAAGAGCACGGGCTGCGCGCCGAAGTTGACGCGGTCCATCGGGCCGTCCTCCAGGGCGGCCAGGATGTGCTCGCGGCTCAGATTCCCGTCGGGTTCAGGCAACGCGTAGCGGTAGAGCGAGGCCGGTTCATGCGTCAGGCACACAATCAATTCGGGGCGGGTCGGGACGAGCGGGGTGGAAGGTGAGACCGGTGAAGCGATGGCCGTCAGCGTCGGCGCGGCCGTCGGCCCGGTGACGGGCGGCGGGGAGGGCGCGGCCGTCGGCGTCGGCGCGGGGCCCGCGCAGGCGGCGGCCACAGCGACGATGGCCATCCAAAGGGTAGGGGCGACCCGCTGGGTCGCCCCCCCACCCCGGCGGGCCGTCTCGATTACAACGGGGCGCGGGAATTCGCCGCCCACGCCGTTACGGCGTCAACGTCAGCGCATCAACCGCCGCCGCGCGCACCGCCGCTTCGGTGAAGGGCAGGGTGACGAACTCGATGTGGCGCCACTTGTCGGCGAAGTCGATGTAATGCGCGTGGAACGGATGGCCGGACTGGCCGGTGGTGTGGATGACGCGCATGCGGTCGAAATCGGTCATGTCGATGATCTGGCGCATTGACGGCACCGAGGTCACCGCGAACGGCTCGGCGCGCAGGATATTGTAGCCGGTGGCGTTGACGATGGACGTGCCGCCGCTGGTGGCGTACGGCCCGCGGTTGAACAACGCCCGGACCGGGGCCGGCCAGGCCGCGCTGCCGAAGACGCGGTTGTTGAACGTGGAGGTGTGCAGGCGACCCCACGTCCAGTGGTCCATCTCACCGCCCAGGGTTTCCTGGAGATACGCCACGCCGTCCGCCAGCGAGCGCCGCAGGATGTCGTCGCGGGCCTCGACGCCGGGCGTGGCGGCGTCGTCCCACCAGGCGTTCTGCGGGTCGGCCAGCAGGGCGCGGAAGCGCACCCAGGTCTCGTCGCCGGCGCCCGGCCACTGGGCCTCGGGGATGTCGTCGTAGAACGTGTTGCGCGTCAGCGCCGCCTGGAACGCGGCGTAGATCGCCGCCGGCCGCGAGTCCATGTGCATCTGGAAATCCCAATCGCGCAACTCGGCTTGCGCGCGGGCCAGGCCGGGGTCGTCAAAGCGCAACGCCAGCAGGGCGGGCAGTAATTCCTCGGCCCCCAGGTTCTTGTTGTCGCCCTGGATCGCGGCGATGTCGTCCATGGAAAGCGCGCCGGCGGCCTGGATCAGCTCGTTGATGCGCCGGCCGCGATAGCCCATGTCGAAGCCGGTGGCCGTGATCAGGTACGGGTACTCCGGGCCGACGACGGGCTGGTTGGCGGTGGCGATATAGCCCTGCGGCGGGTTGAACGCGTACGGCAGTTCATCGAACGGGATGTAGCCCGTCCACTGGTAGTCGTCCGTCCAGCCCGGCACCGGCAGGCTGCCGTCCCCCTGCGCGCGGATCGGCACATGGCTGGGCATCTGGTAGCCGATATTGCCGTCCACGTCGGCGTAGACGAAATTCTGCGAGGGCACGGTCCAGTCGCGCAACGCGGCGCGGAACTCGTCCCAGTTGCGGGCGCGGTTGATGTGGATCACCGCGCGGAAGATGTCGCCCGGTTCGAGCGCCGTCCAGCGCAGGGCCAGGGCATAGTTCGCGTCGAGCGGCGTGCCGTTGACGGTCACCGCGTTGGCGAACAGCGCCTGCGCGTCCCCGTACGCCTCGCTGATGATCGGGCCGTTGCGCGTGTAGCGCACGGTCACCTCCACCGGGTCGCCGCCGAGCACCTGGATCGTCTCCCGGACCAGCGTCATGTCCACCCACTGGCCGTTCACCTCGTACTGGTTCGGGTTCGCCGGGTTGATCTTCTCGATGAACAGGTCCTGCACGTCCGGGTTGACGTTGGTGACGCCCCAGGCGATGCGCGCATTGTGGCCGATGATGACGCCGGGGTCGCCGGCCAGCGAGTAACCGACGACGTCGTACGGGCACGCGGCCGTCACGGTCCGGCAGTGCAGGCCGACCAGATACCAGATGGCCGGCATCTGGATGGCCAGGTGCGGGTCGTTGGCCAGCAGGGGCTGGCCGGTGTCGGTGCGGCCCCCGCCGATGACCCAGTTGTTGGAGCCCAGGCCGCGCCGCTGGTCGCCGAAGCCGTTGCCGAACAGCGCGCGCGCCGCGTCGATGCGCGCCCGCACGGCGTCCAGGTCCAGGCGGCCCAGCGCCGGGTCCGGCACGATCACGGGATGGTCGCCGGGCGGGTCCACCAGGAACTGCCCGGCCTTCTCCGCGCCCAGCGCCTGGTAGAGGTTGGCGCGGTAGATCTCGTCGTCCAGGTTGCCGCCCAGGTCCCAGGCCATGGCCTTGGCCCAGGCCAGCGAGTCCACCGGCGACCAGGGCTCCGGCTTCCGGGCGGGGTTGAAACCGACGAGGGCCAGCGCCGAATACTCCAGCCCCAGGTCGGCGTACGTGCGCGACGCAATGTAGGCGTTCACGCCCTCGGCGTAAGCGTCGAGCACGGCCTTCATCTCGGCGTCGGCCCGGGCATATTCCTGCTCGGCCACGCGCCGCCAGCCGATGGTGCGCAGGAAGACGTCCGTCTCCACCTGGCTGTCGCCGACCAGCTCCGAGAGGCGCCCGGCGGTGGTATGGCGCCAGAAATCCATCTGCCAGAAGCGGTCCTGCGCGTGGACGAAGCCCTGCGCCAGGAACAGGTCGTGGGCCGTGTCGGCGTAGAGGTGCGGGATGCCGTTGGCGTCGCGCAGGATCTCCACGCGGCCGTCCAGGCCGGACAGGCGCACGGTCCCGCGCGTCTGCGGAAACGCGCGCGTAAGGGTATAGCCGAGGAAGACGCCGGCCAGCAGCGCCAGGGCCAAGACGATGATGCCCAGCGTGCGCAGAACGCCGATCACGATTTTCATGGGTTGGCCTCGCGGGTCATGGGAGTGGATAGCTCGTTTTACCATCGGGCGGTGATCTCGTCAAACAGCGTTCCATTGTAAAATCGGTCCACCGTGATTGGGCCGATGGCGAAATCCCGCCGGCGGCTGGCCGGCGCGCTGAGCCTGGCGCTGCTGCTGCCGGCGCTCTGGCTGCGGCTGACGCAGCTCACCAGCCTGCCCGTCTTCGTGGACGAGGGCACGCACGTCTTCTGGGCGCGCCAGTACACGGCCGGGCAGGCGACCTACCCGTTCTTCATGGATGGCCGGATGCTGGCGGTCGTGGTCTACGCCCGGTTCGGCCTCGATGGGCCGGCGCCGCTGTGGACCGGGCGGGCCGCCGCCGCGCTGTGCGCCAGCCTTAACGTCGCCGCCGCGCTGGCCGTCGGGCGGCAGCTCGGCGGACGCCGGGCGGGCTGGCTGGCGGGCCTGGTGTACGCGCTGCTCCCGTTCACGGTCTTCCACGAGCGCCAGATGCTGGCCGACACGCTGGCGACCGCTTTCGGGTCCGTGATGCTGATCGGCCTTTTAAGACTGCGGACCCAGCGGCCCTGGAGCGCGGTGCTGTTCTTCGGGCTGGGGCTGGCGGGCGCGGTCCTGGCCAAGCTGAACGCCGCGCTGTATCTCTGCCTGCCGGCGCTGGCCGTGATGGTCTGGCCGCGGGACGAACGCGAACGCAGCCGGCTGATCCGGCGCCTCCTGGCCGGGCTGGCGCTGGCGGCGGCTCTGGCCGGCGCCTTCCTGTTTATGGAGCGCGCGCGCCTGGGCGCCTCCAGCGGCGTCATGGTGGCGCCGGCCCTCAGCCCGGTGCAGTGTCCGCCGGCGCTGTGCGCGGGCGATTGGGCCGAACAGGCGCGCCGCCTGCCCGGCGCGCTGGGCAGCCTGGGCGAGATGGTGTCCCCGTACTTAGGCTGGCCGCTGGCGGTGCTCGCGCTGGCCGGCGCGGCCCTGGCCCGCTCACGACGCCTCGCCCTGTGGCTCGCCCTGGCCACGGGCGCGATGATCCTCGTCGTCGTCGTCTCGGTGCGCGACGTCATCTTCCCGCGCTATCTGCTCTATGTCGCCCCGCCCGTCGTGGCGCTGGCGGCGGCCGGGCTGCTGGCCGTCGTCCAGCGGACGCCTGGCCAACTGCGCCGGCCGGCCGCGCTGCTGGGCGGGCTGCTCCTGCTCTCGCCGGCGCCGAACACGCTGGCCCTGATCACGCACCCGATGGAGGCCCGGCTGGCGCCCGTTGATCAGCGCCAATACCTCACCGGCGTGTACACCGGCGCAGGCTTTGCCGAGGCGGCCGGGGCCGTCCTGGCGCGGGAGGCCGGCGCCGCGCCGCCGGCGCTGCTGGTCATCCGCACGGCCTGGCACCTGTTGCCGCTGGCCGCCCAGGCCGCCAGCGGGCAATTGAACACGCCCACGGCCGCCGACCTGACCTGGCCGCAGGTCGAGGCGGCGCTGGCGGACGGCCGGGCGGTCTATCTGCTGGACGAGGCGCCGCCGGGCCAGGCCCGGCGCGATCCCAATCCGGCCGATCTGGCCTTCATCCCGCGGCCGGGCGAGGCGGCGGCGCTGCGCGTGCGGCGGTTCACGGCGGGCGGCGGACTGCGCCCGCTGTTCGACGCGCTCTTCATCCGGCCGGACGCCTTTCTCGACACTTATGATGCGCTCCTGGCCGAGGCCGCCGACGACGGCGCCTGGCTGGCGCCGTATCCTCCCCACCAGGCCTGGCTGTTGGCGGAGCGGCCGGGCGCCGCGCGCGCGCGCGTGCTGGACCTAGGCGGCGCGCAGCCCTGGGATGCGGCCGGCGCGGTCGCGGCGCTGGCGGACGCCGTGGCGGCCGGGCCGCCGGCGCAGGTGCGGGCGGTCTTCCTGCAAGAGACGCGGCTCGATCCGGGCCGGCGCGTGGAGGCCTGGCTGGCCGGCGCGCTGTTCCATGAACGCGAGCGCTGGTTCGGGCCGGTGCGGGTGGTGGACTTCGCCGGGACGGGCGTCCCGGCCGTCACGCTGACGCCGGGCCTGGAGTTCCCGGACGGCCTGCGTCTGGAGACCCTCGCCGTACTGGACGTCGAGGCCCGGCCGGGCGGCGTGGTGCGCGTCCAGGCCGCCTGGCGCGGCGGCGCGGCGGCGCCGAGGGCCGCCTACAAAGTCTTCGTCCATTTGTTCCAGGGCGACCGTCTGATCGCCCAGCATGACGGGCAGCCGGTGGGCGAGCTGCGGCCGACCACCACCTGGCGGGCCGGCGAGACCGTCGTGGACCGGGTGGCGCTGCGCGTCCCGCCCGAGGCGCCTGCCGGCGTCTACGCGCTGCGCCTCGGGCTGTATGACCTGCTGACGCAGGCGCGCCTGACGGGCCGGCTCGCCGATGGGTCAACGGTCGAGTTCTTCGAGGGCGGCGCGGTTACCGTCAGGTGACGGCGTTTGGCGAACGGCGACCGGGCGAGTAAACTTAAGGTCAGCGACAACGGTGCGAAAGGTTCGTGGGAATGGACATCGGTCAGATACAGAGGATCAGCATCGACACGCAGATGCGCGGCGCGTACCTCGATTACGCCATGAGCGTGATCGTGGCGCGCGCGCTGCCGGACGCGCGCGACGGCCTGAAGCCCGTCCAGCGCCGCATCCTGTACGCCATGCACGACATGGGCCTGCGCTCGAACTCGGCTTACAAAAAATCCGCCCGCATCGTGGGCGAGGTGCTCGGCAAATATCACCCCCACGGCGACTCGGCCGTGTACGACGCGATGGCGCGCATGGCGCAGGATTTCTCGATGCGCTACCCGCTGGTGGACGGCCAGGGCAATTTCGGCTCGGTGGACGGGGATGCGCCGGCCGCCATGCGCTACACCGAGGCGCGCCTGGGCCGCATGGCCGAGGAGCTCCTGGCCGACATCGAGAAGAACACGGTTGACTTCACCGACAACTTCGACGGCTCCCTGCAGGAGCCGAGCGTGCTGCCGGCGCGTCTGCCCAACCTGCTGCTCAACGGCGCCACCGGCATCGCCGTCGGCATGGCCACCAACATCCCGCCGCACAATCTGCGCGAGCTGGCCGCCGCCATCGGTTACCTGATCGACCACTACGACGCCAGCGACGACATCGGCGTCGCTGAGCTGATGCGCTTCATCCAGGGCCCGGACTTCCCGACCGGCGGCATCATCGTCGGCCGCGAGGGCATCCTGGCCGCGTACGGCGAGGGCAAGGGCCGCATCGTGGTGCGGGGCGTGGCGCACATCGAAGATATGAGCGCCGGCCGGCAGCGCATCGTCATCACCGAGCTGCCGTACCTGGTCAACAAGGCGGCCCTGATCGAGCGCATCGCCGAGCTGGTGCGCGAGGACCGGATCGACGCCATCAGCGACCTGCGCGACGAGAGCGACCGGCGCGGCATCAGCGTGGTGATCGAGCTGAAGCGCGGCGCGCAGGCGCGCAAGGTGCTCAACCAGCTCTACAAGTACACGGCCCTGCAGAGCACCTTCGGCGTGCAGATGCTGGCGCTGATCGCCTCGCCCGAAGGCGGGGGCAGCGAGCCCAAGCTGCTGCGCCTCAAGCCCGCGCTGCAGGCCTTCATCGAGCACCGGCGCGAGGTCATCCGCCGCCGGTCGGAGTTCGAGCTGGACAAGGCCCGCCGGCGCGCCCACATCCTGGAGGGCCTGCTGATCGCGCTGGCCCGCCTGGACGACGTCATCCAGACCATCCGCGAGAGCCCGGACGCCGACGTGGCCCGGGAGCGCCTGATGACGCGCTTCGGGCTCTCCGAGCTGCAGGCGCAGGCCATCCTGGACCTGCAGCTGCGGCGCCTGGCCGCCCTGGAGCGCCAGAAGATCGAGGACGAGCACAAGGACGTGCTGGCGCAGATCGCCCACCTGGAGGACCTGCTCGCCCATCCGCAGAAGATTCTGACGCTGATCAAGGACGACCTGAACGAGCTGGCCGAGAAGTACGGCGACGACCGGCGCACGCAGATCGCGGCCGAGGCCAGCGAGTCCATGACCGAGGAGGACCTGGTGGAGAACAAGCCGGTCCTCATCAGCATCACCCAGCGCGGCTACATCAAGCGCACGCCGCAGGAGAAATACCGGGCGCAGTCGCGCGGCGGCACGGGCAGCCGCGGCCAGGAGCTGCGCGAGGAGGATGCGGTCCAGTACATCTTCCTGGCGCACACGCTGGACACGCTCCTGTTCTTTTCGGACAAGGGCAAGGTCTATTCCGAGAAGGCGTATCAGATCCCGGAGGCCGACCGGGCCGACCGCGGCATCGCGCTGGCCAACGTCATCAACCTGTCGCCGGGCGAGGCCGTCACGGCCGTCCTGCCCGTGCGCGATTTCGCCGAGGCCGACTACTGCGTCATGGTCACGCGCCTGGGCCGCATCAAGCGCATCGCGCTGAGCGAGTTTGCGGCCGTGCGGCCGTCGGGCATCATCGCCGCCAACCTGGACGAGGGGGACGTGCTCGGCTGGGTGCGGCTGACGCGCGGCGACCAGGACATCATCCTGATCACCGAGCGCGGCCAGGCGCTGCGCTACGCGGAGACCGAGGTGCGCGCCATGGGCCGCACGGCGGCCGGCGTCAACGCCATCCGCCTGGACGACGGCGACTTCGTCACCAGCATGGAGGTGGTGGAGCCGGACGGCCAGCTGCTGGTGGTGACCGCCAACGGCTATGGCAAACGCACGCTGTTCTCCGAATACCCGACCAAGGGCCGCGCCACCGGCGGCGTCCAGACCATCGCGCAGCACAACCTGGAGACCACGGGCGTCATCGTGGCGGCGCGGGCCGTGCGGGACGAGGATGAGATCACCATCATCACCACCAACGGCCAGGCCCTGCGCCTGAAAGTCGCCGAAGTGCGCCAGTCCAGCCGCTCCACCATGGGCACGCGCCTGATCCACGTCAGGGAGGGCGACACGGTCGCGTCGGTGGCGCGGCTGGCGGCGGCCGACCTGGTGATCCCGAAAGAGGCGCCGGCCGAGAACGGAAGGCCCGAGAACGGGAGGAAAGAAACGGCGCCGGCCGCGCCGGAGGCCGTGGCCGAGGGCGGTGTGCCGTGAATGAGAGCGGCGCTGGGGCGAAACAATGGCCGGATCAGGCGCTGGCGTGTTCCGGCCTGCTTGAGGCGGCGGCATGAACGTCCCGCGCCCCCCCGGCCCGCTGGTGGCCTACCTGCCGACGACGGCGGCCGAACCGCTGGCCGAGTGCCTGGTGGCCTTCGCCAACTCCGACGGCGGCTCCATCATCGTCGGCGTGGACGAGAAGGGCCGCCTGCAGAACGGCGTGTATCCGGAGGAGCTGGAGAGCGCGCTGAAGGCCGCCGAGCGCCTGTGCCGCCCGCCGGTCGTCACCGGCTGGGAGCAGATCGAGACCGGCGCCGGCACGGCCTACGCCATCAACGTCCCGCGCTCGCCGGAGCTGCACTCGCTGGCCGACGGCCGCGTGCTCATCCGGGCCGGCGCCGACAACCGGCCGCTGGGCGGCGAGGAGATCCGCTCGCTGGCGGCCACCAAGTCGGCCGGCGATTTCGAGGCCGAAGCCATCCCCGGCGCGGCGCGCGCCGACCTGGATGACGACGTCATCGCCGAGTACGTCGAGAAGCGCCAGCAGCGCCAGCGCCGCGTCATCGACCAGACGCCGGACGAGCTGCTGCGCGACATCGGGGCGCTGACCGCCGACGGCACGCCGACGCACACCGGCCTGCTGCTCTTCGGACGGAACCCGCAGCAATTCATCCCGCACGCCGGCCTGGTCTTCGTCAAGTTCCCGGGCACGGCGCCCGGCGGCGAGGGCGGGCTGGCCGGCTACGGCCGACGCGAGGAGTTCAACGGCCCGCTGGCGCGCGTCATCGAGGGCGCCTGGCAGGTGGTGTGGGGCGAGATGTCGGTGGGGGCCGTGGTCACCGGCCTGGAGCGCCAGGAGATCGCCGAGTACCCGCCCTTCGCCGTGCGCGAGGCGCTGGTCAACGCCGTCTGCCATCGCGATTACCGCCTGCGCGGCCGGCGCATCGAGATCCGCATGTACAGCGACCGGCTGGAGGTGATCTCGCCCGGCGGCCTGCCCGGTTTCATCACCATCGACAACCTGGTGGAGGAGCACTTCTCGCGCAACCCGCGCCTGGTGGCCGGCCTGTTCCAGTGGGGTTATATCGAAGAGCTCGGCCTGGGCATTGACCGCATGATCGAAGACATGGTCAACGCCGGCCACCCGCCGCCGCGCTTCAAGGCCCAGCCTTTTGCGTTCACGGTGACGTTGTACAATGCGCGCGAACGCAAGGCCGTGCCGAAGTGGGAGAGCGTGATGAACGAGCGCCAGGCCCGGGCGCTCACCTACGTGCGCGAGCACGGCCGAATCACCAGCCGGGATTATCAGCTCCTGTGCCCGGACGTCTCACCGGAGACGCTGCGCCTGGACCTCAACGACCTGGTGAATCGCGGCGTTTTGTTGCGGATCGGCGCTAAGAAGGGCACGTATTACGTCCTCAAATAGGGCGATATCCCAAAAATATCCCAATGATTAATTTGGGATATTTTATGTAATTTTGATGAGCGCGCGTCGTATTTTGAGCCTGGTCCTGGTTTTCGGTGTGGCGGCGGTCGGCTTCACGGCGGCCATCGGCTTCGCGCCGGACCTGGCCGCCCGGGTCGAGGCCGGCCAGTGGCTCGGCGTGGCGCTCGGCCTGGGTGTGGGGCTGGCGTTCGGCCTCGTCCTCATCGTGGCCCTGATGGACCAGCTGGCGCAGGACGACGCGCGCTCCCGACATGACCCGATGACCCTGGTGCAGGCGTTCGCGCGGCGGACGATGGGGTTCACGGACGAGCAGGCCCTGGCGGCGGCCACCGGCGAGATCCTGGCCGAGCGGCTCCAGGTCCGCACCTCGGGCTGGCTGTTGATCGCGCCGCACGACAACGCCTTCGCCGTGCGGCCGGTGGCCGGGTCAGGCGGCGCGGCCGCGCCCCCCATCGAGTTTTCGCGCCAGAATGTCCTGCTCCGCCAGCTCGGCCAGCGGCGTGAGCCGGTCCGCCAAAGCGAACTGGAACGGGACGCGCAGTACCTGCAGACGCCGGCGGCCGAGCGCCAGTGGCTGAAGCAGCTGGGGGCCGAGGTCTACGCGCCGGTCTTCGACGCCGGCCTGCTCATCGCCATCCTGGCCGTCGGACCGCGCGACCGGGGACAGTCGTTCCAGCGCGCCGAGCTGGACCTCGTCACGCTGCTGACGACGCAGGCCGCCGCCCTGCTCAAGGCCGCCCGCCTGCAGGCCGAGGTCAAGGCCCTCCACGACGCCATCGCCCAGCTCAACGAGAAGCTGCTCCAGAAAGACATCGCCGTGGCCAAGATGGACAACTCGCGCGGCGACTTCCTGGCCATCGCCTCCCACGAGCTGCGCACGCCCATCACCCAGCTGCTGGGCTTCGCCGACCTGCTCGGCGCGATGGCCCAGGACAACAGCCTGGACCTGCCGACGGTCAGCCAGGTGACCGACAACATCGTGCGCGCCTGCAGCCGCCTGAACGAGGTGATCAGCCAGATCATGGACATGGCGCAGCTGGACGTCAACGCCATGGACCTGAAGTTCCGGGAGACCACGCTGGAAGGCTGCCTGCGCCAGGCCATCGAGCCTTATGTGCCGGCCCTGCGCGAGCGCCGGCTGGCGCTCAAGATCGTGGGCCTCAAGGACCTGCCGCCCATCACGGCCGACGAGCCGCGCCTGGTGCAGGCGTTCAGCCAGCTCATGAGCAACGCCATCAAGTACACGCCGGACGGCGGCAAGATCGAGGTCAGCCTGCGCCTGATGCCGCCCGACAACCACCAGCCCGCCCAGGTCCACATCACCTTCACCGACACCGGCATCGGCATCGACCCACAATATCACCAGCTGATCTTCGACAAGTTCTACCGCATCGGCAGTTCGGCGCAGCACTCCACCAGCACCACCCGGTTCATGGGCGCCGGCCCGGGCCTCGGCCTGCCGATCGCCCGGGGCGTCATCGAACGGCACGGCGGCCGGATCTGGGTGGAGAGCGACGGGCATGATCCGGTCAAGCTGCCCGGCAGCCGTTTCCACATCTGGCTGCCCCTCAAGCCGCCCGCCTTCGACCCGCGCGCGCTCGAAGAGTCCGGCGACCGGCTGCGCGACGGCCGCACCCTCATCCCCCACCAGAGCCCGTTTGTGCAGAGCTAGGGACGTCAGGCCTGGGCGCGCACCTCGCGCGCCAGCTCGTGGCCGATGACGGCCTCCGTCCGGCCGAGGCGCAGCCGCAGCGGGCCGTTGAAGGGCGCGCGGTGAACCACCTGCACGGTCGCGCCCGGCACCAGGCCCAGCTGCGCCAGGTAGCGGAGCTTCTCCGGGTCGTGCGTCTTCACGCGCCGCACGGTCAACCGCTGGCCCGGCTCGGCCTCGGCCAGGGGCTGATCAGCGATGATCTCGATCTGGCCGTCCCGGGTCGGGATCGGCTCGCCGTGCGGGCAGTATTTGGGGTAGCCCGCGACGCGCTCCATGCGGTCCTCAAACCCGTCGTCAATGGCGGGCTGCAGGTGGTCCGCGGGCGCGTGCGCCTCGTCCCAGCCGTAGCCCATCACGTTCACCAGGAACGCTTCCAGCAGCCGATGACGGCGGATGGCGCGCAACGCCTCGACCTCGCCGGTCTTGGTGAGCACGACGCCTTTATAGGGCACGCGCCGCAAGTAGCCGTCCCTGGCCAGCCGCTGCATCATGCGCACCACCGCCGGCGGCGAGACCTCCAGCCGCTCGGCCAAAGCCGTGGTCGTCACCGGCCCTTCTTCCGCCGCCGCCAGCCGGTACACCTCCGCCAGGTAATCGCGTTGAGTGTGGGTGACGGACTCCGCCTCGGCCGGCTGCGCCTGGCCGCTGAGCGGCAGGGGCCGCGCCGTCTGCGTCAGCCCGCAGAAGGCGCCGGATTGACTTGGGTTAACTTCCAACTTGACCTCGCACCGCAGATTGACTTAACACACCGGACTGGATTTAGACCGACGATGCCATTTATATTACCCCATATCTGACTTTTTCGAGGAGAATTGACATGAGGATTTCACGAAGGCTGGCCGGCTTCCTGTGCGCGGCGCTGGCCCTGGCCGCGTGCGCGCCTGCGGCGACGCCGACGCCGCAAATCATCCGGGAAACGGTGGAAGTTCCAGTGGAAGTCACCCGCATCGCCGAGGTCCCCGTAGAGCGGCCAGCCGACCCCGGTTCGCTGGTGGTCTACTCCGGCCGCAGCGAGAGCCTGGTCGGGCCTGTCATCAGCCAGTTCACCGAGGCCACCGGCATCCAGGTGGACGTCCGCTATGGCAGCACGTCGGAGATCGCGGCCACGCTGCTGGAGGAGGGCGCCAGCTCGCCGGCCGATGTCTTCTTCGCCCAGGATCCGGGCGGCCTGGGGGCGGTGGCCGACGCCGGCCTGTTCGCGCTGCTGCCGGAGGACATCCTGGCCCGCGTGCCGGCTGAGTATCGTTCACCCGACGGCCTGTGGGTGGGCATCTCGGCCCGCGCCCGGGTGGTGGTCTACAATACCGACGCCCTCAGCCCGGACGACCTGCCCGCCGACATCTGGGACTTCACCGATTCGCAGTGGGCCGGGCGCCTCGGCTGGGCGCCGACCAACGGGTCCTTCCACGCTATGGTGACGGCGATGCGCGTGGCCTGGGGCGACGAACGCACGCGCGCATGGCTGGAGGGCATCCAGGCCAACAACCCGGTGGTGTTTGAGGGCAACGCGCCGATCGTCGAGGCCGTCGGCGCGGGCGAGATCGAGGTCGGCTTCGTCAATCACTATTACCTCTACCGCTTCCTGAAAGAACAGGGCGAAGGCTTCAAGGCGCGCAACTATTTCCTGCCCGGCGGCGGCCCCGGCTCGCTGGTGATGGTGGCGGGCGCCGGCCGCCTGGCGAACGGCCCCAACGCGGCCAACGCGCACCGCTTCCTCGAGTTCATGCTGTCAACCGTAGCGCAACAATACTTCGCCGGCCAGACCTATGAGTATCCCCTGGTCGCAGGCGTCAACACGCCGGCGGGTCTGCCGCCGCTGTCCGACCTCAACCGCCTGGACATCGACATGACAGCGCTCGCCGACCTGCGCGGCACCACGCAGCTGCTGGGCGAAGTGGGCGTGCTGCCGTGAAGCCGGCGCGGTTCGTGCGACTACCGGCCGTGAGCCGTCTGGGGATCCGGCCCGGCCGGGTCCCCAGGCCGTCGAGCTGGACGTCGCTGGTCCTGTGGGGGCTGGCGGCGCTCGTGGCGGCCGCGCTGTTGCTGCCGCTGGCCTACCTGGTGATGCGCGCGGCCGGCGCAGGCGAGGCGGCCTGGCAGAGCCTGTTCCGGCCGCGCACGCTGGACATCGTCGGGCGGACGCTCGGGCTGGCGCTCGCCGTCACCGGACTCTCGGCCCTCATCGCCGTCCCGCTGGCCTGGCTCACCGTCCGCACCGATCTGCCGCTGCGCCGCGTGTGGGCCGTGCTCACCCCCCTGCCGCTGGTCATCCCCAGCTACGTGGGCGCCTATCTCATGGCGTCCGCGCTCGGCCCGCGCGGGCTGGTCCAGCAATTGCTGGAGGCGCCGTTCGGGGTCACGCGCCTGCCCGAAATCTACGGCTTCCCGGGGGCGCTGATCACGCTCACGCTGCTCAGCTACCCGTACATGCTCCTGAGCGTCCGCGCGGCGCTGCTCAAGATCGACCCGGCGCTGGAGGAGGCCTCGCGCAGCCTGGGCCACGACGCCTGGACGACGTTCCGGCGCGTGGTCCTGCCCCTGCTGCGGCCGGCGATCGGCTCCGGCGGCCTGCTGGTGGCGCTGTACGCGTTGCGCGATTTCGGGGCGGTGGCCCTGATGCGCTACGACACGTTCACGCGCGTGATCTATGTGCAATACCGCTCCTTCGACCGGTCGCAGGCCGCCCTGCTGGCGCTGGTGCTGGTGGCGCTGACGGTGATCTTCCTGGCGCTGGAGGCGCGCGAGCATGGCCGCGCCCGTTATCATCAGAGCGGCGCCGGCGCGGCGCGGCCGCCGACTCTGGCCCGGCTGGGCATCTGGCGCTGGCCGGCCTTCGCCTTCTGCGCCGGCGTGGTATTCTTTAGCCTGGGCCTGCCGGCCGGCGTCCTGGCCTACTGGCTGATCCGCGGCCTGCAGGCCGGCGAGGCGGTCCCCGGGCTCGGCCCGGCCGCCTGGAACTCCGTGCTGGCGTCCGGGCTGGCCGCCGCCGCGACCGTCGGCGCGGCCCTGCCGGTGGC
Source organism: Anaerolineales bacterium (assembly GCA_034434015.1). Classification (GTDB taxonomy): domain Bacteria; phylum Chloroflexota; class Anaerolineae; order Anaerolineales; family UBA6663; genus SpSt-583. Next base: position 56,959 of record DAOUAB010000122.1, read on the forward strand.
CATCCTGGCCGTGCGCCGGCCCGGCCCGCTGACGCGCCGGCTGGAGCGCCTGACGTACTCGGCGTTCGCCCTGCCCGGCATCGTCATCGCGCTGGCGCTGGTCTTCTTCGGCGTCAACCACGCGCGCTGGCTGTACCAGACGCTGCCGATGCTGGTCCTGGCCTACGGCATCCTGTTCATCCCGCAGGCGGTCGGCGCCCTGCGCGCGGCGCTGTTGCAGATTCATCCCAACCTGGAGGAGGCGGCCCGCACGCTCGGCCGCCGGCCGGTCGAGGTCTTCCTGAAGGTCACGCTGCCGCTGCTCCGGCCGGGCCTGGTGGCCGGCGCCAGCCTGGTCTTCCTGACGGCCATGAAGGAGCTGCCGGCCACGCTGATCCTGGCGCCGATCGGCTTCAAGTCTCTGGCCACCGAAGTGTGGTCGGCGGTGTCGGAGGCCTTCTTCGCCCGGGCCGCCGCCCCGGCCCTGTTGATCGTGTTGATGTCGTCGCTGCCGATGACATTTTTTATCCTGCGCGAGCAGCGCGCGGACGACCGAGTGGACGCATGACCGAAACCATCGTGCGGTGCGAGAACCTGACCAAGACCTTCCGGGACGCCCCGGCCGTGTACGACCTGAGCCTGAGCGTGTCGCGCGGCGAGATCCTGGCGCTGCTGGGGCCGAGCGGCTGCGGCAAGACCACCACCCTGCGCCTGATCGCCGGGCTGGAGCGGCCGGACGCCGGGCAGATCTTCATCGGCGAGCGGCCGGTGGCCGGCCCGGCCACGTGGGTCCCGCCCGAACGGCGCGGGATCGGCATGGTGTTTCAGGACCACGCGCTCTTTCCGCACCTCACCGCGCGCCAGAACGTGGCCTTCGGACTGCAAAAGCTCAAGCCGGCGCGCGTCCAGGAGACGGTCGAGCACCTGCTGCAACTGGTGGGCCTGGGCGGCCTGGCCGAGCGCTATCCCCACGAGCTCTCCGGCGGCGAGCGCCAGCGTGTGGCCCTGGCCCGCGCCCTGGCCCCCGAACCCGTGCTGCTGCTGCTGGACGAGCCGTTCAGCAGCCTGGACGCCGACCGCCGCGCCGTGACCCGCGAGCAGGTGCGCGCCATCCTGCGCAGCCTGGGCGCCACCGCCATCTTCGTCACGCACGACCAGGAGGAGGCGCTCTTCCTGGGCGACCGCCTGGCCATCCTGCACCAGGGCCGGCTGGAGCAGATCGACGCGCCGGAGGTCATCTTCCACGCGCCGGCCACGCGCTTCGCGGCCGAGTTCCTGGGCCACACGGATTTCCTGCCGGGCGAGGTGACGGCCGACGGCATCCTGACCGAGATCGGCCTGATCCCGCAGCGGGTGGCGCTGCCGGTCGGCGCGCAGGTGGAACTGGCGGTGCGCGCCGACGACGTGACGCTGGAGCCGTCGCGCAACGGGGCCCGGGCGATCCTGCTGGCCCGGCACTTCAAGGGCGCGGTCAACGTCTACCGCGTGCGCCTGCCGTCCGGGCGGCTGCTGCACAGCCTGCAGCCGCACACCCTCAACCTGCGCCCCGGCACGCCGGTGCGCGTCTGGTCCGCACCCGGCCACCCGCTGGCCTGCTACCACGAGGGCAAACGCGTGCCGTTGTTGGAGGCGTAGGTCGCATGGACACTCTCACCGCCCTCCACACCCGCGCCTCCATCGGCAAGGTCCGGCCCGACCCGGTGCCGCGCGAACTGCTCGAGCAACTGCTGGCCGCCGCCGTCCAGGCGCCCAACCATCACAAGGTCCGGCCCTGGCGCTTTTTCGTCCTCACCGGCGCAGGCCGCGAGCGCCTGGGCGAGGCCATGGCCGCGGCGGCCCATGCCCGCCAGCCGGACATGCCCCCGGAAGGATTGCAGGCCGAACGCGCCAAGCCCCTGCGCGCGCCGGTCGTGATCGCGGTCGGCGTGGACATGCCGGCCGAGCCCAAGGTCAAACTGATCGAAAACATCTGCGCGGCGGCGGCGGCCGCGCAGAATCTGCTGCTGGCGGCGCATGCGCTGGGCCTGGCCGCCATGTGGCGCACCGGGCCGGCGGCCGAAGCGCCGGAGGTCAAGCGTTTCCTGGGCCTGGCGCCGGACCAACCCCTGATTGGTTTTCTCTACGTGGGCTATCCGCTCAACGAGCCGGCCACCCCCCAAAGGCCGTCGTTCGAGGACCGCACCGTCTGGCTGGAGTAAAGGTCCCGGCGGCCCGTTCAGACGCGCTCAGCCGTGAACGGGACCGGCCTGACTGCGCTCCCGGCCGCGTCCCAGCGCGCCGCCCGCACGGGGGCCGCCTCCAGGCCCAGCCGCGCCACGATTTGCGCAAAGGCGGTGGGATCGCCCGTGGTGTAATACGTCAACGGCCCAGGCGCTCCCCGGCCCTCCGGCTCCCCCACTCCGTCCAGCACCCGCGCCGTCTGCCGCGCCACCGCCGGCGCCGGGTCAATCACGCGCACACCGGGACCGGCGATCTTCTCCAGCAGAGGGATCACAAAGGGATAATGGGTGCAGCCCAGCACCAGGGCGTCGATGTTCCGGGCCAGCAGCGGCTCCACCCAGCCGCGCAGCATGGCCTCGGTGGCGGGGGAGTCCAGTTCCCCGGCTTCGATCTGCTGCACCAGGCCCGGGCAAACCTGCGGGATGACGGTCACGCCGTTCGCGAAGCGTTCCACCACCGACGCGAACAACTCGCCCTGAAACGTGGCCGGCGTCGCCAGCACGCCGACCACGCCGGTGCGCGTCTGCTCGGCGGCGGGCTTGACGGCCGGCTCCATGCCCACAAACGGGACCTGCGGGAAAGTGGCGCGCAGATGCTTGAGCGCCGCCGCCGAGGCGGTGTTGCAGGCCACCACGACGACCTGCGCGCCCTGGCCCAGCAGAAAGCGGGCGATCGCCTCCGAGAAGGCGCGCACCTCGGCCAGCGGGCGCGGGCCGTAAGGCACGTGCGCGCTGTCGGCAACGTAGATCAGGTCGGCGCCGGGCCGTTGGGCGCGCAGGTGGCGCAGGACGGAGAGGCCGCCCACGCCTGAGTCGAAAACCCCGATCGTGCTCACGCCGGGATTTTACCCGGCCTGCGCCGTTTTGACCGCATGGGCGCTGACGCTCAAAGCGATGACGACCGCGCGCGGTTCTCCGGCATCTGCGCCAGCAGTTGCAACTAGGCCGCCAGGTTGCCGCCGAACTCCCGCTGGACCTGCACGGCCGCCACAAACAGGTCCAGGTCCGCGCTCACCGCGCGCCGGCGCCAGGCGTCCAGCGCGGCCGGCACGCAACGTCACATCCATAACGACCAGCGTATTTTGTCAAGACACCTGTCGGGCGTTAAGTGCCCTGTGCATGACCTCCGGCACTGCCCCTTATGACCGGCAAGCCTCTATCGTGATGCCATCGGAAGCGTTCAACGGAGGTTCCCATGTCACATCTGATCAACACTCAACCCCTCGAAACGCCGGAGCGCAAAACGCGCGGTCGCCTGGTCGGCGGCTTGCTGATGATCGGCATCGGCCTGTATCTACTCATCGCCCAGTTCATCCAGGCGGAATGGATGGGCCTGCTGATCATGCCCGGCCTCGGCCTGGCCTTCGTGCTTGGGGGCCTGCTCGGGCGCAACGCTGGCCTGCTGGTGCCGGGCGGTATCCTGAGCGGCCTGGGCCTGGGCGCTTACCTGGTCGCCTCTCCATTGGTCGAGGCCGGCGAAGTGGCGCAGGGCGGCGTCTTCCTGTTGGCCTTCGCCCTCGGCTGGGGTCTGATCACGCTGTTGTCGGCCGTCATCGGCCAGCGCGTGTTGTGGCCCCTGATCCCGGGCGGCATCCTGGCCGTGATCGGCGCGCTGCTGCTGGGCGGCAGCGCGGGCGTGCAGGTGCTGGAATGGATCGGCCGGCTGTGGCCGCTGGCTTTGATCCTGGGCGGCCTGGCGGTCCTGTTCCGCCGCCGCTGACCCGGGCGCTTGATTTCGGGGCCTGTCCGGCCACACCGGGCAGGCCCTTTCGGGTTGAAAGCGCCCATGAAGGAGAACGCCATGTGGTACAACCCCCTCATCACGGCGCTGCTTCGCTCGCCCCTGCACGGGCTGCTCAGCGGCAGCTACATGCTGCTCACCGTCACCGGGCGCAAGACCGGGCGCGCCTACACCACGCCAGTGAACTATGGTCGCAGCGGAGACACGTTGACCTGCTTCTCGCGCCGCGAGCGGACGTGGTGGCGCAACTTACGGGAGCGCGCGCCGGTCACCGTGCGGCTGCGCGGGAAAGAGCGGCGCGGCCTGGGCGTCGTGGTCGAGTCGGACGAGGCAACGCGCGCGGCGCGTCTGCGGCAGCTGTATCCGGCCATGTCGGCGGCGCAGGCGGCCCGGTTCGCGCCGGACATGGTTCTGATCGAAATCCAGCTGGAGTAACGGACGACGAAACGCGGCGCGGCGCTCAAGCCTGCGCCCGACAGCCGACCAGCCCTGCCGGTGAGAGGGCTAGGCCGAAGCCAGCAGGCGGTCGGCGCACTCCCAGCCGGTGAACAGCGCCGCCCCGGTCCCGGGGCCGGCCAGGTAATCGCCGCAGAAGAACACCGGCCCTTCCTGGGGATCATCAAAAAACTCGCGGACGGCGTCGAGGTAGCCGGCCCGAAAGGCGGGCACCTTTTCGGGCCAATGGAACTGCCGCGCCGCCACACGCCGGTTGCGCAGCTCCGGATAGACCCTGGCCACTTCCTGCCAGGCGCGGTCGAGCTGTTCGGAGTCGGAAAGCGAGGGGTCATAGGCGCCGGCGCGGGCTTCGGTCAGCGCCAGCCAGCGCTTTCCCTGTCGCTGCTGGAAATAGATAAAGGCCACGCCGATGTCCCGGTTGGCGCGGGGGATCATCACGCCGTCGGCCGGCGCTACACCCGGATTAAACGACTCGTGCTCGAAGACGTGGAATTGCGTGGCAATCCTGGTGTAGGCCACGCGAGGGAAGAAGCGTTGCCAGGCCGGGCGCGGATCGGCGAAGAGAGACAGCGCCCGCGTCCCCGGAACCGCCACCACCACCCGCCCGGCCCGGACGTTCTCGGTCTTGCCCGCGCGCTCGAGCGTGAGCCGGACGCCGCCGGCCTCAAACTCAATCTGTCGGACGGCGACGCCGGTTTGAACATCCAGGAGCCGGCCGAAGGCAGCCGTCAGCGCGCCGATGCCGTCGGCGAAGTAGTAGGTTTTCGCGTTCAGGTAGCCGGCCATCAACGATAGAAACGCTTTGCGCGACAGGTCGTCTTCCTGATACGAGCAGTTGGTCTCAAAGGTGGGATAGGCCCAGTAATCGAACATCTCCGGCGAGATTGAGCGACGGAAAAACTCGGCATAGGAGATGTCATCCGGCGCCGGGCCGCGCTCCATGTGATAGATCTCGATCCCGCGAAAACGGAGGATATGCGGCAGCAGACGGAGCATGGCCAGGCGACCGGACAACGAAACGCCGCGCCAGGTCAGATAGGAGCCGATGGACAGGAAGTTGACCGGATAGATGCGGCCATCACGATAGATCGCCAGGAGAAATCCCGGCGCGCGCTGACGGATCTGGTCGGCCAACCCCATATCGTTCGCCATGTGCAGCAGGTAACGATCCGCGCCGGTGAAGAACTGGGCGCCGGGATTGATCGTGAATCCCTCCCACTCCAGGGAGGTCATCCGCCCGCCCACGTAATCCCGCGCTTCATAGACCGTCACCGAGGCCCCGGCCTGCTTCAGCCGATAGGCCGCCGTCAGCCCGGCGATCCCGGCGCCGACCACCACAATGTGATCCGACCTCATTCTGCGACTCCTTGCGTTGACTGCGGGTTGAGTATACCCGGGCAGGCCCGGCGCCGCGCCGCCGTGGTTGCGGCCGCGGCCGTGTGAACATCCCCTGGCACCCTCGCCGGCATGTGACGAGGGCGTGACCTCCGGCACTGGGTTGCATGACCTATCCAATCGTATCGTCGCCGTCAACATCCGTCCGCATAAGGAGACGATCATGTCGGTCAGCTGGATTCTCGCCATCGTTCACCTGTTGCCGTTCTCCGTCGGGTTGAGCGCCGTCTGGGCCAGGGGCCGGGCGCTGCGTGAAACAGCGGGGCCGCAGAGCCTATCGCGCGTCTTCTTCGCCGATAACGTCTGGGGCCTCGCCGCCATCGTATGGATGGTAAGCGGTCTGCTGCGCGCGTTCGGCGGCTTCGAGAAGGGCGCGGACTACTACCTGAGCAACGGCCTCTTCTGGCTGAAGATGGGCGCGCTGATCCTCATCCTGGCGCTGGAGATCTGGCCCATGATCACGTTGATCCGCTGGCGTATTCAACTTCGGCGCGGCCAGCAGCCCGACGCGCGCCCGGCAGCCGCCCTGGCCCGGATCAGCTACGTTCAAGTGGCCCTGACCCTGCTCATGGCAATCGCCGCCGCCGGCATGGCCCGCGGCCTGGGCGCGAACCTGTTTTGATGACGGAGCTGCGAACATGAAGAACCTCTCCCTGCTGTCCGGGCTGCTGGTCTGGCTCATTACTGCCCTGATGCTGAGCGCGTGTAGCCGGGCAGCTTCCGCCGCAAGCGATTCGCCCGAGGGGCGGCGCGGCGAAGCGGTGTTCATCCAGAATGGCTGCGCGGGCTGCCATGCCATCAGCGAAGAAACCCGCGTCGGGCCGGGCCTTAAGGGCGTGGTGGACGGCGGCGGCCCGCGCGGCGACCGACTCCCGGACGGCTCGGCCCGGACGGAAGCGAACCTGGCCGCGTGGATTCGCGGAGGCGCAGCGGCCTCGGGCAGCAGCATGCCGGCCTACCCCGCGCTAAGCGAGGCCGAATTGCAGGCTCTGATTGCTTATCTGCAATCGCTCCACTGAGGGGCCGAGAGGCCATTCTCCGCTTCGCGGCGATCAACCGGCGCACCGGCCGCGAACATCTTGTGGGCAGCGCACTTCGACAGGCAAGAACAGGAAAGAGGCAACGCGGATGAACCACAAAACCATTCTCGTGATAGGGGCCACCGGCTTACTGGGCGAGCCGGTCGCCCGGCAGTTGCGGGCCGACGGCTACCGCGTGCGCGTGTTCACCCGCTCGCCCGAGAAGGCCCGCGCCAGGTTCGGCCCGGGGTTCGAGATCGTGACCGGCGGCGTGGAGGACATGAGCGCCCTCAAGCAGGCACTGCGCGGCTGCGCCGGCGTCCACATCAACCTGTATGACGGGCGCGACCCCGACCTGGAGCGGCGCGGCGCAAGCGCCGTCGCGCAGGCCGCCGCGCAGAGCGGTGTGCAGCGCGTGACCTATCTCTCCGGCTCCACGGTGAGCGAGGCCAACCGCTGGTACGCCGGCACCGAGGCCAAGTGGCAGGCCGAAGCCGCCCTCCGCCAGAGCGGCGTTCCCTTCACCGTCTTCCGCGCCGCTGCGTTCATGGAGTCGCTGCCACGCTACGTGCGCGGCAACCGGGCCCGCTACATCGGCAGTCAGCCGCATCTCTGGCACTGGGTGGCCGCCGCCGACTATGCGCGCATGGTGTCGAAGGCCTGCGCCGACCCGCGCGCGGCGAACAAAATCCTATACGTCCACGGCCCACAGGCGCTGACGCTGCGTGATGCGCTGGAGACGTATGGCCGCATCGTTCATCCAACCCTGAAAGTCAGCCGTCTGCCGATCTGGATGGCCTCGCTGATGGCGACGCTCTTTCGCGTGCAGGCTTTGGCCGAGGCGCTGCCCTTCATCCGCTATGCCGAGCGCGTGCGGGAAGAGGGCGACCCGGCGGAGGCCAATGCGCTGCTGGGCGCTCCGACAACCACCCTCGAGCAATGGAGCCGCGCCCAGGCGCTATCCGCTCAGAGCCGTGCGGCGCCGGCGGGCGCAGGTTGGCGCTGAGCGTGTTCGCCGCCGGCTGGGCGCACGGCCCCGGCCTTCGACCTCTTCGCCGGCCGCCGGGCCTGCCGGGACAGCCGCGAGCGCGGACGGCGGGTTTGGCCCGGCCGCAACCCTGTGACCCCGGCATGACCTCCGGCACTCCCACGCATGACCTGCCGGCCGGTATCGTGAGGCAGCTGATTTTGGGAGGACACCGCATGACCGCAATTCTCGAAGCTCAAAACCTGGTGAAGCACTACGGCGACGTTCAGGCTGTGAAGGGCCTCTCGTTCCACATCGCCGAAGGCGAGATCTTCAGCCTGCTCGGCCCGAACGGCGCCGGCAAATCCACGACCATCGCCATGCTCTCCACGCTCTACGCGCCGACCGGCGGCGACGCCCGGATAGCCGGCTACTCGATCACGCGCCAGCCGATGCAGGTGCGCGCCGTCATCGGCGTGGTGCCGCAGGACCTGGCGCTGTACGAGGACCTGACGGCGCGCGAGAACCTGAATTTCTGGGGCCAGATGTACGGCCTGTCGGGTCAGGCCCTTCGGCGGCGGATTGCCGAGGTCCTGGACCAGATTGGATTGGCCGACAAAGCCAACAAGCCGGTCAAGACCTTCTCGGGCGGCATGAAGCGCCGCGTCAACATCGGCGTCGGCCTACTGCACCGGCCGCGCCTGCTCTTCATGGACGAGCCGACGGTCGGCATCGACCCGCAAAGCCGCCGCGCCATCCTGGACATGGTCAAGGACCTCAACCGCCAGGGCATGAGCGTGCTGTACACGACGCATTACATGGAGGAGGCCGCCGAGCTTTCCCATCGGGTCGGCATCATCGACCACGGCCGCATGATCGCGCTCGGCACACAGCCCGAACTGACCCGGCAGGTGGGCCAGGGTGAGACGCTGCGCCTGCACGTCGCCGAAGACGGCGACGCCGAAAAACTGGCCCAGGCGCTGCGGGGCGCGCCCGACATCAAGCAGGCCTCGGCCGCCGATCACACCGTCGTCCTGAACGTGCCCAGGGCCGAGGAGGCGCTGGCGCCGGCCGTGGCCCGCGCCAATGCCATCGGCGTCAAGATCCGGTCGGTGGATATCCAAGAGCCGAACCTCGAAGCCGTGTTCCTGCACCTGACGGGTCGGGCGCTGCGGGATTGACCACCATGCGTAAAATCCTCCTCATCGGCCTCAAAGACGTCACGCTGGCTTTTCGCGACCGCGCCGCGCTGGTCCTGATGCTGGCGGCCCCGCTCGTGCTCACCGTCGGGCTGGGTCTGGTCACCGGCCGCTTCGCCGTCGGCGGCAGCGCCGGCAGCGCGATCAGCGACATCCCGGTGGTGGTGGTGGACCAGGACGGCGGCCGGCTCGGCCAGGCGCTGGTGGACGCGCTCACGTCCGCCGAGCTGGACGATCTGCTGGACCCGGCCACGAGCGCGGACCCGGCGGCGGCGCGCCGGCAGGTGGACGACGATCAGGCCGCCGCCGCCGTCATCATCCCGGCCGGCTTCACGGACAGCGTCATCCCGCGCCAGGGCGCCGGCCCGGACGGCGGCAGCGTCCAGATCGAACTCTATGCCAACCCCACCCGGCCGACGAGCGCGGGCGTGGTGCAGGCCATCGTGGACGAGTTTCTCAGCCGGGTCGAGGTCGGGCGCGTGGGCGGCCAGGTGGCCGTGACTCAACTGCTGACGCACGGCCTGATCTCACCGCAGGAGGCGGAGGCGGCCGGCCGTGAACTCGGCCAGCGCCAGGCGGACGCGGGCGAGGCCGTCATCACGCTCCGGCGCACGACCGGCGCGGCCGAGCCGCCGCCCGCCTTCGACGTGCTGGCCTACATCGCGCCCGGCATGGCCCTGATGTTCCTCATGTACACCACCGCCAACGGCGGGCGCGCGCTGCTGGCCGAGCGCGCGCAGGGCACGCTGCCGCGCCTGCTGGTGTCGCCGACCTCCACGACCCAGGTGCTGGGCGGCAAAGTGTTCGGCATCTTCCTGACCGGCGTCGCCCAGATGACGATCCTGATCGGCGCCAGCACGCTGCTGTTCAACCTGCGCTGGGGCGACCCCCTCGGCGTGGCCGCGCTGGTGCTGGCGGCCGTGGCCGGCGCCACCGGCTGGGGTCTGCTGATCACGGCCATAGCCAGGAGCCCATCCCAGGCGGCCAGTCTGGGATCGGCCGTGATGCTGACCTTCGGCATCCTGGGCGGCAGCTTCATCAGCCTGAACGCCCTGCCCGGCTGGATCCGGGCCGTCAGCCGGATCACGCCCAACGCCTGGGGCCTGGACGGCTTCACGACGCTGGCGCTGGGCGGCACGCTGGCCGACGTCGCGCTGCCGGTCGGCGCGCTGCTGGCCATGGCCGCGCTCCTGTTCGGCGTGGCGACGGTGTTGTTCAGCCGCCAGGGCCTGGCGCAGCGATAAAGCGAGATGACCATGAACCCGAGAAAGATTCTGGCGATCGCGTGGAAGGATGGGCTCATCCGGTTTGCCAGCCGGTCGGAGCTGTTGTTCTTCATCCTCCTCCCGCTGGTCTTCACCTACATCCTCGGCGGCGGCTTCAACCCGGGCGAGGCCGATACCCGCGTCCGCCTGCCCGTAGTGGATGAGGCCGGCACGCCCCTGGCCGCCGAACTGCTGGCGGCGCTGGAGAAGTCCGAGGCGGTGCGCGTGGACCGGATGACGCGCGCCGAGGCCGAGGCCGCGTTCGACGACCGCGACGCCGCGGCGCTGCTCATCCTCCCGGCCGGTTTCGACACGGACGCGCTGGCGGACGGCGCGGTGGAGCTAGAACTGCGCCAGCAGCCGAACAACTTGAACGCCCAGGCGGCCGAGCGGGCCGTCCTGGCCGTCCTTGGCCGCGTCGGGCGCGCCCTGACGGTGGCAGAGGCCAGCGTCGCGGAGGCGGACCGCCGCCAGCCGTTCGCGTCGGTGGATGAGCGCGCGGCTTATTTCGACGCGGCGCGCCGGCAGGCGCAGGCGCTGCTCGACGCGGCGCCCGACCGCCTGGAGGTCCGTCGGGCCGTCACGCCGGACCCGGTGGGTTACGACCCGGCGGCCAACTCGTCCGCCGGCCAGCTCATCACCTGGGTCTTCATCCCGCTGCTCGGCCTGTCCGGCCTGTACGCGTTCGAGCGACAGCAGGGCACATTGCGCCGCCTGCTGACCACACCCACCGAAAAGGCCACCTTCCTGCTCGGCACGATCACGGGCCAGGTAGCGGTCGCGCTGGTGCAGATGACGCTGCTGGTCGTCTTCGGCGCGCTGGCCCTCGGGCTGAACTGGGGCCGCCAGCCCATCGCGCTGGCCGTGCTGATGGTGGCCTTCGCCCTGGCCTCGGCCGCGCTGGGCACCACGCTGGGCGCCTTTGTCAAGACCGAGGGCCAGGCCGGCGGCCTGAGCATGATGCTGGGCATGGCCATGGCGCTGCTGGGCGGCTGCTGGTATCCCATCGAGCTGTTCCCGGAGGCGGTGCGGACGGCCACGAAGGCGCTGCCGACCTCCTGGGCCATGCAGGGCCTGCTCGACCTGGCGCTGCGCGGCCAGGACCTGAACGGCATCCTGCTGGAGGCCGGCGTGCTGGCCGGGTTCGCGGCCGTGTTCTTCGCCGTCGGCGTGTGGCGGTTCCGTTATGAGTAGAGACGCCCCGACGGGACCGCTCTACACCCCCGACAGGGCGTCTCGATAATTCCAGCGATGCGTTACAATCTCGCCATGCTGCGCCGCCTGAACTTCAGCCTGCTCGACCTGGCCGGCGTCTTCACGGTCGCCGCCGTGGCCGTGATCAGTTTCGTCTCCATCGACGACCCGACGGCGCGCTGGATCAGCCTGGCCCTGCTGCTGGCCTTCGCCGGGCTGCTGGTGTTCCACCCCCGCCACGTCACATCGGCCCTGATCCCGCAGGCCTACTTCGCCGCCCAGACCCTGCTGGCCGTTGGCTTGCTGTTCCTGCAGCCCAACGCCTTCGCCGCCCCGATCCTGTTCTTCATCCTCAGCGCCGAGGTGATGGTGACCTTGACCACGCGCCCGGCCCTGCTGTGGATCCTGGGCTTTCTGGCGATCACCTACCTGTTCGCGGCGACGCTGGGCGGCTGGCTGCAAGGCCTGCTCTTCACCCTGCCCTATGCCGGCGGTTACCTGTTCTTCGGCACCTTCGGGAAGGCGCTGCGCGATGCGCAGCTGGCGCGCGCCGAGAGCCAGCGATTGTTGGAGGAATTGCGCGCGGCCCAGGATCAACTCAAGGAACTGGCCGTGGCCGAGGAGCGCAACCGGCTGGCGCGCGAGATGCACGACTCGCTCGGCCATCGGCTGACGGTCGCCGTCGTCCAAATGGAGGGCGCCCAGCGCCTGATCCCGACCGACCCGGAGCGGGCCGGGCGCATGATCGGCGCGATGCGCGAGCAGATGAAGGAGGCGCTGGGCGAGCTGCGCCGCACCGTGGCCACGCTGCGCACGCCGCTGGCGGACGACCTGCCCCTGGACGCCGCCCTGCAACGGCTGACCCAGGGCTTCCAGGAGAGCACCGGGCTGACGGTCCACCTCAGCCTGGCGCCTCTGCCTGCGCTGACCGACGCCCAGCGCCTGGCCCTGTACCGGGCCGCGCAGGAGGCGCTCACCAACGCCCAGCGCCACGCCCAGGCCCGGACCATCTGGCTGGAGGTGCGCGTCGCCGGCGACAGCGTTCACCTCACCGCCGCCGATGACGGCCGCGGTTTCCCGGCGGACCTCAACGGCGGCGGCTTCGGGCTGCGCGGGTTGCAGGAGCGGGCGGCCCAGTTGGGCGGCACGGTGGCCCTGGAGGCGCGGCCGGGCGGCGGCGCGCGGCTGGCGTTCTCGATCCCGCTGAGCCGGGACGAAGGACGAAGGCGGGAGGCCGGCTGTTGAAACTCATGGAGCCGGCTTTCGTCCCTCGTCCGCCGTCAATCCAAGATGACCATCCGTCTCTTACTCGTTGACGATCAACGCTTGATGCGCGAGGGCCTGCGCACGCTGCTCGAGCTGGAAAACGACTTCGAGGTCGTGGGCGAGGCCGGCGACGGCCAGGCCGCGCTCGACCTCTACGCCCAGCTCGCGCCGGACGTCGTGCTGATGGACATCCGCATGCCGGTGCTCAACGGCGTGGAGGCCACGCGCCGGCTGCGCGAGCGCTGGCCGGAGGCGCGCGTCATCATCCTGACCACGTTCGACGACGACGCCAATGTGTTTGAGGGGCTGCGCGCCGGCGCGCTGGGCTATCTGCTCAAGGACGTGTCCGGCAGCGAGCTGGCGAACGCCGTGCGCACGGTGGCGGGCGGCGGCGCCCTGATCGAGCCGTCCGTGGCGCGGCGCGTGTTCGCCGAGTTTGCGCGGCTGGCGCCGGCGGCCAAACCGGCCGAGCTGCCCGAGCCGCTCTCCGAGCGCGAGCTGGAGGTGCTGCGCCTGTTGGCTGACGGCCTGAGCAATAAGGAGATCGGCCACAAGCTCAGCCTGGCCGAGGGCACGGTGAAGAACTACGTCACCAACGTCCTGGGGAAGATCGGCGCGCGCGATCGGACGCAGGCCGCGCTGCGGGCGAGAGAGTTGGGCCTGATCTAAGCGCCGACGGCAGACCGCGGAGAACTTACCGTCGCCCGCCGTCCTTCCCGGCACGCCTCCACAAACGCCCGCAGTAACGCCTTCATCTCCGGCAGGGCCTGCAGGTTCTCCGGGTGCCACTGCACGCCGAGCGCAAATGGGTGGCCCGGCCGCTCGATGGCCTCGATGACGCCGTCCGGGGCGCGCGCCACCGCCGCGAAGCCCGGCGCCAGTTGCTTGATGGCCTGGTGATGGCGGCTGTTCACCTGCACTATCGGCCGGCCCAGGCTGCGCGCCAGGAGCGACTCTTCCTTCACCTGGACCGGGTGCGCCAGGTGCTGGCGCGGGAATTCGCTGACCGGGTGCGCGTGCCGCAAAACGCCGGGATACTCCGTCGGCAGATCCTGATACAGCGTGCCGCCCAGGGCGACGTTCATCACCTGGGCGCCGCGACAGATGCCCAGCAGCGGCTTGCCGTCCGACAGGGCGTGGCGGACGACGGTCAGCTCGGTCCGGTCGCGGACCGGGTCGATCTCGCCCAGCGCCGGGTGAGGGGCCTCGTTGAAATGGGCCGGGTCCAGGTCGCCGCCGCCCGGGATCAGCACGCCGTCCAGCCGCGCGTACAGCGCGCGCAGATCGTCGGCGAGGACGTTCAACGGGATGATCACGGGCAAACCGCCGGCGCCGAGCACGGCGTCGAGGTAAGTCGCCAGCGCGCCGTGGACGTCGCGGTCCGGGGCCGCGAAATAACCGGAGGAGAAGCGTTCGGCCGTCAGGCCAATCAGGGGTTTCATAGCGGAAAGAAAAGGCGCAGGCTGGACCAGCCTACGCCTTGCTGAACGGCGGGATGACCGGGGACGTCACACGTCCGTGCGCTTTTCCTTGAGCCGGGCGGACTTGCCCTGGCGGTCGCGCAGATAATAGAGCTGGGCGCGGCGCACCTTGGCGCTGCGGAAGACATCCACCTTCTCGATGCGCGGGGAGCGCATCAGGAAAGTGCGCTCCACGCCGATGCCGTGGGCCGCGATGCGGCGCACCGTGAAGCTGGCCTGGTTGCCGCCTTTGCGCAGGCGGATGACGGTGCCCTTGAACTCCTGGACACGTTCCTTGTTGCCTTCGACGATGCGGACATGGACGCTGACGCTGTCACCCGGTCGGAGGGCAGGGACTTTGGGGTTGGCCGGCGCTTCAACCGCCTTGAGCAAGTCGGGCATGGTCGTTCTCTCTAATTTTATCTGGGCAAAATGAACCGCCCACAACAGTCAGGGCGGCGATAGGTGAAAATTATAACAGACTGCCTGGAGAGTCACAAGACCCGGTTGCTCACCATCCCAGCCGGCGCGCGGCGGCGAACAGCGCGGCCAGGCTCTTGGCGTCGCGCACCTCGCCGCGGGCGACGGCGGCCAGGGCGTCGGCCGCCGACAGCGGGGCGGCGCTGATGCTCTCGTCGTCATCCGGCGGCAAGGGCGCCGGCTGGAGATCGGTCGCCAGGAACGCGTGCATCAGCTCGGTGGAATAGCCGGGCGCCAGCCAGAACGACGCCAGCCGCTCGAGACGCCCGGCGCGCATACCGATCTCCTCTTGCAGCTCGCGCGCGGCGCCGGCGGCCGGGTCCTCGCCGTCGTGCAGGGTCCCGGCCGGCAACTCCAGCAGTTCCTGGCCGATGGCGTGCCGATACTGGCGGATGAACCAGAGGCGGCCCTGGTCATCCACCGGCACCATCGTCACAGCGCCGACGTGTTCGACGATCTCGAGGCGCGTTACGCGACCGGGCGCGTATTCCACCTCGTCCAGGCGCACATTGAAGGCGCGTCCGCGGAACACCGTCTCCGATTTCATCACACGCGGGGACATGCGGCCTCCTATCCGGTTCGACTAAAAAGCGCAGGGCCGGCGGCTGCCGCGGCCCTGCGCCCGGATCCACTGGCGTCGCGCGGTCGGTCGGGGTTACGGGTAGCGCAGCACCTGGCCGGGGAAGATGCGGTAGGGCGCCGGGATGTTGTTCACGCCCGCCATCTGCTCGGTGGTGTAGCCGCAGTTGAAGGCGATGCGGAACAGGTTGTCGCCGGCCTTCACCGTGTAGGTGCCTTTGCAGGCCTGCACCGGGGTCGCCGTCGGACCACCCGGGACCGGCGTGGCCGTCGGGCCGCCGGGCAGGTTGATCCGCTGGCCGGGCGTCAGCCGGTTCGGGTTGATGCCGGGGTTGGCGGCGATGACGGCCCGCGGGTCCAGCTTGCACTCGCGCGCGATCTTGTAAATCCAGTCGCCCTGCTTGACGGTGTACGGGCTGGCGCAGGCGGCGGCCACGGCCGTGGGCGCGATGGGGGTCGCCGTCGTCACCGTCGGCGTGACGGTGACCTGGGCCACGATCTGGGTCGGCGTCGCCGTTCCGGCCAGGGGGACCTCGGGGGTGGCGCCCGCAGGCGGCTGACCGGCGGCCAGGGTCTGAGTGGCGGCCAGTTGCGTGCCGAGCGCATCCATGGTTGGGTCAGCGCTGCCTCCGCCCACGCCGGACGCCTCCTGGGTGGGCGGGACAGCCGGCGTGGTGGCCGAGCGCGTGCAGGCGACCAGCAACAGGCCCAACACCGCCACGATGAGTAAACTGAAACGCATCTTCATCGTCCATCCTCCTGGGCAGAGAGCCCCCGCCCCTGGACCGGGGCCGGGAGGCGCAGCGAGTCATAAAGTCCGGGTCAGCCCTAGATATGCAGGATTGATGCCACGTATGTGGCTGCGCGCCAGTATTGTGGCGCAAATGGGATTTTTGTGCAAACGCCGCCGGGCGCGGGGTGCATTCGCCGATGGTAGTCAATCGCCAGGCCGCCGCGCCCGGGCGCAACCATTTCCACCGTCGCCCCGGCGAAGGGGTCGTTTTTCGAATTTTGTGTAATTTCCCACCAGCAGGGGCGCACGGCCGTGCGCCCCAACGCGTTTACACAGGCATCGGGACACGGCCGGCGAAGGCCGGGGCCCAGAAGCTCCCGCTCTTCTGCGAGCGTCTGCTCCTGCAGGCCGGCTTTCGCCGGCATGACGTTGGTGATGGGTGACGGGAACAGGCCGCCGCGCCTGGGCGCAACCATTTCCACCGTCGCCCCGGCGAAGGCCGGGGCCCAGAAGCTCCCGCTCGTCTGCGAGCGTCTGCTCCTGCAGGCCGGCTTTCGCCGGCATGACGTGGGTGCTGGGTGTCTGACAGGCGGACAGGTCAGCCAAAAAGCCCGAACGCACCCCGGGCGCGCCGGGTCAGTCGGACAGGGTTGGCCGCCGGGCGCGAGTCAATTGGCGCGGAGGATATGCGTGAGAATGGTGGCGCCGCTGCCGCCGATATTCTGGGCCAGGCCGAGCCGGGCGCCGGGCACCTGGGTGGCGCCGGCTTCGCCGCGCAACTGCTGCGCCAGCTCGACGAGCTGGTACACGCCGGTGGCGCCGACGGGGTGGCCGCGCGCCTTCAGGCCGCCGCGCGTGGCGATGGGCAGGCGACCGGACGGGGTGATGGCGCCGTCCAGGGCCAGGCGCGGCCCCTGCCCCCGCTCGGCGAAGCCGCACGCCTCCAGCGAGAGCGCCGCCATGATCGAGAAGGCGTCGTGCAGTTCAAAAAGATCAACGTCTTCCGGCCCGACGCCCGCCTGGGCATAGGCCCGGCGGACCGACTCGAAGGCCGCCGCCAGCCAGAGCGGGTCGCGCCGGTCATGGATGGCCAGCGTGTCGGTGGCCGAGGCCGAGGCCGCGATCGTGATCACCGGCCGCGCGTTTGCGCGCACCCGGTCGGCCGGCGCCAGCAACACGGCCGCCGCCCCGTCGCCGATGGGCGAGGCATCCAGCAGATTGATGGGGTCGGCCACCATCCGCGCGCGGGCGTACTCCTTCTCGGTCACCTTCTCGTGCAGGCGCGCATTGGGATTGTGCAGGGCGTTGGCGTGGGCGTTGATGGCGAACGGCGCAAAGTGTTCCTTCCGCCACCCGTATTCGTGCATGTAGCGGCGCATGACCAGGGCGTTGAGCGCCACAAACGACACGCCCTGCGCCGCCTCCCAGTCCGCGTCCGAGGCCGTCGCCAGGCCGCCCGTGGTGGCCGGGCCGACCGTGTCCGTCATCTTCTCCACGCCGACGGCCAGCGCGCATTCCATCGCCCCGGAGGCCACCGCCAGCAAAGCCGCGCGCACCGCCGCCGCGCCTGACCCGCAGGCCGCCTCGACCTTCACAGCCTCGGCGCCGCGCATCCCGACCCAGTCCGCGATCAGGGCGCCCAGGTTCTCCTGGCGGTTAAGCTGGCCGGAGAGCATATTCCCCACGAACAGCCCGTCCACGCGCTCGGGGCCGCCGTGGTCGGCGGCGTCCGCCAGGGCCGCAAACACGGCCTCGCCCGCGATCACGCGGATCGACTTGTCCCACTGTTCGGCGACCGGCGTCTGGCCGATGCCCAGAATAGCCACTGCACGCATGAAAACTCCGCCTGACAATGCCCGTTATGGCCGGTGACGCCCCGCCGGGATGGTCCGGGCGGCCCGGCGCGCTTTCGCACTGGAAGAGTATCACAGGGATGGCGGCGCGAGGGCTATCAGATTCGGGGCCGGGCTCTCAAAAGCTCTCAAACCCGGGACAAGCGGCGAAACCGCTCTGCCGGCCTGCGCGCCGCCGCCGGGATCGGCCCGAACAGACGGCGGTACCGGCCGGGCGCCAGCCTCCGGCCCGCGGAATTCTGGTACACTTCCGGCCTTGACGGTGTTCGGGCTGTTCCGAGCTTCGAGCCAGAAAAGGTGCGCCTATGACCGAGACCTCGCCAACCCCGACTTTATCCAAACCGCGACTCCAGTGGGGCTGGCTCATCGCCATCGCCGGCGTGATCGCCCTGCTGGCGCTGACGGCCGTGCAGTTGTTTCGCGCCCAGCAGGGCCAGGTGGCGGTAGGCGAGGCCGCCCCGGACTTCACGGTGACGGCCTTCGACGACACGCCGCTGGCCGGCTCGACCTTTCAGCTCAGCCAGGCGCGCGGCGCGGTGGTGCTGGTGAATTTCTGGGCCTCCTGGTGCATCCCGTGCCGCGACGAGGCGCCCGCGCTGGAGCAACTCTGGCGCACGTATCAGGACCGCGGCCTGATCGTGATCGGCCTGGCCTACACCGATACGGAGCGCGAGGCCCTCAAGTTTATCAAGGAATTCAACCAGACCTACCTCAACGGCCCGGACCTGGCCACGCGCGCCTCGCAGGCTTACCGCATCAAGGGCGTGCCGGAGACGTTCCTGGTGGACCGGGACGGGAAGCTGGCCTGGGTGAAGATCGGGCCGACCACCTACGCCGAACTGGTGAGCGCGATCGAGCCGCTTCTCGGCCAGTAGAGCACGCCGCCCCGGCCACGCTGGATGTCACCCAAGACCCGGTCGCTGCTGGTCAATCTGCTGCGCGTCGGCATCTCGGCCGGGCTGCTGACCTGGGTCCTCTCCACCATCAAGCTGGAGACGCTGGCCGCGACCCTGCGCGCCGCCGACCTGCGCCCCTACGGCCTGGCGCTCGGTCTCGGGCTGACCGGCATCGTCCTGCGCGCCTGGCGCTGGCAGGTGCTGCTCCACGCCGTCGGCGCGCGCCTGCCCTTCCGGCGCCTGGTCTATCTCTACTTCATCGGCGCGTTCTTCAACACCTTCCTGCCCACCGGCTTCGGCGGCGACGTGGTGCGCGTGCTGGAGGCCGGCGGCGAGGCCGACCGGGCGCAGGTGGCCGGGACGACGGTGGTGGACCGGCTGACCGGCTTCCTCATGCTCTTCGCGCTGGCCCTGGCCGCGCTGCCGTTCGCCGGCGGCCTGCTCACCCCGGCCCTGACCGGCGCCATCGCCGCGGGCGGCCTGGGCCTGCTGGCCGGCAGCGCGCTGCTGTTCGAGGGCCGGCTGCTGCGCTGGATCGCCGGGCGCCTGCCGCTGCCCCAGGCCCTGTCCCTCACCGGCGACGGCTGGCTGGCGCGCATGTACGCGGCCATCACGGCCTGCGGGCGCGGCGCGCTCCTGCGCGCGCTGGGCGTCTCGCTCATCTTCAACCTCACCCTGCTGACGGCCGGCCTGCTCATCGCACGCGCGTTCCAGATCGCGGCCCCGGCCGCGGCGCTGTTCGTCATCGTGCCGGTCGCCACGGTCTCGCTGCTGCTGCCGTCGATCAGCGGCCTGGGCGTGCGCGAACAGGCTTATGTGCTCCTCTTCGCCCAGCTCGGGGTGGGCACCGAGCAGGCGCTGGCTTTCTCGCTGGCCTACTATTCGCTGGACCTGACGGCCGGACTGGTGGGGGGCCTGATCTACCTGGTCTCCGGCCTGCTCCGACTGCGGTCATGAGCCGCCTCAAACCGCACTTCGTCAACGTGGCCCGCAGCGTGGTCTCGGCCGGCCTGCTCGCCTGGCTCATCGCGGGCGCCGACGCGCGCCAGGTGTGGGCCATCCTGCGCGGCGTTGATCTACAGTTGTACCTGCTGTGCGCGCTGATCTCCACCGGCGGCATGCTCCTGCGCGTGACGCGCTGGAAGGTGATGCTGGACGCGGCCGGCGCGCGCGTCTCGTTCCGGCGCGCGTTCTACCTGTGCTATGTCGGCGCCTTCTTCAACACCTTCCTGCCCACCGGCCTGGGCGGCGACGTGATCCGCGTCCTGGAAGTGGGCCGCGGCGCCACGCCTCAGCAGGCGGCCGGCACGATCCTGGTGGAGCGCATGGCGGGTTTCCTGGTGCTGTTCGGCCTGATGCTGGCCGTGCTGCCGGCGGCGTCCGCCGTGCTGCCGCCGGCGACGGTGGGCGCGCTCGCCCTTCTGGCGATGGGGGTGCTGGCGGCCGGCGCCCTGATCCTGGAGGGGCGGCTCGTGCGGCGCGTCGTCGCCCGGCTGCCGCTGCCGCGCGCCCTCTCGCTGGCCGGCGACACCTGGCTCGGCCAGATGTACGCCGTCGTCACCGCCAGCGGCCGGCGCGCGCTTGGCCTGGCGCTCGCCATCTCGCTCGTCTTCAACCTCTCGATCATCTTCACCAACTGGCTGACCACGCGCGCGCTCGGCCTGCCGGTCCCGCTCGGCCTGGTGGCGGTGGCGCTGCCCGTGATCTCGGCCACCCTGCTGGTGCCGGCCTCGATCAGCGGCTTCGGCGTGCGCGAGGCCGCGGTGGTGGCCCTGCTCGGCCAGGCCGGGATCGGGCCGGAGCAGGCGCTCGTGCTCTCGCTCACCTGGTATTCACTGGATATGGTTGACGGCCTGCTCGGAGGCGTCATCTACTTCCTGAGCGGGATACTCGGCCTGCGCCCCAGCCGCCATCCCACCGCTGCGACCTGAAAACAGGACGCCTCTCCGCTCCGCCACCCCCAAAATCCCCAGGACCGGACATTGCTCGTGACGAGGGGTGGATTACGACACTGGCCGGCGAAACTGGAAACGACTAGCGTTAAGCTGGTCCCTTAATCCGCTAACCGACTCCGAAATCGCCATTCGCTGATTCCGATCGGGAGGATTATCTATGGCCCGCATCGGCCTGCCCCGCGCGCTTTCGTTTTTTCAGGACTATCCGCTCTGGCGCACCTTCTTCGGTGAGCTGGGGGTTGAGATGGTGGTCTCGCCGCCGACCAGCCGCGACCTCGTCGCCGCCGGCGCCAGGGTGGTTGCGGACGTCACCTGCCTGCCGATTAAGGTCTATGCCGGGCACGTCGCCTGGCTGCGCGATCACGGTCAGGTGGAGGCCGTCTTCTGCCCCGCGGTGCGCAGCGTCGAGAAAGACGCCCTGCACTGCGCCAAGTTCCAGGCGCTGCCGGACATCATCAAGGCCACCGTCCCGGATTGCCCGCCCCTGCTCGACATCGAGATCGACGTCCACCGCCGCCACATCACGCCGGAAGCGGCCTTCGCCCGGCTCGGCCGCAGGTTCACGTGGAATCCGTTCCAGATCCGCCGGGCCTGGTCGCGCGCCGTCGCGGCCGACGCGGCCTACCGCGCGTTGTTGACCGGCGAGCGCCTCACGTACCCGGAGGCCCTGGCGCGTCTGTACCCCGGCGAGTGGGGGGAAGGCCCCGAAACCGCCGGGCAAAGCCCGGCCGAAACCGCCGGGCAAAGCCCGGCCGAAGCCGCCGCGCTTCGCGCGGCGGCGACTCTGACCATCGGCCTGGTCGGCCATCCCTACTGCCTGTACGACGCCTACATCAACCACGACCTGGTCGCGCGCCTGCGCCGCCTGGGCGCGCGCGTCCTCACCAGCGAGATGGTGCCGCGCGACGACGCGCTGGCCGGCGTCCAGCAGGTGACCGGCCAGACGCGCTGGTTCTACGAGAACTGGGTCTCCGGCGCGGCCGGCCACTTCCTGCACGACCCCGAGGTGGACGGCGTCATCGCCGTGCTGGCCTTCACCTGCGGCCCGGACTCGGCCATGGTCGAGACGATCACGCGCCGCGCGCACACCCTCGGGCGCCCGGTGATGAGCCTGGTGCTGGACGAGCACGGCAGCGCCGCCGGGATGATCACGCGGCTGGAGGCCTTCGTCGACATGCTGCTGCGCCAGAAGTCGGCGGCGGGCCGGGCCAGCGCCGCGCCAGACGCGCCGGCGCCTGCTGAACGAGAACTCCACGCGCCGGCGGTGCTGCGGGAGAGCTGCAAACCCGTCATCGGGTTCCCGCGCATGGGGACCGTGACCGTGCCGATCAAATCGCTCCTGCGCGGCATCGGCGCGCGGGTGGAGCTGGGCCCGCCGCTCAGCAGCCGGACCGTGGCGCTGGGCGCGCGCTTTTCGCCCGAGTTCATCTGCACGCCGTACAAGTACATCCTGGGCAACATGCTGGAGATGCTGCAGGCCGGCGCCGACACGCTGCTGTACGTGGACGGCCCGGAGCTGTGCCGCAACAGCGCCTACACCCAGCTCCTGGTGGACGCCCTGCGCGACCTGGGGCACAAGTTCACGTTCATCACCACCGCCCTGCTGGATGACAAGATCATGGGCCTGGCCCGCTTCCTGCGCCAGTTCGCGCCGCAGATCACCTGGCGCGAGATCGTGCGCGAGATCCGCCTGGCGCTGGCCAAGATGTCGATCCTGGACGAGATCGAGCGCCGCGTGCAGTTCGTGCGCCCGCGCGAGGTGACGACCGGCAGCGTGGACAGGGTCTGGGATGAGGGCGTGGCGCGCGTCGACGAGGCGGCGGACATGGAGGCGCTGCAGCGCGCCCGGGCCGATGTGCTCCGCAAGGTCGAGCGGACGCCGCAGGACCCGGACCGGCGCCCGGTGCGCATCGCCACCACCGGCGAATACTACGCCGTGCTGGAGCCGTTCTTCAACCTGGACCTGGAACGCGAGCTGGGCAAGCTGGGCGCGGAAGTCCACCGCACCTTGATGATGAGCGATTGGGCGCTGGGCATGCTCATCCTGGAGGCGCTGGGCTTCCCGCGCAAGCCGCACATCGACCGGGCCGCCAGGCCGTACCTGCGCTGGGACGTGGCCGGCGAAGGCTGGGTGACGGTGGGCCAGGCCGTGATCCACGGCCAGAAGGGCTTCGACGGGCTGGTGGAGGCGTTGCCGTTCACATGCATCCCCGAGGTGACGGCGCTGAACATCCTGCCGCGCGTCAGCCGGGATTACCACCTGCCCATCCTCTCCTTTATCTTCGACGAGCAATCCGGCCGGGCCGGGATGCGCACGCGGCTGGAGGCGTTCGTGGACCTGCTTTATCGGCGGCGCGAGGCGCGCGAGGCCGGCGCCGCCCCCGAGCCGGCGACGCCGGTTCGGGCGGAGGCCTGCGGCGGTTGCCCGCTCACGGCGACCTGTCCGCGCCCGGCCGGCGGCGCGGTGCCGCCCGGCTGCGCGCTGGCCGGCCGCGCGAACTGAAAGTGAGGTGTCGCATGCGCGCTTACCTGGGAGTCGACGTCGGCTCCGTCACCACCAAACTGGTCGCGCTGGACGACGACTATCACGTGCTCGCCTCGCTCTACCTGCGCACACGCGGCAGGCCGCTGGAGGTGGTCCAGGCGGGCCTGCGCCAGCTGCGGCCGCAGGTGGACGGGGTGGAGATCGCCGGGGTGGGCACCACCGGCAGCGGCCGCTACCTGGCCGGCGTGGTCGTCGGCGCGGACGTGATCAAGAACGAGATCACGGCCCATGCCGTGGCGACGTCGCACTTCGTGCCCGGCGTGCAGACCATCATCGAGATCGGCGGGCAGGACTCCAAGATCATCCTGCTGCGCGAAGGCGTGGCCGTGGACTTCGGCATGAACACGGTCTGCGCGGCCGGCACCGGCGCGTTCCTCGATCAGCAGGCGGCGCGCCTGAGCATCGACATCCAGAGCGTCGGCCCGCTGGCGCTGCGCTCCAAGAGCCCGGTGCGCATCGCCGGCCGCTGCACGGTCTTCGCCGAGTCCGACATGATCCACAAGCAGCAGATGGGCCACCGGGTGGAGGACATTTTGTACGGCCTGTGCCAGGCCATGGCTCGCAACTACCTCAACAACGTCGGCCTGGGCAAGGAGATCCTGCCGCCGATCGCGTTCCAGGGCGGGGTGGCGTTCAACCAGGGCATGGTGCGCGCCTTCGAGGCCGCCCTCGGCCAGCCGATCCAGGTGCCGCCGCACCACGAGGTGATGGGCGCCATCGGCGCCGCCATCCTGGCGCGCGAGGCCATGCAGCGCGCGCGCAGCGCGACGCGCTTCAAGGGCTTCGCCGTCGGCGACCTGGACTATCGCACCACGTCGTTCGAATGCCGGCATTGCGCCAACCACTGCGAGATCGTGCAGGTCTCGGTGAATAAGAAGGTGGTGGCGCGCTGGGGCGGCCGTTGCGAGCGCTGGGAGGTGACCGAGGCCGGCCCGGCCCGGCCGGCGGCGCGCGCGCGGACCGCGGCGCCGGCCCCGGCCCCCAACTGCGCGGCGTGCGATTGAGGGCCGGGTGAAACAAAAAACGGCTCAGGTCCCGCCAGCCTGAGCCGCCGCTGTTGAGCCGCGCGCTTACTGCCAGTCTTTCCGCCGGCGGCGCCGGTCCTCCCAGGCGTCGTCGCGGACGAAGACGCTGAGCACGACGCTCACAATCGAGATCACCAGCGCGCCGAAGAAGGCGGCCCAGAAGTCGGCGACCGTGATGCCGATGTTGACGTTGAGCTGCGCGCTGACCCACTGCGAGGCGACGCTCGTCAGCCAGAGCAGGAAGGTGTTGATCAGCAGCGTGCCCAGCCCGAGCGTCAGGATGATGAGCGGGCAGGTCAGCAGGACGATGAGCGGCCGCACCAGGGCGTTCACCAGGCCAAAGACCAGCGCCAGCCCCAAGATGGAAGGCCAGTCCTTGGGCCCCGCGATGCCGGGAACGAAGGTGATGGCCAGCCACAGGGCCAGAGCATTAATGCCCCAGCGCAGGATCAGTTTGGTCATGACAGCGCTCCTCGCGCCGCAGCCCATCTGCGGCCGACAGAATCTATTACGCAGCGCCGCCGGGCAGGTTGCGGCCCTCAGCGCTGATCGGACGGGTCGGCCACGGCGCCGCCGAACAGCGCCTCGGCGCCCTCGCGGCAGAGCAGCCAGCCCGCCGTCGGATCCACGGTGCAGGTGATCTGATAACCGTCGGCGAAGGTGGCCAGCACATCCACCTGGTTGTTCATGGAGTTGACGGCGCGCGGCTCCAACTGGTAGGGGCTGCCGGCATGGCGGCGCAGGTCCGGCACGGAACCGAACGCCGCCGGCAGGCGAGCGCCGGCCGGCTCCGCCAGGGTCTCGGTCAGCACGCGATGCACCCGGCGCACGGCCTCCCGGCTGGAGGCCGGCATCTGCGACCACGAGCCTGCAAAGCCGCCGACGGCCAGGACCACGATCAGCAACAGCGCCTGCGCCCGCCAGCGGGCCGCGCCCGGCTGATCTTGCAGGCGCTCCTGGCGTCCCGCGCTCCAGCGCAGAAAGGCGGCCAGCGGCACGCTCATCGCCACCAGCGGCAGGAACAGCGGCAGGAAGATCAGGGTCGCCGCCTGCAGCCGGAGGAACGATTGGAGGAACGACCAGGCGACGAAGCCGACGGCGCCCGCGAGGATGCCCGCCCAGCCCGCCTCCGGCCAGGCCGTCAGCGCGCCGAGGCCGGCGCCGCCCAGCCCGGCCAGCGCCAGGCTCCCCCACACCGCCGGCCAATCAACCCGCAGCGGCACATCGCGCATCAGGACCGCGTCGATGGTGCCGGCCACCAGGCTGTAGACGGCCGCCAGCACCAGGCCGGTCACCGCCCCGGAGGCGGCGCGCCCGAGGCGGAAGCCCGCGGCCAGCTCCGGCCCGGACGGGCTTTCCCAGATCAGATCGTCGGACGTGTCGCGGGATTGTCTCATCACCTTACCTTGCAGTCTAGCTCAATTCGCGGCGGCCCGGACACGGGGCACCAGGCAATTAATCCGCCGCGGCGGCCGCCGGCGAAGCAACCGGGGCCGCGTCGTGGTCCGGCAGGAGCGCCTCGGCGTCGCGCACGGCCGGCACGAAATAGGCGCCGACGCTCACCAGGATCACCAGCACGCCGCAGCCGACCACCAGCAGCGCCATGCCCGCGCCGGGTCCGGTCCCCACCAGCCCGCCCAAGACCGGCGCCAGCCGACCGCCGGCCAGCATGGCCGGGCCGAGCACGTAATCGGCCAGCACCCCGGCGATGATGGGCGAGATGGGGTTGGTGAGCCAGGCGATCAGGCGCCGCGCCGCGAACACGCGCCCCTGCACATCCGGCGGCACCTTGGCCTGGTAGATGGCCTGGTTGGAGCCGTTGACGATGGCAAACGGCAGGCTGCCCACGAACAGCCACAGCGCCCAGAAGACCTGCTCGCGCGCCAGGCCGAACACGAGCAGGGCGAAGACGCCCGACCACAGCCAGCCCAGCAGCACGCCGTGGACGCGGCGCTTGAAGCCGCCCCACGCGCTCATCAGCACGCCGCCGACCACGCCGCCCACCGCGCCCGCCGACAGGACCGTGCCCAGCGCCGCCTCGTCGTTGCCGGTGCGCGCCAGGATCATGGGCGACGTCAGGGTCATGGCGATGCCGGCGAACAGGTTGCCGAAGAAGAAGACCATCTGCAGGCCGAGCAGGCTGGGCCGGGCGAAGATGTAGCGGAAGCCGTAGGCCGCATCCTGGAGCAGGCTGCCCTTCTCCGCCTGGCGGCCGGCCTCGGTGCGCGGCGGCTGCGGCACATGGACCACCAGCAGCGCGCCAATCGCCGCCAGGAACGTGATCACGTCAACGGCCATGATCCCGGTCAGGCCGATGAGCGGCAGCAGCGCGCCGGCCAGCAGCGGGGCGAGGACGGCCGGCCCCATCTCCACCAACGACATCATGCCATTGGCGCGGCCGTACTGCTCCTTCGGCACCATCGTGCTGATGGCGGCCGAATACGCCGGCCACTGGAAGCAGTTGCCCAGGCCGGCGATCACGGCGGCGACGTACAGGTGCCAGATTTCCAGCAGCCCGAACGCCTGGAGGCTCAGGATGGCCACCGTCGCCAGGCCGGCCCCCAGGTCGCTGATCATCATCATCAGTTTGCGGTTGTGGCGGTCCACCATGGCGCCCGCGATCGGCGAGAACAGCAGGAAGGGCGTGATGAAGAACACCTGCTGGAGGCCGAGGGCGGTGGCGCTGCCCGTCTTCTCGAAGATCCAGATGGTCAGCGCAAAGTGCGTCATGTTGGTGGCCAGCACCGAGACGATCTGGCCGAGCCAGACGAGCGTGAAGCCGAACATGCCGGACGGGAGGCGAGGGTTAGAGGTCATCATGGCTTTCCAGCGCCAAGGCGCCGCGGCGCCGGGCTGCAGCGGCAGCGCCGCGCCCCGGCCTCCCGGCGTCAAGTCGATAGGTCAGCGGCCAAGCCCGCGGCGGCCGCCGCCGGCGCAGCCGCCTGGTGGTCTTCCAGGTTGCGGATAGCGCGCACGAAGAAGGCCAGCGCGCCCAGCCCCAGGCTGGCGACGCCGCCGACGAGGTACCAGACCTGCACGCCGACCGCATCCGACACCGGCCCGGCGATCAGCAGGCCGACGGGCGAGAGCGCCGTGGCGACGCTGCCGATCAGGCTGAAGACGCGCCCCTGCATCTCCGGCGCGACCACGGCCTGCAGGATCGCCAGCAGCGGGCCGTTGACCATGACCGTCGTCAGCGAGGCGATGAAGGCCAGGCCGACGGCCAGCCAGAAGGCGTTCCCGGGCACGAGCCCCAGCGCCCCGAACGACAGGCCGAGCAGGAGCAGGCCGAGGAGCGAGGTGTAGATACGGCGCTTAAAGCCGCCCCACGCGCCCAGCCCGACGCCGCCCACCAGCAGGCCGAGGCTGAAGGCGGAATTGATCAGCGCCAGCTCGCCCTCCGCCCCGCCGAAATGGCGCGTCACCAGGATGGGCAGCAGCGCGCCGGCCGGATTGAGCAGGAAGTTCAAAACCACCGACATGAGCGCCACCAGGAACAGGCCGCGCCAGGCGACCAGGTAGCGGAAGCTGGCCCCGATCTCGCCCAGGAACGAGGTCCGCGCCGCGGCCGGCGGCGCCGGCGGCTGCGGCACGGCGATAAAGAACAGCGGCGCGACCCCCACCAGGGCCGTGACCACGTCAATCGCCAGCACGCCCTGGAGCGGCAGCACGCCGAGCAACAGCGCGCCCGCCGGCGGCGCGACGATGCCCATCACGCCCTGCAGCATCTGGTTGAAGCCCTGCACGCGCTGCAACTGGTCGGCCGGCACCATGAGCGACGTGGAGGCCTGCATGGCCGGGAACTGGAACACGCCGGCCGCGGCGCGGATGAACATGGCCGCGTACACGTGCCAGGGCTGGGCGACCCCGCTCCAGAACAGGTAGGCCAGGACCAGCGTCGAGAGCGCCACCAGGCTGTCCGAGACGATCATGATCAGGCGGCGGTTGAAGCGGTCCACCACCACGCCCGCGAACGGCGCGACGACGATGCCGGGCAGGATCGACATGAGCGTGGCGACGGCCAGCACCGTGGCCGAGCGGGTAGTGTCCGTCAGCCACCAGATCAGCGCGAACTGGACCAGGGCGCTGCCGAAGAGCGAGACGGCCTGACCCGTCCAGAGCGCGAAAAACGGACGTCCCCAGCGGGCCGGAGGCGCGGCGGTCATTCGACGAAAATCTCCACGCGCTCGCCGTCCTCCTCGTCGGTGACGTCGATGATCTTGCCCGTGGCGCCGGATTTCAGGGCCTCCGCCAGCGCCTCCATCTGCTCGGAATCCAGGTTGGGCGCGAAGCGGGCGCCCATCTTGATGCCGACGTTCACCAGGCCCATCGGGATGTTGACGTTCACCTTGGCCTTGCCGGTGGCCAGATCGGTGACGCGCACGCGGAACCAGCGCGCCTCGCCGACGGCCGTGCCCAGCGTGATGCTCGGCGTCTTGCGGCTCTCGGCCAGCGCCGCCAGGAGCCGGGCGCCCTCCTCGGCGCTGATCTTGCCCTCCTCGATCATCTTGAGGACCTTCATGCGTTCTTCGACAGTCGCCATACGTTTCTCCGTGGCCGGGGATGTGCGGCCGGCGGCGGGTGACAAGGGCTTGGGTTCACCCGTCCCTTATGCCTCATCACCCGATATAGACCTGCACCCGTTCGCCCCCGCCGGCCTCCTTCACGTCCACGTACAACGGCGTCTCCGGCGTGGCGCTCTCGCCCAGGGCCAGGATCAATTCGTCGACGGCCGTGCGCCGCAACTCCGGGAGGCGATGGCCGAAGGCCCGCAGGAACCAGGCCGTCAGCCGGATGGGCAACGGGAACGAGAGCGCGAGGCGGCGCGGCCATTCGTCCCGGCCGGTGTCGATGCGGATGTGAATCCAGCGCGCGCTGCGGCTGGCGGCGGCCAGGGCCATCACCACAACGCCGAGCGCGAACGGGCAGGCGGCCAGCAGGAACCAGCCGGAGACCTGGAACGCGGCGGCGCGCAGGGCCAGGTACATCAGGCCGCCGCCCGCCAGCGTGATCGCGGCGCCGAGCCAGAACGGGGCCTGCCACCAGCGGCGCCAGCGGTCGAGGTCAGGCGGCGCGGCGGGCGGCTCCGGCGCTGGCGCCCCGGCGGCCGGCGGCGCCGCGCCGCTCAGCGCGTTCAGCAGGCGCACCGCGTCCTCGGCCTTAATCCGGCCGTTGTCCAGCATCTCCAGTATCTTCCGGCGTTCCGTTTCGTCAGCCATGTTCAGTATTCCGACAAACTGCCCTTCATCCGCGCCACGTCCTCCTCGCGCCGATACAGCCAGTAACCGATCACGGGCATCAGCACGCCGAAGGCGGTGACGATGACCAACTCGACCTCGATGGGGGCGAGCTCCGGGAAGCCGGCCGGGTAGCCCATCAGGGTCGAGCGGAAGGCGTCCACGCCGTAGGAGAGCGGGATCAGGCGCGCCGCCCACTGCAAAAACTCCGGCAGCGCCGCAAACGGGAAGAACGGCGCGCACAGCACCATGAACGCGAATTGGGCCAGGTTGGCCACGGTCTGGGCGGTCTCCTTCAGGCGCAGGGTGAGCGCCGCGAAGGCGAACCCGACGCCGAAGGTGCCGGCCAGGGCCAGCGCCAGCACGTAGACGCCCAGCGCCAGGTTGTGGAACGGCAGCGCCCCGATCATCACGCTCATCACCACGGCCGCCATCACGCACATCAGCCCGGTCCACACCAGGGTGACCACGATGCGCGAGAGCAGGTTGGCGAACTTGGAGGCCGGGCTCAAATACAGGATCTCGAGCGTCCCCTGCTTCTGGTCGCGGTGGACGTTGTAGCCGATGGTCCACAGCGTGTCGCTCATAAACATGAACAGGAAGAAGCCGTAGACCACCAGGCCGGAGGTGCCGGAGTCGCCGCCCGCGCCGCGCAGCCCGCCCGGCGAGAACATCAGCCCGGCCAGCGTGAGGACGACGACGATCAGGAACACCTGCCCGAAGGAGGCCACGAACTCCACCGGGTAGCGCAGCATGATCATGAGCTCTTTTTGCGCCATGGCCGCCAGCGTGCTCAGGAAGGCGGCCGGACCGGTGAGGCGGGAAGCTGTAGTCATCAAAATTGCCCCATCCCCTCGTTGCGCTGCAGGCCCTGCTCGGTGCGGCGGAAGACGAACCAGCCCAGCAGCGGCGCCAGGAACATGAAGGCCCACAGCACGGCCATATCCAGATACCAGTGGCCGAAGAAATAGCCCACCCCCAGGAGCGCCGAGCGGACGCCGTTGGTCATCCAGGTGGGCGGGAAGAGCCAGGCGAGGTACTGCAACAACGGCGGCATGATGGCCACCGGGAAGAAGATGCCCATGAGGAAGCTGACCACCCACTGCATCAGGTTGAGCAGCGCGTTGGCCTCCTTGACCTTCAGCACCACCGCCCCAAACAGCATGGACATGCCGGCCAGCGGCACCAGGCCGGCGGCGATGAAACCCAGCGCCAGCCCCAGGTTCCCGTCGAACGGGTTAAGGCCGAAGATCAGGCAGCCGACCACGTAGGCGACGAGCGCCGGCAGCAGGCTGCGCACGGTGCTGTACAGGACCACGCCGCCCAGCAGCGTCGCGCTCGAGGTCGGCGTGAGGTAGACGGCCTCGAGCGTGCCGGTCTCCTGCTCGAAGCGCAGCCAGTTGGCCACCAGGAAGAAGGTGCTGGACACGAACTGGAACACGCACGAGCCGATGAGCATGTAGCCCACGTAGTTGGACGAGCCGGTGTTGGCGGCGAAGTTGGCCTCGGCCGAGGCGCCGCCGGTAGCCCGGCCCAGCAGCATGGGCATGGCCGCGAAGACGATCGGGATGATCACGTTGGTCAGCAGCTGGCCGGGATAACGGCTGATGTTCGTGAAACGCAGTTGCGCCTCCGCCAGCGCGGCGGAGAGGTTCTGGCTCAGGCTGGGGCGTCCGACGCGGGCCACGGTCATGGGCGCGCCTCCGGTTCGCTGAGACGGCGTTGCGTATTCCGCGTCCGAGGAGGAGAGACAAACGCGGAACGCGGAACACGCAACACCGGTCGGCAACGCGCGGCCCACTCGCGCGGTATGCCCGAGGGCCGGGGGTCGTGCGCCAGCCGTCCCGCGGCGCTCATTTCACCCTCGTGTCGTCCGCCAGGGTCCGGCCGGTCCGGGCGATAAAGACGTCTTCCAGGGTCGGCTCGTCCGGCGCGATCTTCTGGATCACGGCCTGGTGCGCGGTGAGCGTCTCGATCAGGCGCGGGAGCAGGGCGGCGGGCGTGTCCTGCGAGACCACGGTCAGCGTGGTGTGTCCGTTGAGCGTGGTGGCCACGCGCGAAACGCCCGGCAACCGCTCCACAGCCTGGCTGGCCCGGCTGGAGATGACGCCCTCGACCTTCACCACCGAGTCGCGCTGGAGCGAGGCCTTCAGCTCCGGCACCGTGCCGAGGGCCAGCACCTCGCCCCGGTCGACGATGGCGACCCGGTCGCACAGGGTCTCGGCCTCGGACATGATGTGGGTGGTGTAGATGACGGTCTTGCCCCGGGCGTTGAGCTCGCGGACCACGGCGCGCAGCTCGCGGGCCGAGGGCACGTCCAGGGTGTTGGTCGGCTCATCCAGGATCAGCAGCGGCGCGTCGTTGATCAGGGCCTTGGCGAAGGCCAGCTTCATGCGCTGGCCGGACGAGTAGCTCTCCACCGCCCGGTCGGCGATCTCGCCCAGGCCCAGCTGCTCGATCAGCTCATCGGCGCGCCGGCGGCGCGCGGCCGGGTCCAGGTGATAGAGCGCGCCGAAGAAGACCAGGTTCTCGCGCGCGGTCAGCTTCCAGTACAGGCCGCGCTCGCCCATCAGCATACAGCCGGTGGTGGCGCGGATGGCGTTGTCCTCCCGGGTCAGCTCGTAACCGTTGATCCGCGCCCGGCCGGAGGTCGGCAGCAGCAGCGTGGT
Source organism: Anaerolineales bacterium (assembly GCA_034434015.1). Taxonomy (GTDB): domain Bacteria; phylum Chloroflexota; class Anaerolineae; order Anaerolineales; family UBA6663; genus SpSt-583. Next base: position 89,091 of record DAOUAB010000122.1, read on the forward strand.
CAGGCACTTGATCAGCGTGGTCTTGCCGGCGCCGTTCGGACCGAGCAGGCCGAAGAGCTCGCCCGGCTGGATGTCCAGCGAGACGCCCTTGAGCGCCGGCACGGATTTCTCCTCGGCGCGGAACAGGCCCCGGCGCTGGCGGGTGAGGTAGGTCTTGGCCAACTGCTCGATGATGACTTCGCCGTGCATCGGGATCTCCTGCTCAGCCGGCGCTCAGGCCGGGCGGATGGCGCGCCGCAGCCAGCGCAGCGTGCGCGTCACGGTAAAACCCAGGTCGCGCAACACCTCGGCCGCGGCGTCATCGTCGGCGGGATGTTCCAGGCGGACCGGCCAGGGCCGCGGCCCCAGGCGGCGCAGCGCGCGCACCAGGAGCGGGCGTTCCACCTGGCCGCGAAAGGCGGGGTGGACCAGCAGCGTCAGCCGGTCCCCGTCGGACAGGCCGGTGACGATGGACAGCGCCCCGGCGATCCGGTCCTGGGCGGCGGCCGCGACCCAGTGCTCCTCGACCTGGCCGTTGAAGAAGCGTTCCAGCCGGCGGCGCAGCGTCGGCCGGAAATCCCCCGGATGCGGCGGGCGGTTCCAGGTGAGGCCTTCCGGACGCACCAGCTCGGCCAGGTTCAGTTCATCCAGCCATTCGCGGCCGGAGCGCAGGCGGATATCGAAGGGCGCGGGCTGGTGCGGGGGCGCGGCCAGGCGCCCGGGGCGCGTCCAGGTGGCGTGCGTGGCGACCGGCGTGAAGGCCAGCCGCTCGTAGAGCGCCAGCGCGCCGAGGTTGTCGTCGTCCACCTGCAGGCAGACCTCGGCGCCGCCCTGGCGCTCGACAAAGTCCAGCGCCGACTGCATCAGCGCGAAGGCGATGCCGCGCCGGCGGTGCTCGGGGTGGACGGCGACGTTGGCGACCAGCCAGGTCGTCGAGCGCGGCCCGGCCGCCTGCACGCTCACGCTGCCGATGACGCGCCCGCGCTCGACCCAGACGAAGCCCTGGGTCCAGATCTCGCGGCTGAGCCCGAGCCAGACCAGCAGGCGCAGCGCCGGCCCGAGCCGGCTCAGAAAGCGCAGGTCGCGGATGAAGCTGCGCCCACTCTCATCCATCTCGGCCGCGAAGCACATTTCAATCAACGCGGCCACGCCGGCCAGATGGCGCGTGATGTCCATCGGCTGCGGGCCGTCGGGCGCGGCGGCGGGGACGAGGAGGCGGGCGGTCATGGGGAGCGGTAGGGTCGCATCGCGACGCGGCCCTACTTGCCCTCCAGGGCCGCCAGCAGTTTCTCGGCGTCGGCGGCCGTGATCTTGCCCTGTTCCAGCATCTGCAGGACGGCCAGGCGCTCGGCGTCGCTCACGGGATCGGCGGGCGGCCTGGGCGGGGTCGGCGGGCGCGGCGGCGTCGGGATGCTGAAGTTGAAGCCCCAGCCGCGGCGTTTGGCATGCGCCTGGGCGTGCTCGGCGTGGCGCTGGGCCACCCGCTCGGCGCGGCGCTGGGCGGCCTCGACCTTGCGCTGGGCGGCCTCCGACTTGCGCCGGGCAATTTCAGCGGCCCGGCGGGCGCGCGCGGCGATGTCCTGGGCGTTCATGCGCCCCAGCCCGCTCAGGTTGAGGTTGAGGTCGCCGAACTGGACGTTGAGCTCGCGCTCGATCTCGGCCATCTTGGCCGCCACCTGCGCCTCGATCTGCTCGGCCAGCCGGTCGCCGAAGTCGTCGCCGCTCTCGGCCACGCCGGAGCTGCCGATCGTGACGTCGGAGATGGCCACGTCGCTGTTGGCCTGGAAGGCGACGCTGGCCTCGCCGGCTCCCAGCGTGACCGTGTACTGACCATTCTGGCGCTCGACACGCGCGCCCAGCACGTCCACGGAAAGCTCGCCGTGACACTGGATGGCCAGGCGGGCGGACGCGCTCGGCGGGACGCGGCAGATGATGTCGCCGTTGGCCGTGAAGTTGTAGGTCTGGTGCGGGGCGAAGTCCAGGTTGAGGATGACGTCGCCGCCGGCCTGACCGCTGGCGCCGGCGCCCGCGTCGCGCAGGGCCAGGTCGCCGCCGACGAAGCCGGTAGAGAACGCGCCCTCCACGCCGCGCACCGAGACGTCGCCGCCGGCGCCGGCCAGGGTCAACGGCCCGGCGATCTTCTTGGCGCTCACATCGCCACCGACGTGGCCCACCTGCACGCCCGCGGTCTGGCGCAGCACCAGGTCGCCGGCGACGTCGCCGATGGTCAGAGGCGCGGCCAGGTCCTTCACCGGGCGCGCGTCGCCGCCGACCGAGACCACCGTCACCCGGGCGCGGCGCGGCACCCGCACGGTACACGAGCCGCCGCAAGAGAAGTGGACCTCGCTCCCGGCGGCGTCGGCGTTCAGATTCAGGTCATCGTCGGCTTCGACAAAGACCTCATTCAGGTCGCTGCCGGTCAGGCGCAGGTCGCCCCGGACCTCCAGAGTGATGGCCGGGTCGGCCGTGGTGGCGATCACGCGCTGTTGCATGGCGTCACTCCACAAAGATTTCGATGCGCTCGTCGTCCTCAAGGTTCTCCACTTCCACCAGCCGGCCGTCGGCGCCGGAGTTAATGAGCGCCACGAGCTCATCCCAATCCACGCCGGCCAGCCCCTGGTAGCGCGCGCCGATCTTCATCCCCACCTCGACCCAGGACAGCGGCAGGTTGACCGAGACCAGGCTCTTGCCGGTGCTCAGGCGCGTGACGCGGACATGCAGCCAGCGGCCTTTGAGGCGCTCGGAGGCCGCCGCGGGGGGCCGACCGAGCAGGCGGGCGGCCTCGTCAGCCGTCATCTGGCCGGCCGCCACCTGGTTGAGGATCGACGTGCGCTCTGAGAACATAAGACCTCCAGCCCGGAATCCAAAAGACCGCTAGCCGCCGCCCTGCAAAGCCTTTACGGCCGCCTCGGACGTGATCCGGCCGGAGGCCAGCTCGTCCAGGATCCGGCGGCGCTCCTCTTCGCTAATGCCGGGCGCTTCTTCCTGGCCAACTTCATAGCCCATGGCGCGTATTAATTCGTTGAGACGTCCGCGCAGGGTGGGGTAAGATAGGTTGAGTTCCTTCTCCATCCGGTTGAGCTTGCCCTCACAACGGATGAAGGTCTCGGCAAACGCCAGTTGTTCCAGGTTCAGGCGGTCAAAGGCGCCGACCGAGAAACGGCCCTCGATGGTGGTGTCGCAGTTGCGGCAATGCAGGCGGGTGACCGCGAGGGTCTCACCGCAGACGGGACAGGTTCCAATAATAGGGTGCATGGCTCAAGATTTCTGATAAACGCCGGGGCCTATATTGAAAAAAATCAATTTCTTTTTGAATTTCTTGAATAGAGTATAGGTCTTTAATAAAACTTGTCAAGAACATGTTTTGACAAGTTTGATACATTTTTTGAGAAACGGGAATTTCAAGGCCATAATCGTGAATGGAGACGACATAATGGAAATTGTCCTGTCGGCGATTGCGGCGGGCGGCCTGGTGGGCGCCTCGAACCAGTACGCCTGCCTGCTGGTCCTGTCGGTCGCGGCCCGGCTGGGGATTGTGGAACTGGCCGGCCCGATGCAGTTCATGAGCAGTTTCTGGTTCATGGGGCTGGTGGGGTTCCTGTGGCTGGTCACGATAGCGCCGTCGTTCTCGACCTACCTGGCGCCGGGCGTAATGCACGCCGTCAACTCGGTCGTCCACTTCATCAGCGGTTTCGTCGTGCCGGTCTCGTCGGCGTTGATGGGCCTGGCGGCCGCCGGCGTGATCGTCAACCTCTCGCCGGAGCTGCGCGCCGCGTTTGACACGCTGCAGATTTTCAACGGCGAGACGGGCGGGATTGGGGGCGCGGGGGTCGTCATCGCCGGGGCAAGCGCGGCCACGGCCGTGACGCTCACCGGCCTGAAGGCCCTGGCCAAGCCGATGCTCAGCGCCGGCACCGGGACGGCGGGCACGGCCTCCGCGCCGCTCTTCGCGCTGGCCGAGAACGTGGCGGCCGTGGTGTTGATGGCGCTGGCCTACGCGCTCAGCCGGATCGATCCGTGGCTGCTGGTCGCGCTGCTGGGTGTGGTGCTGGCGCTCAGCCTGGGGCTGTTCGCGCTCGGCCTGTACCAGTTGTGGCGGCTCAAGAAGGGGGTCGGGCGGGTGCTGGGGCTTTTGCAGACTCACCCGCGCGCGGGTCTGGCGGTCTGCGTCGAGTTTTTCATCTGGGGCCTGGGCTGGCTGGTGTGGGCGCGCACTGCGCGCGGCGTTGTGTCACTGCTGATCTGGCTGGTCTGGCTGGCGGTCTTCCTCTCCGCCCAGCCGCTGATCGCGGCCCTGTTCGCGTTCCTTCCGCTGCTCATCCCGGTGGCGCTGCTCAGCGCCAACGTGCTGCTGATCGCGGTCTTCATCGGCTTCGGGCTGAGCACGGCCGGGGCGTTGTTGAAGACGGTGGAGAAAGAGCTGCCGCCGGACGAAATCCGCGCCGCAGCGGCATGAGTCAGGCGACGCCGAGACGCGGCGTCTTGACGGCCCGGCGTCCGGCCCGTTCCCCCCTCATCCCGATCCCGGCTGAGCCGTGCCGCCGCCCGGTTCCGGCCCCCGGCTCACGATGGTCTTGGTCCGTTTCTCCACTTCGCGCCGCTCGAGGAGCACGCGCCGGCCGCACGTCAGACATTCCAGGCCGAGGTCCGCGCCCAGGCGCACCACGCGCCACTCATAGCCCCCGCACGGGTGCGGCTTGCGCAGGCGCAACACATCGCCCAACCGGAAATCCATGATCGGCGCTGGCATCCTGAACCTCTCTCCTCGCCGACCGTCGCCGGCGGCGCTTCACGCTGCGCTCATTATAGACGGGCGCTTGCCCTGCACGGCCCGGCGCCCCGGCGCTTACGCATGACGCCGGTTTTGCGAGACGGCCCGATCGCAGCGGCCCAGGACCCCGGTGCTATAATTTTCGTGCCCAGGAGACCTCATGCTCTTCAACTTCCCCGACTCGCCCACCCTGATCTCGTACGCCGTCACGCTCGTGGTCGCCCTCAGCCTGCACGAGCTGGCCCACGCGCTGACCGCCGACTGGCTGGGCGACTCGACGCCGCGCCGGATGGGCCGCCTCACGCTCAACCCGCTGGCCCACCTCGATCCGCTCGGCGCGCTCATGTTCGTCCTGGTCGGCTTCGGCTGGGCCAAACCCGTGCTGGCCAACCCCTATAACCTGCGCAACGGCCCGCGCCTGGGCATGGCCATGGTCGCCGTCGCCGGCCCGCTGATGAACCTGCTGCTGGCCGCGCTGGCGGCCGTCCCGTTCCGCCTGGGCCTGATCGAGCCGTTCGGCGGCGACGCGCTCTTCGGCGTCTTCCCCTCCTTCGAATACTTTCTGAGCATCTTCCTGTTCTCCAACGTCGCCCTGATGGTGTTCAACCTGCTGCCCATCGGCCCGCTGGACGGCCTGAAGGTGCTGCGCGGTCTGGCGCCGCGGGATTGGGACCAGGCCCTGGAATTGCTGGAGCGCTGGGGGATGTTCATCCTGCTGGCGCTGGTCTTTCTGCCTGTCGGCATCCTGGGCCTGCTGGTCACCGGCCCGACCTCGTTCATCGTCCGCCTGCTGCTGGGCCGATGAGCGCGCGCCCCCCGACCCCGCCCGTCAAAATCACGCTGATCGGCCTGGACCGCGTCGGCGGCTCGCTCGGCCTGGCGCTGCGCGAGCGCAAGACCATCCGCGTCACCGGCTTCGACCGGGACGGCGACCTGGCGCGCCTGGCCGCCTCCCGGGGCCTGGTCCACGACGCCCGCTGGGACCTGCCCGAGGCGGTATCCGGCGCGGACCTGGTTCTGCTGGGCGGGCCGCTGGCCGATCAGGCGGAGCATCTGCGGACCATGGCGCCGGCGCTGCGCGAGGCGGCCGTCGTCGCCTGCCTGGGCCCGCTTCTCGCGCCGCCGCTGGCCTGGGGCCAGGCCCACCTGCCCGCCCGCCGGCATGTCGTCGCCGCGCATCCCATCCTCAACCCGGCCTACCTGCACGACGGCGCGCTCGGCCTCGACGCGGCCCGCGCCGACCTGTTCGCCCGCGGCCTGTGGGCCCTGGCGGCCGGGCCGGAGGCGGCGCCGGAGGCCGTGAAGCTCTTGAGCGACCTGGCGGCCCTGCTCGGCGCGCAGCCCCATTTCATGGACCCGGCCGAGCACGACGGCCTGATGGGCGCGCTCGACGGCCTGCCCGTCCTGACCGCCCTCGCCCTGTTGCGCGCCGCCGACGCCTCCCCCGGCTGGGCCGAGATGCGCAAGGTCGCCGACCGCGGCTTTGCCACCGCCACCTTCGCCCTGAACACCGCCGACCCGGCCGCCCTGAGCCTCAACCGCGACAACGTGCTGCGCTATCTCGACGCCGCCCTGGCCGAGCTCCAGGCCGTGCGCGATCAACTGGCCCGCGGCGACCAGGCCGCGCTGGCGATGGCCCTGGCCGAGGCCGCCGAACGGCGCGCGAAGTGGGCGGCGGAACGGGAACAGGGCGAGTGGGAGGCCGCCGAGCAGGACCGGCCGGAGCTGCCGACTTTTGGGGACCTCCTGGGTCGGGCGTTCACAGGCGGGTTGTTTCAGAAGCGGGATAAGAAGTGAGGGCGGTTGATGGCCGGCGGCAGGCGGCAAGCAGCGAGCAGCGAGTGATGGATGACGTGGGCGAGGGATACCTGACGACGCCGGAAAACTATTCGTTCACGCGCTATCTCGCCGCCAAGAAGACCGTTGACGACCGCGCCCTGAACGCGCACGTCTGGGAGACGCTGCGGACGGCGCTGGCGGCCGCGATGACAGCGCCGCTCCAGGTTCCCGAAGTGGACGCCGCGCCGCCTGACGCCACAAAACCTTTGCGCGCGCTGGAGGTCGGCGCCGGCATCGGCACCATGATCGAGCGCGTTGTCGAGCGCGGCCTGTTCCCGCGCGCCGTCGACTATACGGCCCTGGACGAGCAGCCCGAGAACATCGCCGCCGCGCGCGCGCGGCTCCAGACTCTGGTCGCCGCTCCCCGCCTGCGCGTCACCCTCCAAACGGAAGACCTGCTGACGTTCACGGCCCGGCCGGAACAGCAGGGCGCCTGGGACCTGCTGATCGCGCACGCCGTGCTGGACCTGCTCGACCTGCCGACGGCGCTGCCGCAACTGCTCGGCGCGCTGCGGCCCGGCGGGCTGTTCTATTTCACCCTCAACTTCGACGGCGCCACGCTGTTCCAGCCCGAGATTGACCCGGCCCTCGACGCGCACATCGAAGCCCTCTATCACCGCACGATGGACGAGCGCCGCACGCACGGCCGGCGCTCGGGCGACAGCCGCACGGGCCGCCACCTCTTTGGGCGCCTGCGCGCGGCCGGGGCCGAGATCATGGCGGCCGGGGCCTCGGACTGGACCGTGTTCGCGGGCCGTGACGGCTATCCCGCCGACGAGGCCTACTTCCTGCGCTTCATCATCCACACCATACACGGCGCGCTGCGCGGCCACCCGGAGCTGGACGCCGCCCGCTTCGCTGGCTGGATCGCGGAGCGCCACGCCCAGATCGAGCGCGGCGAGCTGGTCTACATCGCGCACCAGATGGATTTTGTGGGGCGGAAGGCAGACGGCCGATAGCAGCTGACAGACGGCGGACGACGGGGATCAGCGGAGGCCGCGCAGGAGGGTCTGCCACTCGGCGGGCGGCGGGTCGATCAACTGGCGGGCCTCGTCGGCCAGCGCCCGCGTCAGCGCCGCCGGGTCCGGGTGCAGCGCCAGCCACTCCCGGGCGGGCCGCGGCCGGCTGAACGCGATCCGCGTCGTCACCCCCTGATAAGCCGGCAGCATCACCTGCAGCATGGCGGCCATGCGCTCCCGGTCGCGGGCCGTCCGGCGCAACCGGGCCAGCGGGTGGCGCTGCGCGGCCGGCGAGAGCACGCCGCTCACCATCGCCGTCATGATCCGGGCCTCCGGGGCCAGCCGCGCGAACACCGCCGCGCTCTCCGACCAGCGCGCCAGCGACTCGACCGCGCCGGGCAGCACGGCCGGGTCCGGCTCGATCTCGCCGGCCGGGAACGTCAGCACGGCCTGGCCGGCGCGCAGGGCGCCCACCACGGCGCGCACGACGCCCATCCGGGCGGCGGCGTCCTCGCGCACGAAGATCAACTGGCGGCGGGTGTGGGTGAGGGCCTGCAGGAAGGGGCGCTCCGCCGCCACGATGCGCAGGTCCGGGCGGCCCAGGCCGACGAACAGCGCGGCGGTGTCCGCCATGCCCGGGTGGTTGGCCAGCACCAGCAGCGGGCCGGCCGCCGGCGCGTGTTCCCGGCCGGACACCTGCAACTCGCGCAGGAAATGGCGCAGGATCCATTCCGCGCCGGCCGGCAGGCCGCGCTCACCGACCAGGGCGTCGAACGCGGCGATCTGGAGCGCGAAACGGCGCGCCGGGGCGTGAAACAGCGCGGCCAGCAGACGCCGGCCGCGGCGGACGCGCGCCAGGCCGAGCGACTCGAAGATGTCGTCGCGGTTGATGCGCGTGAGCGCGGCGATCTGCGCCGGGTCGAGGCGGGCCGGCGGCACGGCGCAGTCTGGACGGGCCGGCTCGGCGTTGGCCGTCAACGCGGCGCGGTGACGGGCGCGCCGCAGCCGATGCAGGCGCGGGCGTTGGAGGCGTTCTCGCGGCCGCAGTAGCGGCACTCGTGGCGCGCCGTGCTCTGGCCGCAGTGCGGGCAGAACGTGAAGGCCGGGTCGAACGTCTTCTGGCAGTGGGCGCAGCGGATGACGGTCACGGTCTGCGGCGCCGGCGCCGGCCCGGCCGGCGCCTTCTGCCGCTCGTTGGCGTTGGACATCAGCCGGCCGAAGATCACGGCCGGCAGCACCCAGCCCAGTCCGCCGCCATCCCCGTCGAAGTCAAAATCGAAGTCGAAGTCAAAGTCCATGCTCACAGCCTCCCCGGCGCCGGATCAGGCCCGGAAAGTGGGCGCGCCGCAGCCCAGGCACTGGCGCACGTCGCCCGGGAGATCGCGGCCACAGTAGCGGCACTCGCGGCGCGGGGCGCTCTGGCTGGCCGGCCGCCCGGTCTGCCCGATGATGGACTCCGACCAGGCCGTGGTGGAGGCCGCGGCCGGCGTCGGGCGGGGCGCCTCCGGGGCCGAAGGGCGCGCGGGCGGCGGAGGCGTCTCCGGCTGCGGCCAGCCTCCCCGGCCCGACTGCTCCAACGCCTCCTGCAACAGTCGCCCAATGATCATGGCCGGGAAGACCCAGCCGCCGCCGCCAAAGAACGGGCCGCCCCAATGGCGCTTGCGGCCCCAACGACCGCCCGGGAACCCGGGGAACATGCCGCGCATGCCGTGCTCTCCTTTCGTCCGGCGCGCCCGGCGGCGCGCTATCTGAAGACTCTACGCGCGAACCGGCGTCCGGTTTGAAAACAATCCCCCAGGAACCTGACGTCCGCGCGTTTCCTTTACAATACAAGCATAACACTGTTGGAAAGGATGGCCGCATGTCTCTGCTTTTCCTGAGCCGCGCCGACGTGGAGGCCCTGCTGGAGCCGGGCGCGCTGATCGAGGCGCTGGCGGACGGGTTCCTGGCCCTGACCGAGGGTCGCGTCAATGCGCCGGACCGCATCGGCCTGGAAGTGCCCGGTGCGGGCTTCCTCCTGGCGATGCCGGGCCATCAGCCGGGCGGGCCTATCGCCGTCAAGCTGGTGTCCGTGTTCGAGGGCAACGCCGCCCTGGGCCTCCCCTCGCACCACGCGCTGATCGGGCTGTTCGACGGCCAGACCGGCGTCCCGCGGGCCGTGATGGACGGCGCGCACATCACGGCGCTGCGCACCGCCGGCGGGGCGGCGCTATCGGCGCGTCTGCTCGCGCGGCCGGAGAGCCGCGTCCTGGCCATCGTCGGCGCGGGCGTGCAGGGCGACGCGCACCTGCGCCTGCTGCCCCTGGTCCGCGACTTCGCCGAGATCCGCATCGCGTCCGGCCGGCCGGAGAGCGCCGCCCGGCTGGCGTCGGCGGATCCGCGCGCCCGGGCCGTGCCCTCCATCCGGGCGGCCGTCGAAGGCGCGGATGTGATCTGCCTGTGCACCAGCTCGGCCGCGCCGGTGGTCGAGGCGGGCTGGATCGCGCCCGGCGCGCACCTCACCTCGGTCGGTTTCAACCCGCCGGGGAGCGAGCTGGACCCGGCGCTGATCCGCGCCAGCCGCGTGTTCGTGGAGACGCGCCGGGCCTTCCAACCCCCGCCGGCCGGCGCGGTCGAGTGCGTGGGTCTGGACCCGGACCAGGGCGCGGAACTGGGCGAGGTGCTGGCCGGGCGGCGGCCCGGACGCCGCTCTCCGGACGAGATCACGCTCTACAAATCCATGGGCCACGCCATGGAGGACCTGGTCGCCGCGGGCCTGGTCTACCGGCGGGCGCTGGCGACGGGGCGGGGGGTGAGCGTCACCCTGTAACCTCCCGGGGCGTCGCGCTCCGCGTCCCTCGACCGGTTCGGGAGGCGCGGGCCGGCCATCAGACGGCTGCGGCGGCCGACACCGCCTCACCGCGGCGCACGCCGAGCATCATCGCCAGCGCCAGGGCCATGAACACCGGCGCCACGATCATCACGGCGTTGTAGTTGCGGCCCGTCAACTGGATGATCCAGCCGTTGATGTTCGGCCCGGCGATGGCCGAGAGGGTCGAGAAGAGGTAATACAGCCCGGTGTAGGTGCCGATGCGGGCCGCCCCGGTCATATCCACCACCATCGGCAGCGAGTTGATGTTGATCAGCGCCCAGGCGGCGCCGGCGGTCATCAACAGCGCGCCGATCACGAGCAGCAGCGACGGGCCAGCCTCCGTCAGTTGGGCCCCCACCACCGGCAGCGACGCCAGCGGCGTGAGCAGGACGGACACGGGCAGGAAGAAGATCGCCAGCATCACGGCGCTCATCAGCAGGATGCCGAGCACGATCGTCGCGCGCCGGCCGAGCGCCGCGCCGATGTAGCCGGCCGGCAGGGCGAAGAGCACGAAGATCAGCGAGAGCTGGCCGAGCAGGCGCGCGCCGTTGGCCTCCGAGAGGCCGAGGTGGTTGATGGCGTACAGGTTGAAGAACGCCTCGATGGCCGAATAGCCCAGGAACCAGAAGAAGATCGCCAGCAGGAGGCGCAGCGCGCTGCGGTCCGGGTCGGCCAGGACCGCGCGCAGGCTGGCCAGCATGCCCGGCTGCGCCTCGGCCGCGCCGTACTCCTTCGGCTCGCGGATGAAGGCGAAGACCAGCAGCGCGGACGCGATGACCAGCGCCGAGCCCATCCAGAACGGGAAGGCCGGGTTCATCTCGTACAGGCTGGCGCCGACCAGGAAGGAGACGATGGCGCCGACGCCGCCCATGAAGTTGATGACGCCGTTGGCCTGCGACCGGAACGGCGACGGCGTGATATCGGGCATCAGGGCGACGACCGGCGTGCGCCAGAGCGCCATGCTCAGCAGCAGCGTGGACGTGCAGGCCACGAACAGCGGCAGCACACTGGCCAGCGGAATCAAGCCAAAGGCCAGGGCCCCCAGCGGCGCGCCGACCAGGATGAACGGCATGCGCCGCCCGATGGGCGTCCGCAGCCGGTCCGACCAGGCGCCCACCGGCGGCTGGATGAAGAGGGCCGCGATGTTGTCCAGGGTCATGAAAAAGCCGATCACGGCCGGGGCCAGGCCGAACCTCTCGGCCAGGAAGACCGGGACGAAGGCGTTGTACACGCCCCAGATCACGCTCACGCCGAAGAAGCCGAAGCCGAGCAGGAACGTCTTGCCGTAGTTCAGGCGCATCTTGGGACCTCGCGGTGCGGGTGGATACCCCTATTGAACCGCAAAGGCGCCCGGAACGCAAAGGCCCGGCGGAGCCGGGGCGCCTTTCCCGTTGGGGACGACAAGGGGCATACTCCGACGGCATCCCGCCCGTGTACGGAAAGGCACCCCCGCATTCGTCCCCGGAGAACATTCCGGGCGAGCCGTTCGGCCCTCGACCGGCTCAGGCCGAACGGCCTCTACAGGCAGGCGGATGACTCAGGCGCGGCGCGGGCGCGGCCCGACCTCCAGCGCCGCCGAGCCGGCCAGCACGCCGCCCAGCCCGGAGCCGCGCACCGCCAGCACGCGGCTGGGCGCGAAGAACTCGAACGCAAACTGGGCCGGGTCGCCGGCCTGCTTGTCCGGCAGGGGCATCAGGCGCGCGGTCAGCGGCTTATCCAGGCGCAGCGCCAGCGCCGCCACGTCCAGCAGGATCGCGGCCAGCGCTTCCGCCGGGGTGTCGCCGGGCAGCGGCAGCGTGTCCAGCCCGGTGCCGCAGACCGACGAGTACAAGAGCAGATCATTCACGGTCAGCGCGCCGTCCGCCGCGCCGGCGGCCAGCACCGCGTCCTCCAGCACCGGCAGGAACAGGCCGCAAAAGCCGGCGCGTTTGAATTGGGCGCGGTCAAGCGCGTCCGCCAGGAAGGCGGCCGCCGCCAGCGTCCCGGCCTCGCCCACGCGGCCGCCGGTCAGACGCTCCAGCGCGGCGCCGAGCGAGCGCGCCTCGTCCGGGTAAGGGGCGAACGAAAAGTCGAGCCCGCTGAAGACCACCTCGCGTTTGCCGAGGGCCTTCCTCACGATCCGGTTCAGGCGCGCGGCCTCGGCCTCCACGGCGCCCACCAGCCGCGCGCGGGCCTCCACCACCGTCTCGGCCTCGGCGCAGGCGCGCACCGCCAGGGCGGCGGCCTCCAGGCCGAGGGCCAGCGCCGGCGCGCCGCCGCCATGATAGGCCGCCGGCAGGAACGGCACGCCCGCCGGCACGTTGGCCAGGGCCGCGAAGCGCAGGTTGCCGAAGCCGTCCGGCGTGAGCGCCGCGCAGCGGCGGACGACGTCCGCAATCAGGCGGATGGCCGGCAGGCTGGCGCCGAGCCCGGGGTCGGTGAGGTGGGCCGCGGCGAAGACATTCTGCGTCGCGCCGAGGGCGTCCGGGATCACGTGGAAGAAAGCCGGGGCATCGGCGGCGCGCGCCGGCCCGAGCGTGGCGTAATCCAGGCCGTGGACGAAGCACAAGTCCTCCAGGGCGCGGGCGTAGGCGACGACTTTTTCCGGATGGCCGGCCAGCATTTGCGGAAACGGCGGCCCGGCCAGGCGCGTGGTCTGGACCAGGTCGCCGGCGTCGGTCAGCGCCGCCTCGAGCGCGGCGACCGTCTCGCCCGCGGCCGCCAGCCGCTCCGTCGCCACCGGAAAACCCGGCTCGCAGAAGTAGGTGATGGTGCGGATGTTCATCGTGGAGAAGGCCGGGCCGTCGCCGGATCAGTCAGCAACGGCATGCGCGCCAGGATCTGGGCCGCTTCGTCCGGCTCCGCCCAGCGCGGCTGATAGAAATTGTAGATGTGAACCGGCCGCAAGCGCCAGGCCTCCAGGATCGGGCCGTGGAAGGTGACTTCCAGGACGGCGCCCTGTCGGGCGCGCCACGGCTGCTGGTCGAACACGAAATTGCCGAGCGCGTAGGCGGCCAGGCCGCCCGGGAACGGCTCCAGCGGCTGGACCATGTGCGGGTGGTTGCCGACCACGAGCGTCGCGCCGGCTTCGATCATCCGGCGCGCCCACTCGCGCTGGCGCGGCTCGGGCGTCTCCGCATATTCTACGCCCCATTGCGGCAGCACGATGACGACGTCGGCCAGGGCGCGGGCGGCGCGGATATCGGCCAGCACGTCCTCGAGCGTCGCCCCGGACAGGGGCGCCGTGCCGGGCCGCGCCTCGGCCGCCCAGGTGTCCGCGCCGACCTCGGTGACGCCCAGGAACGCGAAGCGCACGCCGCCGCGCTCGACGACGACCGGCGCGCGGGCCTCGGCCAGGGTCGCGCCGCCGCCCACGGCCCTCAGACCGCCCGCGTCCAGATGGCGCAGCGTGTCCAGGAACGAGCGGGCCTCGCACCCGAACCCGAGCGCGCCGCAATCCTTGGCGTGGTTGGTGGCGACCGTGATCACGTCGAAGCCCGCGAACTGCAGGCCCTCCACCGTGCGCGCCGGGCCGATCAGGTTCTGGGTGGTCGGGCACGGGCTGGGCCGGCTGAGGTCCGAGAGCGCGCCGTCCAGGCTGCCGACCGTCAGGTCCGCGGCGCGCAACACCTCGGCCACGGCCTGGTACGGGAGCGTGAAGTCGTTGTTCTGCAACGCGACCTGCGCCGGGCAGCGGCCGGGGTTGATGTCGCCGGTGAAGAGGAGGCGAAGGGCGGGCGGGACCGGGGCCGCCAGGGCCTCCAGGACCGGCCGGCCGGCGGTGTCGGCGGGCCAGTCCAGGCTGAGCAGATAGGCGACGGTGTCGGCGGTGTCCAGGACGCTGATCGTCTGTGTCAGGACGAGGTTCTGGCGGATGCCCGGCCCGGCGATCATCCACGGGATGGTCATGTCCTCCGGGATGCGGCGCCCGTGGCTGACCCCCAGCCCGCCGTGATCGGCCGTGAGGATCACCACCGCGTCCTCGGGCAGCGCCGCCAGGAGGCGGCCGACGGCGTCGTCGGTGCGCGACAACTGGAAGAGATACGTGTCCGACATCCAGCCGGTGAGGTGACCAAAATAATCGGCATTAGGGAGATGGACCGCCAGCAGGTCGAACCCGGCCGCGATCTGCTCGACGGCGCGGTCCGCCACGTCCTGGTCGCCGCCCGGCGCGAAGACGTAAGCGTCCAGAGCGCCCGGGGCGTCGAAATGCGCGAACTTCTCCTTGCCCGCCACCAGGACGGCCCGCCGGCCGGCGGCGCGCGCGGCGAGAAAGACCGTGCCTGTGATCACGCCGCGCTCGGGAAGGTAGTCGTTCCAGTCCACGCCCGTGATCTCCGGCGGCTGGCCCGTGAACATGGCGGCGTGGGCGGGGAGGGTCGCGGAGGGGAAAACCGTCTGGGCCTGTAACGAAAAGGCGCCGCGCTGAGTCAAAGCCTGAATGTTTGGCGTCCGGGCCAGGGCCAGGGCGTCCGGGCGCAGGCCGTCCACCGAGATCACGACCACGCGCGGACGCGGCGGGAGGGGCGTGGGGTCTGGCGGGGCTGTCGGCGAGAGTCCGGGGCCGACCGCCGGCTCGCGCGTGCGGGTCCCGGTCGGTTCAGGCGTGCCGGGGCGCGCGGTCGGTTCGCCGGCCCGGATCGCGGGTGTGCCGGGGCGCGCGGTCGGATCGTTGGCGCGGATGAGGGTTGGCCCGGCCGGGGCCGCGCAGGCCGCCAGGCACAGGCAGAGCGCCAGGCCGGCGCGCAGGCTGACGCCGGGCGGGCGCGTCATCGCGTCTGGGTGAGGAAATCGCGCAGGGCGCGCGCGGCCGGGCTGAGGGAACGACCTTTGAGCCAGACCAGGCCCAGGTCGCGCTGGAGCGACTGGTCGGCGACGCGCAGGGCGTGGATGCTGTTGGCTTCGGTGAGGGCCAGTTCCGGCACCAGCGCCACGCCCAGCCCGGCGCCGACGAACTCCAGCGCGCTCTGCATCGCGCCGCCGTCCAGGGCGACGCGCGGCTCGAAACCGGCGCGGCGGCAGGCGGCGAGCGTGACCTCGCGCAGCTTGTAGCCCTCGGGGAAGAGGATGAACGGCTCGCTCGCCAGGTCGGCCAGGCGGACCGTCTGGCGCTTGCCCAGGAACGGGTGGCGCGCGCTGACGGCCAGGACATACGTCTCGGTGAGGAAGGGCGTGCTCTCCACATTGGCCGGCAGCACATCGGTCGCCACGATCGCCAGGTCCAGCTTGCCGTCCCCGATCTGGTCGAGCAGGGTCTCGGTGCCGGCCTCGCGCAGCGTCACCTCGAGGCCGGGCCAGGTCTGTTTGAACTGCATCAGGCGGGCGGGGAGGACGTGGGTGCTGACGGTCGGCGGCGCGCCGAGGCTGGCCTTGCCGCGCTTGAGCTGCTCGCGCTCGCGCACTTCGTTCTCGGCGGCCGTCACCAGGGCCAGGATCTGGCGGGCGTAGGGCAGCAGGGCGCGGCCGGCCTCGGTGAGCGTGACGCGTTTGCCGATCCGGTCGAATAGCGCCACGCCCAGCTCAGTCTCCAGGGCGCGGATCTGCTGGCTGACGGCCGGCTGGGCGACGTGCAACTCCACGGCGGCGCGGGAGAAGTTGAGCGATTCGGCGACGGCCACGAAGGAGATGAGGTGTCTGAGATGCATAGGGTTTGACTTACACAGCGTCAGACCACGCGCATCCGGCGCTTATCTCGCGTTCAGCCAGGATTAAGCTGCCGGGTGTCTTATGGTCTGAGGGGTGTTCCCGGCCCGCCACCGCGCGCTTTTCGCGCACGGTCTCGAGAACTATAACACTTTTCTTATCGAAATCAAATATATCATCTCGTTTACTTTCTGTACAAAACCCTATACACTGTCTATACATTCTGGTCTTTTTCGGGCTTAATTGTCGGTGTAGAGAAAGGACAGGTAGGACATGGTGATTTCGTCAAATCCGTTGATGAACGTCCTCGGCGGGCGGGCGCCGCTTCCGCTGCTCACCCACGATGAGGAAATCAAGTTTGCGCGCCAGATCGCGGCGGCGCGGGTCGCGAGCAAGAAGCTGGCCCGGAAGGGCCAGCCGGCGGCCGAACGTCGCGCCCTCCAGCAGATCGTGGCGACGGGCGAGGCCGCGCGCGAGGCGCTGGTGCTGCACAACATGCCGCTGGTCCTGAGCGTGGCCGGGCGCTTCCGGCACTCGGACCTGGATTACGAGGACCTGATCCAGGAGGGCGTGCTCGGCCTGATCAAGGCCGCCGAGCGCTACGACCCGAAGCGCGGCACGCGTTTCGGCACCCTGGCCGTGTGGTGGATCCGGCAGGCCATCGGCCGCGCCATCGCCAACACCGGGCGGACGGTGCGCCTGCCCGTCAACCGCGGCTGGAAGGTCGGCCAGCTCAAGCGCATCACGGCCGAGCTGACCCAGCAGACGGGTGAGGCGCCGCCGATGGACGAGGTCGCCCGGCGCGCAGGCGTCTCCCCGGCCGCGGCCGTGGAACTGCTGCGCGACGGCCAGCCGACGATTTCGCTGGACGCGCCGCCCGAGGACCCGGATGACCGCTCGATTCTGGACCGCGTCTCCGACGCGACGGCGCAGGACCCGGAGGCCGTCGTCATCAGCGCGGGCCTGCAGCAGGTGCTGGAGGAGGCGCTGGCGCGCCTAGACGAGCGCGAGGCCGAGATATTGCGGCTGCGCTTTGGGCTGGGCGGCGGCGAGGCCAAGCCGCTGCGCGCCATCGCCTCGGAGTGGGCGATGAGCCCGGAGGGCGTGCGCCAGATCAGCCAGCGCGCCATGAGCCAACTGCGCACGATGCCGAAGGTGCGCGACCTGGGGATCTACCTCGAAGATTGATAGGACAAATTTCCGGGGACCGGCGGGCGCGGTGTCGAGGTACAGTGAAACCGAAGTAGACGGCTGGCCGCTCAGGTGTGAGGTGGCAGGTGAGGGGATAAGCCCGTAACGGCGAGGTACTGGTAGAGCGGCGGAACGCCGCGCAGAGGCGGAGGCGATCCTGGGTCAGGGTCGTCTCCGTCTTTGTTGTGCGGCGCCCGGCCAGGTTCAGCTTTCCACCGGACCGGCGCCGGCCCCGGCTCACATCGACAACGGCCACGGCGTCTTGGTCGGCGGCTGGCCGCCCAGCCATGGGCGGAAATGAAGATCGTCAACCCGGTCGGCGCGCGGCCGGACAACGACGTGGCGCTGGCGGCCACCCAGAGCGCGGTCAACTTCGTGCGCTATTTCGACCCGCGCGCCGACACGTGGACCATCGCCGAGCCGGCCTAGCGGGAGCCGGGCTTCCGGCCGCCGTTCGTCCAGCACCTGAGCGGGATCAAGTGCGTGTACCTGCACCCGCAGCCGGACGCTGGCCGCTAATCTGCCTCCGACACTTCGCTAACAAATCTCTGATACCACGCCCCTACAATGGCCTCTAGCTTCAGGCGGCGGGCGACTGCTCGCGCGCCCAACTAACGAGGTCACTATGGGCAAGATCATCGGTATCGACCTGGGCACGACCAACTCGGTCGTGGCCGTGATGGAAGGCGGCGACCCGACCGTGATCAGCACGGCCGAGGGTTCGCGCCTGTGCCCGTCGGTGGTCGCCTTTACCAAGACCGGCGAGCGCCTGGTGGGCCAGACGGCCAAGCGTCAGGCCGTCATCAATTCTGAGAACACCATCTACTCGATCAAGCGCTTTATGGGCCGGCGCTACGACGAGGTGGCCGGCGAGCGGAAGATGGTGCCGTACAGCGTCGTCCCCGGCCCGAACAACGACTCGCGCGTCAAGGTGCCGGTGAATGGCAAGACCTACACGCCGCAGGAGATCTCGGCCATGGTGCTGGCCAAGCTCAAGGCCGACGCCGAGGCCTACCTGGGCGAGCCGGTGACGCAGGCCGTCATCACGGTGCCGGCCTACTTCAACGACGCCCAGCGCCAGGCCACCAAAGACGCCGGCAAGATCGCCGGCCTGGAGGTCCTGCGCATCATCAACGAGCCCACCGCCGCCTCGCTCGCCTACGGCCTCGATAAAAAGAAGGACGAGCTGATCGCCGTCTACGACCTCGGCGGCGGCACCTTCGATATCTCCATCCTCGAGATCGGCGACGGCACCTTCCAGGTCCTCTCCACCAACGGCGATACCCACCTCGGCGGCGACGACTTCGACCAGCGCATCATCGACTGGCTGATCGACGAGTTTAAGAAGCAGGAGGGTATCGACCTCCGCCAGGACCGCCAGGCCCTCCAGCGCCTCAAGGCCGAGGCCGAAAAGGCGAAAATCGAACTCTCCTCCGCCCAGCAGACGGAGATCAACCTCCCCTTCATCACCGCCGACGCCAGCGGGCCGAAGCACCTCAACATCACCCTCACCCGCTCCAAGCTCGAGCAGCTCGTCCACGACCTGCTCCAGAGCACCCTCGAGCCCGTCCGGAAGGCCCTCGCCGACGCCGGCAAGAAGGCCTCCGATATCGACGAAGTCGTCCTAGTCGGCGGCCAGACCCGCATGCCCGCCATCCAGAAGCTCGTCGCCGACTTCTTCGGCAAAGAGCCCCACAAGGGCGTCAACCCCGATGAAGTCGTCGCCGTCGGCGCTGCCGTCCAGGCCGGTGTCCTCAAGGGCGAAGTGAAGGACGTCCTCCTCCTCGACGTCACCCCGCTCACCCTCGGCATCGAGACCCTCGGCGGCGTGATGACCCCGATCATCCCGCGCAACACCACCATCCCGACCTCGAAGAGCCAGATCTTCTCCACCGCGGCCGACAACCAGCCGAGCGTCGAAATCCACGTCCTCCAGGGCGAACGGCCCATGGCCGCCGACAACAAATCGCTCGGCCGATTCATCCTCGATGGCATCCTCCCCGCGCCCCGCGGCGTCCCCCAGATCGAAGTCACCTTCGATATCGACGCCAACGGCATCGTCTCCGTCTCCGCCCGCGATAAGGGCACCGGCCGCGAGCAGAAGATCACCATCCAGCCCTCCTCCGGCCTCACAAAGGAGGAGATCGAGCGGATGCAGCGCGAGGCTGAGCTCTACGCCGAAGAAGACCGGCGCAAGCGCGAAGCCATCGAGGTGAAGAACACCGCCGACACCATGGCCTACCAGGCCGAAAAGACCCTCCGCGACAACGCCGACAAGATCCCGTCCCACCTGAAGACGGAGGTCGAGGAGAAGGTGAAGGCCGTCCGCGAAGCGATGGAGTCCAACGACGTCGCCCGCATGCGCTCCGCCATGGACGCCCTCTCCGCGTCCCTCCAGAAGATCGGCGAAGCCGTCTACGGCGCCGCAGGCGCCGGCAGCGCCTCGTCCGGCCCGTCCGGCTCCGGTCCCGCCGAGGAGGGCACCGTGGAAGGCGAGTTCCGCGAGGTCTGACCCGGGCCGCGGCCGGACGCCGCACCCCCCGGCACCAATCATGAGGAAGGGCGCCCAGCTTCCGGGCGCCCTTCCCGGTGCTGCCGGCATGACGGGGAGGTAAAGCCCCGGCCAACGGCTGTCATTGCCAGCCGCCCGGCTGCACCCTACCATCCCGGCAGAACCCTCTCCGGAGAGCATTCGCCCGGCGGGCGCGCGGCCGGGCGAGGTTCCCGGCACGGGCTCTCCGGGAGGCGGAGGTACGTGCCATGTGGAGCGGGTCCCTGCTTGCCAAAGTCATCCTCGCCCTTGCAGGTGCCGGGGTGGCGGCGGGTGCCGGCGCTGTGGTCCTGACCACGAGCGGGCCGCTGGCCCAGCGGAGCGAGGAGCGCCCGCAAGAGGCAGCGCCGGCGGTGCCGGTGGTGTGGACGCTTGCCGGGGAAGGGCCGCCCGGCGTCCGGGAGCCGGTCCAGCCGGGCTGGGCAGCGCCGCTCAATCTGCCGACGGGGCTTGCGGTTGACCGGGACGGGAACCTCTACGTGGCCGACCACAAGAACGAGGCGATCAAGAGGATCGACCCGCAGGGGAACATCACCACGGTAGCCGGGGGCAACGGGCCCGGGCTGCGCGACGGGCCGGCGCGGGAGGCGCAGTTCAACGGGCCGAACGGCATTGCGGTCGGGCCGGACGGGAGCATCTACGTAGCGGACTCGGCGAACCACCGGATCCGGCGGGTGACGCCGGACGGGCGGGTGGAGACGGTGGCGGGGTCGGGCCCGACGGGCATGGGCCAGGGCGATTTTGCCGACGGGCCGGCCGGCGAGGCCCGCTTCTCTCTGCCGAAGGGGGTTGCCGTGGCCGAGGACGGGACGATCTACGTCGCCGATACCGCGCGGGTCCGGGTCATCAGCCCGGACGGCGTCGTGCGGACGCTGGCGGGGAGCGGCGAGATCGGGCTGCGGGATGGCAAAGGGCCGGAAGCCCGGCTATCGGCGCTATCGAACAGTGCGCTGGGGCCGGACGGCGCGCTGTACGTGGTCGACCAGGCGAACAGCGCCATCCGCCGGGTGACGCGGGATGGGGAGGTGACGACGCTTCCCATCCGGGGGTTGAAGCACCCTGCCGGCGTGGCGGTCGCCGAAGACGGGACCGTCTATGTTGCCGATACCGGGAACTACCGGGTCGTGGCGCTGACGCCTGGCGGCGTGGTGCGCGTGGTCGCGGGGACCGGCGAGCGCGGCTACGTCGACGGGCCGGCCGAGCGGGCGCAGTTCGGCGCGCCCGGGGGGCTGGTTCTTCACGGCTCCCGCCTCTACGTCGCCGACGCCATGAATCACCGCATCCGGGTCGTGGAGCCGGTTCCCTGAGATGAAACCGCACGCGTTCGAGGCGCCCCGGGGGACCGGATTTACGCCCCCGCGGCGGCCGCCCGGTAGGCCGCCTCCACCAGCGCGCTGAGCTCCGCGAACACCGCCGGCACGGCCGCGACCACGTACCCCTCCGCGAAGCTCCGCCCGCCGAACCCCCCGACCAGCCCCCCGGCCTCCTCGACGATCAGTCCGCCCGCCGCGATATCCCACGGGTTCAGCCGGTATTCGTAATAGCCGTCCAGCATCCCGCACGCTACGTGCGCAAGGTCGAGCGCCGCCGACCCCATCCGCCGGATGTCGCGGACCGCCGGCAGCACCCGCGCCAGCACCGCCGCCTGCTCCGCCCGCCGGGCCGGGTCGTAGGCGAAGCCGGTCCCCACCAGCGCCGTCGCCAGCCGCGTCTGCTCCCGGACCCGGATCGGCCGGCCGTTGCAGGTCGCGCCGCCGCCCCGGACAGCCGCATAGGCCAGCCCGTGGGCCACGTCGTGGACGACCCCCGCCACAATGGACCCGTCCCGCTCCGCCGCAATGGAGACGGCATAGGCCGGGATCCCGTAGATGAAGTTCGTCGTTCCGTCGAGCGGGTCAACCACCCACCGCACGCCCGAGCTGCCCGCCTCGCGCGCGCCCTCCTCTCCGACGAAGCCGTCGCCGGGCCGCGCCCCCAGCAGCCGCTCCGCGATCAGCCGTTCGGCCGCCCGGTCCGCCTCCGTCACCATGTCCGTCACGGTCGTCTTCGTCCCGACCGCGAACCCCTCGGCCGCGTACCGGGCGATCAGCGCGCCCGCCTCCCGCGCCGCCGCCTCCGCGAGCGCCAGCAGGTCGCGGTCCAGCGGGTCGGCGCTCACCGCAGCTGCCGCCCGCCGTCGATGACGACGATGCTGCCGGTCACGTAGCTCGCCGCGTCGCTTGCCAGCCAGACCGCCGCCCCCGCCACGTCGTCGGGCGTGGCCAGCCGCCCCATCGGGATGTCGGCCCGCAGCCGCTCCCCGTGGCGGCTCGCAAACAGCTCATCGACGAGGTCCGTCTCCACCCAGCCCGGCGCGATCGCGTTCACCCGCACGCCCCGGTCCGCCCACTCGAGCGCCATCACCTTCGTGAGCTGGTGCAGCCCCGCCTTCGTCGCCGCGTACACCCCCTGCCGCTCGAGCGGCACAATGCCCGCCACCGAGGTAACGTTGATGATGCTCCCGCCCCGGCCGGCGGCGAACATCCGCTGCGCCGCCTCTACGCTCGCGAAGTAGGCCCCCCGCAGGTTCACCCGCACCACCGCGTCGAACTCCTCCGGCGTCACCTGCTCCGCGCGCTTGTAGTAGGGGCTGATGCCCGCGTTGTTCACGAGGATATCCAGCGGCCCGAGCTGCCACGCCCGCTCCACCAGCGCCGCCACCTCCGCCGGCTCGCTCACGTCGCACCGCAGCCCGATGCAGTTTGCACCCAGCGATGCCGCCGCCTCCTGCAGCGGCCCTTCGCTCCGCGCCGCGATGATCACCCGCGCCCCCGCCTCGATGAACGCCTTCGCAATGCCGTAGCCGATGCCGCGCGAGCCGCCCGTCACCAGCGCCGTCTTGCCTGCAAGGGAAAACCGTTCCATGCGCCCCATTCTCCCTGCCGTCCGCGAACCGATCACCTTCGCCGCGCCGGGCTGGCCGCCCCATGCCGTACCATTCCCCCGTGCCCATCGACCTCGCCGCCGCGACGGCCCACCTCGTCGCCGCCGACCCCGTCATGGCCGGCCTCGTCCGCGCCGTCGGCCCGCTCGAACTCCGCCCGCCCCGCCCGGGCCACTTCGAAGCGCTCTGCCGCAGCATCATCTACCAGCAGCTTTCCGGCCGCGCCGCCGGCGCCATCTTCGAGCGCTTCCGTGCGCTCTACGGCCCCGATGACGCATTCCCGGAGCCCGCCGCTGTCCTCGCTACGCCCCCGGAGACGCTCCGCGCCGCCGGCCTCTCCCGCCAGAAGATCGCCTCGCTCCACAGCCTCGCCGCCCATTTCGTGTCCGGCGACCTCGACGAACACGGCCTCGAGCACTGGCCCGACGAGGAGGTCATCGCCCACCTCGTCCGCGTCCGCGGCATCGGCCGCTGGACCGCCGAGATGTTCCTCATCTTCCAGCTCCAGCGGCCCGACGTGCTGCCTGTCGACGACCTCGGCATCAACCGGGCCATCATGCGGCGCTACGGCCTCCCGGCCATGCCGAAGCCGGAGCAGGTCCGCGCCATCGGCGCACCCTGGCGCCCGCACGCCACCGCTGCCTGCCTTTATCTCTGGCGCAGCGAAGACACCGCCCTCCCCGCCTGACCGGCGCCCGCGCTACGGCTGCCCCGGCCGGTCAGCCTGGTCCACGTCCACCTGCGTCGTCGCCGCGTTCGCCGAGATGAGCGCATCCCGGATCTGCGCGTAGAAGTCCGACATCCCCGCCGGCGAATACGGCACGAAGATCGTGTTCGCCCGCGAGGCCGCGCCGATCTCCTTCACCGTGTCGTAATGCTGGGTCATCAGCACCAGCTGCATGATGGCCTCCGGCGTCACCCCGGCGATGCTCTGCTGGAACTGGTCCACCGAGTCCCGGAGCCCGTCGATGATCGCCCGCCGCTGGTTCGCGATGCCCTGTCCCTGGAGCGCCTTGCTCTCCGCTTCCGCCTCAGCGGCTTTCACCTTCAGGATCTTGTCCGCTTCGCCCCGCTCCAGCGCTGCCTCCCGCATCCGCTTCGCCGCGTTGATCTCGTTCATCGACTCCTTCACCTTCTTGTCCGGGTCGATGTCCGTCACGAGCGCCTGCACAATCTGGAAGCCGAACTCGCTCATTTCACCCGAGAGCTCGTTCTTCACCGCCATCGCAATCTCGTCCTTCCGCTCAAAAACGGCGTCCAGCTCCATCTTCGGCACCCGCGCCCGGACCGTATCGAACACGTAGGCCGTGATTTGCACGGTCGGTTGGTCGAGCCGGTAAAACGCGTCGTACACCCGGTCCGGGATCACCCGGTACTGAACCGCCACCACTGTGTGGACGAACACGTTGTCCAGCGTTTTCGTCTCGACCGCCACATCCAGCTGCTGCACCCGCAGGTTCACCCGGCCCGCGACCCGCTCAATGAGCGGAATCTTCACGTTGAGCCCCGGCCCGGCAACCCGCCGGAACTTCCCGAACCGCTCCACAATCGCCGCCGTCTGCTGTTCCACCGTGAACAGCGAGCCGAAGAGCAGCACCAGCACGATGACGGCTGCGACGCCGAGGATGATGAGACCTGCCATGTGACACTCCTCGCTCATGGGGCCACGGCCGTCCCCGGATTGCGCCAAGTATAGCCGTTTATCCTCTTCTCGCGTGGCAGGCGCGCTCGCACCGCCAGCCCCCGCCAAATTTGCCGACGGTTTACGAAGAATCGGGGAAATCCCGGTCGTTTCTTCCGCTCCGCTCCCGCTACGGTAGGTCCGGTGGCGTCCCCACGGAGGAGTACACACCCGGCGAAACCGCCCAGAGCGCCGGACCTCGCTGCACACGAACGAACCACGCACCGCTGACCAGCTCCCCTGCCGACCATGCGCCCCCGCAACAGGCCGGAGGTGATACATGCCGCCCGCTGTCCGCCGTCAGCTGCTCCTCGCGGCTGCGCTCGCAGGAGCCCTCCTGCTCACCCTCGCTCCCCGCGCATCCCGCGCCCTCGCGAACTGCGACGTCCCCGACGCCGACCTCGACGCCGATGAGCAGGCCTTCATCCACCTCCTCAACCGGTACCGGGCGAGCCGCGGGCTCCAGCCCGTCGCCGCCGATACCGCCCTCGTCCGGGCCGCGACCTGGATGGCCATCGACCTCGCCGGCCGCTCCGGCTTCGACCACACCGACTCGCTGGGCCGCTCGCCCTGGCAGCGGATGCCCGATTGTGGCGTCGCCCGTCCCGGCGGCGAAAACCTCGCCGCCGGCGGGCCGCTCGCCGCTCCCGCGGCCGTCCTCCAGGCCTGGCAGGGCTCCCCCGGCCACAACGCCATCATGCTCGACGGCGCGTTCACCCTGGTTGGTGTCGCCCGCCACACCGCGCCCGGCAGCACCTATGGCGTCTACTGGGTCCTGGCGTTCGGCTACGGCACACCCGGCAGCGCGGCATCT
This sequence comes from Anaerolineales bacterium, assembly GCA_034434015.1. Taxonomy (GTDB): domain Bacteria; phylum Chloroflexota; class Anaerolineae; order Anaerolineales; family UBA6663; genus SpSt-583. Next base: position 114,272 of record DAOUAB010000122.1, read on the forward strand.
TCGGCCGCTCCAACGCCGACGCCAGCTCCGCCTCTGCCAGCGCCGCCTCCGCCCCCGGCGCCCGCGCAGCCGGCACCCCAGCCCCTCGCCTTCGGCGCGGGCGTCGCCGCGTTTACCTGGCAGGGCCCGCATACCCCCGTCGGCGGGGTGTTCGGACCCGCCGGAAGCGCCGTCCGCGGCGTCTACGCTTACGACCCGGCAGCCGGCCGCTGGCTCCGCTGGAGCCCGCACCTTCACCCCCGCCTGAACACCCTCGACGTCCTCCAGCCCGGCACGCGCTACTGGGTCGTCGCCGCGGCCCCCTTCTCCGCCGCAATCCCGGGCCCGTGAAAGAGTTCGCGAAATCGGCGCGACAGCGCGTCAGGAGGTGACGCGCGGCCGCCCGACAATCCCCGCCATCTCACAGCGGGGTATCGCGAATGGCGAAGTCACCCACTGAAAAAACTGCTCCAGGAACTCGACCAGCTCAAGGCGCGCGGCCGCATCACCGACGAAGAGTACGCCGCCCGCCGCCAGGCCATCATCTCCGGCCAGGTCCAGCTCCCGGCCGAAAAGTCCGGCGGCAGCTTCTTCAAGAAGGTCGGCATCGGCTGCGGCGCGCTCATCGGCATCATCATCGTGATCGCCGTCGTCGGCGCAGCCGTCGGCGGCGGCTCCGACAGCAGCGACACGGGCGGCACCTCCGCCTCCTCCGGTACACCGGCCGCCGGCACCGGCAAGGGCGACGTCCGGGTACCCCTCGCGCCCGGCTCCTCCGGCGAAATCGCCCCCGACGGCAATCCTGAGAAGCGGTCGCGCGTCACCATCGTGCAGATCAAGGACCCGGTCGTCTCAACCAACCAGTTCTCCAGGCCGAAGGCCGGCATGCGCTGGATCGGCATCGAAGTCATCCACGAAAACATCGGCACGAAGGAGGTCGGCTCCTTTGACTGGAAGCTCCGCGATACGAACGACAACGAGCACGAGCAGGACGTCATCGGACCCGTGGTCGACCTGCCCGACCTCGACCCCATCTACAGCGACCTCACCCCCGGCGGCAAGAAGCAGGGCTGGATCTACTTTCAGGTCCCGGAAGGCGCCGGCATCAAGTGGCTCCGCGCCGACCCGAACATCTTCCTGAAGAACGACCTCTACTTCGAGGCACCCTGACCTCCATCCCGGGGCCGACCACGGCGGGGGAGCGCACACCGCGCTCCCCCGCTT
>DAOUAB010000123.1:0-23066 GCA_034434015.1 Anaerolineales bacterium
AGTCGGTGCCGGGGCTGAAGCGCTGGATCGGCTCGGCCGGCCAGCCGGCGCGCACGTCAGCCCAGGTCGTGGCGGTCGAGAAGGCCACGGCCAGCTCGGCCAGGGTCAGGGAGTCGACGAAGTCGTTGTCCTGGCTGACGACCACGGCCAGGGCGTCGGTGCCGACGCGGAACTCCAGCGGGTTGCGGCCGATGGCGGCGCAGGCCGCGATCTCCTTGGCATTGATAGCCCGCGAAGCATTGGAAATGTCGGTCTCGCCGGCCGTGCAGAAGCGCTCGAAGCCGGCGCCGGTGCCGATGCTGTCCACGGTGACCTGGCCTGAATAGCCTTCCTGCTCGAATAATTCCGCCATGGCCTCGGTGACCGGGAAGACCGTGGACGAGCCGGCGGTGATGATATCACCCTGCACATCGGCAGGTTCGGGGATGTTCGGCAGCATGATGGGGCTTTCCGCCATCGGCGCCTCGGCGGTGGCTTGCGGAGCGGTCGTGGGCTGAGGGGCCGCCGTGGCGGCTGGAGCCTGAGTGGAACCAGGCGCGCTGGTGGCCTGCGGGGCCGGAGTGGCGGTCGGTGCGGCGCAGGCGCTCGCCAGCAGGGCCAGCGCCAACAGCCCCGACCATAAGATATGGAACTTCGGGCGTGACATTGTCTTCTTCTCCTAATCAGGTATTAGCTTTCAGCAGTCTTTGACCCTGGTTAGGTTAAAGGAGAGAGTTCAAGCATTCACAAAACCAAAGTTAAGTTTGCTTGAAGTTGACATATAGGCGCGGTGGATTGGCTGTCGGCTGGGCCTGGGGAGTGACAGGGGTCGCCCGCTGGCTGGTCGCAGACGCAATCGGATGAGTCGCAGGTACAGCCTGCAATTACAATGCGCGACCACGTGGCCTGGCCGTGGACGCAGCCCGCTCTACGGCTGAGAAGGAGTGGAGGCGAGGAGGCGGTGGGGGGCGGAATAGACGCGCAGCGAGTTTCGGCGCACGTAGCCGACGACGGTGATGTTCCAGGCCCGTCCCAGGGCCACGGACAGGCTGGTGGGTGAGGTTCGCGATGCGATGATCGGCGCGCCCATCTTGGCGGCTTTGCCCAGCATCTCCGAGCTGATGCGGCCGGTGGCCAGCAGCGCCCGGCCCTCGGTCGCCAGGCCCTGTTTGAGCGCCTTGCCCCACAGCCGGTCAATGGTGTTGTGGCGGCCGACGTCTTCGGCCACCACGAGCAGATGGTCGCCGTCGGTCAGCGCCGAAGCATGGATGCCCTGGGTGACCTCGTACAGCCGGGCCGCCTGATACAGGTCCCGCATCCGGGCGAAGAGCTGGTCGGGCGTGAGCGTGGCGCCGGTGTTGACGGGCGAGTGGCGGCCGCTGAGGTCGTCAAACGTGATCCCGCCGCCGCAGCCGGAGGTGATGATCTGGCGGCCCGGAGCGGGCAGCTCGACGTCGGCCCGCTTCAGCCAGACCTCCACGCAGGCGCCGCTCGGGCACACGACAATCCGGCGCACGTCGTCGAGGCTCTGGATGACGCCCTCCGAGCGCAGGAAGCCGAGGGCCAGTTCATCCTGCTCGTGGGGCGTGCACATGAAGGTGGCCAGTTCCTGGCCGTTGACGTGGATGCGGACCAGCGCCTCTTCCGTGACGGCGCGCGCCGCCGGCCGCCAGGTGCCGGCGTCGTACTCGACGATTTCGATCGGGTGGATGCCGTCACGTTTTGCCGGCGCTGTCGGTTCCATCGGATAACCTGATCCGGATCAGTCCTCTCCAAAATGATAGCGCAATCCCCCAAAAAGGATAGGACCGATGGGCCCAGGCGTCCTGGTTGGGGCTGAATGGGGGAAGGCTCAGGCGGGGCCGTGTCCCGATGCCTGTGTAAAAGCGTTGGGGCGCACGGCCGTGCGCCCCGGCTGGCGGGAAATTACACAAAATTCGAAAAACGACCTCAGGCGGCCTCTTCGGCCGTGAGCAGGGTGAAATTGAAGGCTGCGCCCGGGTAACCGTCCGCGCCATGGTTCTCCGCCCAGATCCGGCCGCCGTGGGCCTCGACGACGTGCTTGGCGATGGCCAGACCCAGGCCGGTGCCGCTGCTCTGGCGGCTGCGGTCGCCGCGGAAGAAGCGCTCGAAGACGCGCGGCAGATCGGCGGGTGGGATGCCGGGCCCGGTGTCGGCGACCCGGATCAGGATTTCGTCAGCCTGCTTCTGGGCCTGCACCAGCACGGCGCCGTCGGGCGGTGTGAACTTGATGGCGTTGTGCAGCAGGTTGCCCAGGACGCGGCTGAGCATAGCGGCGTCCGCCAGGGCGATCAGGTGGCCGGGCACGACGACGGACAGTTGCTGGCGTTTGTGCTCGGCCTGCGGGCGCAGGCGTTCCACGGCCGTGTGCACCAGCTGATCGACCGGGGTGGGCAGCAGGCGCACAATCGACTGGCCGGACTCGATCTGGGCCAGGTCGAGCAGTTCCTGCGCCATCTGTTCCAGCACCTGCACTTCGGTCTGGATTTTCCGGGTCAGGGCCTCGGCCTGGTGCGGGTCGCGGGCGACGCCCGAAAGCAGGCTTTCCACCAGCAGGCGGATGGAGGTCAGCGGCGTGCGCAGCTCATGCGAGATATTGGCGATGAAGTCGCGCCGGCTGCGGCCCAGGCGCTGCAGTTCGCTCAGGTCTTTCAGAACGATGGCCAGGCCGTGGGCCCCGGCGGACACCGCGCGCGCCCGGTAGGGCAGCCCGTTGAGCGTGATCTGCCGGTCGTGATCCTCCCCGCCTTTGAGCACGTGGTCGGCCAGCTCGTCCAGCTCCACCGAGCGAGTGGCGACGATCAGCGTCTGGCCCGGCGCGGCCTTCGGCCCGAACAGGCCGGTGGCGATCACGTTGAGCTGCACCACCACGCGCTCGGCGTCAATCAGCAGGACGGCGTCGGTCTGGGCCAGGTTGAGGGCGGCCAGTTGCGCGACGTGGCGCTGCAGCTCGCGCTCGGCGGCGCGCGCCGCCCGCTCGGCCGCCTGCCGCTCGATTTCGGCCTTGACGGTGTGGGCGCGCGCGCGCTGCCACAGGTAGGCAAAACCGATGGCGGCCAACGCCGCCAGCGCCGCGACAATCCAGGCGAACCACATGCTGTCCGTCAGTCGGCGTCAGCCCTCGAACCGGTAACCCACGCCGCGCACGGTGGTGATGCGCTTGGGCGCGGAGGGGTCCAGCTCGATTTTCTCGCGCAGCCAGCGGATGTGCACGTCCACGGTGTGGCTGTCGCCGACGTAATCGTACCCCCAGACGCGATTGAGCAACAGGTCGCGCGACAGCACCGCGCCCTGGTTGCGCATCAGCTCCGCCAGCAGGTCGAACTCGCGGTGGGTGAGCTTGAGCTCGGCCTGGTGGAGATATGCGCGCCGCGCCAGCAGGTCCAGCGTCAGCTCGCCCGAGGTGAGCCGGGTAGCCGCCGCCCGGTTGTTGGCGGTCGCGCGGCGCAGGTTGGCGCGCACGCGCGCCAGCAGTTCGCCCAGGCTGAACGGCTTGACCACGTAGTCATCGGCGCCCGTCTCCAGGCCCGTGATCCGGTCCATCTCGGTGCCGCGCGCGGTCAGCATGATGATGGGGATGTTCGAGTCGCGCCGCAGGATGCGGCACAGCGACAGGCCATCCAGCTCCGGCAGCATCAGGTCCAGGATGATCAGGTCCGGCGCGGCTTCACGGGCCATCTGAAGCCCATCGGCCCCGTCGCTGGCCGTGACCACCTCGTAGTTCTCGGCCCGCAGGTTGAGGGCCAGCGTGTCCCGGACTGTGGCTTCGTCTTCAATCAACAGTATCTTCGGCATCGTCTGAGCCTGTGAGGGCAGGGATCGATTCGCAAACATAACCACTCCAGTTTAACGGGTGGTTAAGCCGGGCGCAAGCGGCGTTGACCCCGGCGCCCTTGCCCGCTTTCCAACGGTCACCCGATTGACAGCCTCGCCGGTCACACACATAATCGTAGCGCTTATGGAAGGCGAAGCGGCTACCGACGGAGATGGATGACTAAAGATGAGCACTGAGGTCGTGCAGGCCAGGATCGTGCTGGTGACCGGTGATGAAGACATGGCGAGCCTGATCCGAACGATTCTGGCCAGCGACGGGCTGGATGTGCAGTCGGCGCCCAACGGCCGGACGGGGCTGGCCCTGGCGCGCGGTCAGGCGCCCGATCTGCTGCTCCTGGATCTGAACCTGCCGGACATGAACGGGTGGGAGTTCTTTATGCAGCTTCAGCCGGATGCGGGCGGCGCGCGTCCGCCGGTCATCATCCTGGCCAACCAGGCCAGCCGCGTTGACCGCACGTTCGGCCTGCGGGTGGCCCAGGTGCACGATTATCTGGTCAAGCCGTTCCTGCCCTCCCAGTTGCGGGCCAGCGTCTCCCAGGCGATTCAGCCGCGCCCGGCGCCCCGCTACCGGTATAATATCTCCCAGCACTTGGCCTGACTCGCTGGCGAGACCCCTGGCAACGTCCGACCTCCCGCGCCGCTGTCAGAGCCTCCGTCCTTTTCGGGGGTGCCCCTATGGAACCAGACCGTGAACTGACCTTCGTCAACCCGGCCACCGGCGCAACCTTTGGCCGGGTGGCCATGACGCCGCTGGCCGAGGCCCGGCAGGCGGTCGCCGACATGCGCGCCGCCTTCCCGGCCTGGAGCGGCAAGCCGCTGGCCGAGCGCATTCGCCTCCTGCGCCGGCTGCAGGCGGTGATGATCGACGCGCGCGACGAGATCAGCGCCGTCATCAACCAGGACTGCGGCAAGTCCCGGCAGGACGCCCTCATCGAAGTCTTCATGACCGCCGACCTGCTGAACGAGTACAACAAGCACGCGCCGGAATGGCTGCGGACGCGCGAAGTGCCGCGCGGGCTGTACCTCTTCAAACGCGCCTTCGTCGAGCCGCGCCCGTACGGCGTGGTGGGCGTCATCGCGCCCTGGAACTACCCGTTCGCGCTGGCCATGCCGCCCGTCCTGGCGGCGCTGCTGGCCGGCAACACCGTGGTCCTGAAGCCGTCCGAGGTGACGGCCGCCACCGGCGTGCTGATGCAGCGCCTGTTCGAACGCGTGCCGGAGCTGGCGCCCTTTGTGCGCGTCATCCACGGCGACGGCGCGGTGGGGGCGGCCATGGTCCAGGCGCGCCCGGACTTCATTTTCCTCACCGGTTCGACGCCGACCGGCAAGAAGGTGATGGCGGCCGCGGCCGAGCACCTCATCCCGGTGGTCTGCGAGCTGGGCGGCAAGGACCCGCTCCTCGTCCTGGAGGACGCCGACGTGGACGCGGCGGCGCGCTGGGCGGTGTGGGGCGCGTATTTCAACACCGGCCAGACGTGCATGGCCGTGGAGCGCGTCTATGTCGTGGCCCCGGTCTACGACCGGTTTGTGGAGGCCGCCGTCCGCTACACGCGCGAGCTGACCTATGGCTACACGCCCGACAAAGACAACCCGCACTACCTCGGCCCGATGACCGACCCGCGCCAGGTGAAGATCGTGCGCGCGCATTTCGACGACGCGCTGGCCAAAGGCGCGCGGGCGCTGACCGGCGGCCGGTTCGACGGCATGTATATCGAGCCGACGGTGATGGTGGACGTCACCCACGATATGCTGCTGATGCAGGACGAGACGTTCGGCCCGATCCTGCCCATCATGAAGGTGAAGGACGAGGCCGAGGCGGTGCGCCTGGCCAACGACAACCGTTTCGGGCTGGGGGCCTCGGTGTGGAGCGCCGACCTGGACCACGGCCGGCGCGTCGCCGCCCAGCTCCAGACCGGCTCGGTATTGATCAACGACACCATCTGCCAGTTCGCCATCCCGCACCTGCCGTTCGGGGGGATGAAGGACTCCGGCATCGGGCGCGTCCACGGCCGCGAGGGGCTGACCCAGTTCACCCAGCCGCGCGCCGTCATGTTGGGCGATCCGCCGCTGGAGTGGGATGTGGCCACGGTGTTCCGCAAACCGGGCCACTACCAGGCCATCGCGGCCGTTATGCGCCTGGCGTTCGGCGCCACGCTGCGCCAGCGTCTGGAGCCGGTGCGGGAAGTGCTGCAGGGCCAGCGCATCCCGCTCGATATTCCCATGGAATTCCCTAAGGTGGACCGGCGCATGGTCGCCGCCGCGCTCGGCCTCCTGGGCGGGCTGGCGGTCACCGCCTTCACCCTGTCGCGGCGGGCGCGCGGTAAGCCCGGCGCCTGAAGAGAGGCCGATGAGCGCAGAGACTGTTTTCGTCACCGGCGCGACCGGTTTTCTCGGCCACCACCTGGTGCCGCAGTTGGTGGCGTCCGGCTACCGCGTGCGCGCGCTGGCGCGCCCGACCAGCGATGTCCGCCACCTGCAGGACCCGAATATCGAGATCGTGACGGGCGACGTGCTCGACGCCGCTACGTTGCAGCAGAGCCTCGCGGGCTGCCGGCATGTCGTCCACGCGGCCGGGCTGTTCCGGTTCTGGGGCGCCCGTGAGGCTTTCGAACGCGTCAATGTCCAGGGCACGGCCAACGTCGTGGAAGCGGCGCGCAAACATGCCGTCGCCCGCTTCATCCATATCTCCACCATCGCGGTCGTCGGCCAGCACCCGCCGGATGTGGTGATCGACGAGACCGTGAAGTGCCAGCCGGCCGATCCCTATCAGCGCAGCAAGTTCGACGCCGAGAATTTTGTGCGCATGTTCGCCCGCGCCGCCAACCTGCCGGCCATCATCCTGCGGCCGGGCGCTTTCTACGGGCCGTGGGGGCGCTACGCTTTCAACCGCCTGTTCTTCGAGGACCCACTCAAGGGCCTGCGCCTGCAGGTGCACGGCGGGCGGCGCATTACGTTCCCGGCCTTTGTGCCGGACGTGGCCCGGGCCATCGTGGCCGCCCTCCAGTCCGGCCGGACGGGCGAAACGTACAACGTCTCCGGCGAACCGCTCTCGCACCGGCAGGCGAACGCAATCGTCAGCCGCCTGGCCGGCATCTCGAGCCTGCGCCTGAACATCTCGGCGGGTCTGATGCTGCAGCTGGCGCGCTGGATGACGGCCCAGGCCGAACGGACGCACCGCGAACCCTATTACCCGATCCACATGGCCTCCTACGTCTTCCAGGACTGGCGCGTCTCGTCCGACAAGGCGCGCGTCGAACTGGGCTTCACGCCGACGCCTTTCGAGGAGGGCGCCCGGCAGACGCTCGAGTGGTATTGGGCCCAGGGCCTCTTCCGCCGGCCGCGCACGGCCGTCAACGGCGCCGGGCCGTGAATGCTCGCCGAGACCGATGCCCAAGATTGTCACGATTGCCGAAATGCGCGCCATCGAGGCCGCCGCCGACCGGGCCGGCGTGACCTTTGCGGCCATGATGGAGAACGCCGGCCGCGCCGTGGCTGAGGCGATCCTGGCGCGCCTCGACGACCTGACCGCGCACAAAATCCTGGTCCTGTGCGGCAGCGGCAACAACGGCGGCGACGGCCTGGTGGCCGCGCATTACCTCTCCAACGCCGGCGCGCGCGTCACCGTATACACCGCCCGCGCGCCGGACGAGGCCGACCCCAAAGTGCGGCGGCTGCGCGAGAAGAGCGCCTTCCTGGCGGACGCCGACAACGACCAGCGCGGACGTGTGCTCCATAACCTGCTCAGCAGCGCGACGGTGGTGGTGGATGCCGTCTTCGGCACCGGCGCCCGCTTCCCGCTGGGCGGCGCGTCGGCCGAGCTGCTTAAGGAAGCCGGTTCCGCCCTCCGCGCCCGCGTCCCGCGCCCGTTTGTGGCCGCGGTCGATTGCCCGTCCGGCCTGAACTGCGACACCGGCGCGCTGGACCCCCTGAGCTTCCCGGCCGATTTGACGGTGACGTTCGCCGCCGCCAAACGCGGCCACTTCACCTTCCCGGCAGCCGACGCGCTCGGCGAACTGGTGATCGCCGATATCGGCCTGCCCGCCGATCTGCCCGAGGCGCAGGTGGGTGTGGAGCTGGCGGCGGCAGAGGCCGTGCGCGGCCTCCTGCCGCGCCGCCCGCGGGATGCCCACAAGGGGACGTTTGGCCGGGCCCTGGTGGTGGCCGGCTCGGTGGCCTACACCGGCGCCGCCTACCTGGCGGGGGCCGCGGCCTACCGCGTGGGCGCCGGCCTGGTGACCCTGGCCGTGCCGGAGCCGCTCCACCCGATCCTGGCCGGGCAACTCCCCGAGGCCACCTGGCTAACGCTGCCGGACGACGACGGCGCCCTCGACTCCGGCGGCGCCGAGCTGGTGACGCAGGAACTGGACAAGGTCAGCGCGCTGCTCATCGGCCCGGGGTTCGGGACCGCCGCCGGCGCCGGGCGCTTCCTGGACAGCCTGCTCGTTCAGGCGGCCGGTCCCCGCCGGCGCCCATTCGGCTTTGCGGGCGGCGCGGCATCCGAGGCGCCGCCGGCCGCGCGCTTCCCGCCCGTCGTGGTGGACGCCGACGGCCTGCGCCTGCTGGCCCGGCTCGACGACTGGCCGCGGCGGCTGCCGCCGGGCGCGGTGCTCACGCCGCATCCGGGCGAGATGGCGGCCCTGACGGGCGTCGACAAGGACACGCTCCAGGCCGACCGGATCGGCGCGGCGCAGAAGTACGCGGCTGAGTGGGGGCACGTCGTCGTGCTGAAGGGCGCCTTTACGGTGATTGCCGCGCCGGACGGGCGCGCGACGCTCTTGCCGTTCGCCACGCCGGCGCTGGCGCGGGCCGGGACCGGCGATGTGCTGGCGGGCGCGATTGTGGGATTAATGGCGCAGGGCGTAGGCCCGTATGAGGCGGCCGTGGCAGGCGGCTACTTGCACGGCCGGGCCGGGGAACTGGCGGCGCGGGCGCTGGGGACGCCGGCGGCCGTCATCGCCGGCGATGTGCTGGACGGATTGATTGAGGCGCTGGCGGAAATGACATAGCGGGTCGTCGTAGGGGCGGGCCTTAGGCCCGCCCCTAAAATCAACCCAAATCCTTCACGCCGCCGGTTCGGCCGGCAGCTCCACCTCGCCGCCGGCGCTCTTGCGCCCGAGACGGCTGGCGATCTTCTCGCGCTGTTCGTTCAACGCCGCTTTGCCGCGCTCCTGCAGTTCCTCGGCGCGGGCGCGCGCTTCGGCCGATAGCTTCTCGGCGCGGGCGCGCGCCTGGGCCGCCGCCTCTTCCGCCCGCTGGCGGGCGTCCTCGGCGGCTTCATAGGCCTGGTCGCGGATTTCGATGCTGCGCTGCCGGATCTGAGCGCGCGTCTCTTCGCCGGATTGCGGGGCGAGCATCAGCGCGGCGGCCGCGCCCACCAATCCGCCGATGATGAAGCCGGTGAAAAAGGCCCCAAAATCGCTGTCGTTGTCTGCCATCGTGAAATCTCCTTTGCTTGCTGGAATGCGCTCTACAGGCGACGGAAGAGGCCCCCTAGCGTGCTGAGCGTTTCCATGACTTTGGACAGGCCGGCGACGTAGCTGTTGAGCTTCATCACGGGCTCGGTCAGATTCTCGCTGAGGAAGAGCGTCGTGCCGCGCACGGTGTTGACCGTCTCCTGCGTCGCTTCCAGGATCGGCTTGACCTCGTTCTTGAGCAGGTTGGTGAGAACGGCCAGCTGCACCATCAGGATCACCAGCACGACGCCGATAAACAACGCCTCGACCGCCATGAAGATGATGAAGACGTCGCGGACGGTGGCGGCCGTGGCCGGGTTGTTGACGAGGTAGTACGACGCCGCGATGGCGCCGGCCAGCACCAGCATCACGACGACCACGAGGCCGATGATGATCCCGCGCTGCTGGGCCTCCGTCGGCCCGCTGGCCGACGGGGCAGGCGGCGCGGGGGCGGAAGGCGCCGGTTGGGCGGTCGGACCGGGTGTGCGGCTGGCAGAAGGGCTGGGGGCGTCAGAAGCGGGCGGCTGGCTGACCATAACCAGGATTATAGCTGTTCGGCCTGGATTTGTGAACTTAGCTCAGCGCCGGCGCGTCTCGGCCGTCTCGTTGGTGGCGAGCCAGCGCGCGGCGAACAGCGCGACGGCGCTGCCCAGAGTCGCCGTGAGCCAGTTGAGCGTCCCGATGGCCAAGAGCCGCACGCCGAGCCAATCGCCCAGGAAGTGCCCGAGCGTGAAGCCCAGCCAGCCGCTGAGCAGGTAGAGCGCCAGCCGGCGCGCGCCGCCGCCCTGCCACAGATGAAAGCCGGCTCCGTAGATCGTGGACAGCGCGAAGGCCAGGAGGAGCGTCGGTAGAGTCATCCCGTTTGCCTTTCGATGAGGCCGCCGCCCAGGCACACCTCGCCGTTGTAGAATACGGCCGCCTGGCCGGGGGTGATGTCGCGCAGGGCGCGGTCGAAGACGACCTCGGCGCGCGCGTCAGGCAGGGGCGTGACCGTCGCCGGCATCGGCGGCGCCTTGTAGCGGATCTTCACCTCGGCCCGGATCGGCGCCGCCGGCGGCGTCCCGGCCACCCAGTGGACGCGCGCCGCTGTCAGCCGGTCGCGCCCCAGTTCATCCGCCGCGCCGACCACCAGCGCGTTGGTCTCTGGTCGCGTCCCCAGGACGTAGAGCGGCTCCGGGCCGGCCACGCCCAGGCCCTTGCGCTGGCCGACGGTGTAGAACGGCAGGCCCTGGTGCTCGCCGACCACGCGCCCGTCCGCGCGCACGATCGGGCCGGGCCGCAGGGCGCTCGCGGCGTGGTCGCGCAGGAAGCGCCGGTAGTCGTTATCCGCCAGGAAGCACAGGTCCTGGCTCTCGGCGCGCTCGGCCACCGGCAGCCCGAACTCGCGCGCCAGCTCACGCACCTGGGCTTTCGTGTAGCCGCCGACAGGGAACAGGGCGTGGCGCAGTTGCGCCTGGCCCATGACGCTGAGCACGTAGGATTGGTCCTTCCTGTCGTCCACGGCCTTGAGCAGCTGAAAGCCGCTGGCGTCGGTCCGGCGCACACGCGCGTAGTGGCCGGTGGCCAGATAGGCGGCGTCCAGCGACAACGCCTTCCTCAACAGGAAATCCCAGCGGATGTGGCGATTGCACTCGAGACACGGGTTGGGGGTGACGCCGGCGGCGTAGCCGTCGATGAAGAAATCCACCACGCGGGCCTTGAAGGGCGCCTGGGCGTCCACGGCGTAAAACGGGATGTCGAGCAGCTCGGCCACGCGGCGCGCCTGGGCCAGGGAATCCGGCGAGCAACAGCGATTGTGGACGCCGCCGTTGCCGGGCGCCGGCTCGCCCCACAGGCGCATCATCAGGCCGACGACGTCATAGCCCTGGCGCACGAGCAGCGCGGCGGCGACGGAGCTGTCCACGCCGCCGGACATGGCGACGACGACTCGAACGCGGTCTGCGCTCATGCCGGCGCCATCTGTTCGGCGCGCAGCCTGGCGACCAGGCCGGGCAACACGGCCAATAGCCGGTCGACATCGGCTGTGGTGGTGCCGCGCCCGACCGTGACGCGCAGCGAGCCCAGCGCCCACTCCGGCGGCAGGCCCAGCGCCAGCAGCACGCTGGAGGGGCGCGGGTCGCCAGTCTTGCAGGCCGAGCCGGACGAGGCCGCGACCCCGGCCAGGTCCAGGTGCATGAGCAGGTCGTTGCCGTTGACGCCGCGGAAGACGAACGAGGCGTGGTTGGGCAGCCGCCCGGTCCGGTGTCCGGTGAGACGCGCCTCCGGGATAGCGCCCAGCACGCCCTGGATGACGCGCTCGCGCAGGGCCAGGAAACGGGCGTTGTGGGCCGCGCGCTCCTCGGCCGTGATCCGCAGGGCCTCGGCCAGCCCGACGATGTAGGGCACGTTCTGAGTGCCGGCGCGCCGGCCGCGCTCCTGCGCGCCGCCGGTCTGGGCCGGCAGCAGGGCCGCGCCGGCGCGCACGTACAGCGCGCCGACGCCCTTCGGTCCGTAGAACTTGTGCGCCCCGAGGGCGAGCGTGGTCACGCCCAGCGCCTGCACGTCCACGTCCAGCTGGCTGGCGGCCTGGACGGCATCGGTGTGCAGGGCGACGCCGCGTTCGCGGCAGAGCGCCGCGATCTCGGCGATGGGCTGGACCGTGCCGATCTCATTATTGGCGAACATCACGGCGACCAGGGCCGTGTCCGGCCGCAGCGCGCGCGCCACGTCCTCGGGCGCCACACGGCCGGCCTCGTCCACGGGCAGCTCGGTCAGCTCGAACCCGTAGTGGTCGCGCAATTGATGGGCCGTCGCCAGCACCGCTTCGTGTTCGATGGGCGTCGTGACCAGGTGGTTCGCGCCGCGCCGCTCGCGTTCGGCCAGGGCCAGACCGCGCAGGGCCAGGTTATCGGCCTCCGACCCGCAGCCCGTGAACACGACCTCGTCCGGCGCGCAGTTCAGGATCGCGGCGACGGTGCGGCGCGCCTGCTCCAGCGCCTTCTCAGCCCGCCGGCCGAAGACGTGGACGGACGACGGATTGCCGAAGTCCTCGCGCAGGTACGGCAGCATGGCGTCCAGGACGCGCGGATCGACGGGCGTGGTGGCGGCATAGTCCAGGTAAATCGGCGCACGCATGCAATGAATTGTACTGTGAACGGCGATGACGGTAAAATGAAGCGTATTCGTGTTGGGAGCCGATCCATGAATTTTCCGATGACGACGCCTCGCTGGTGGCCGGCGGCGCGGATGGCGGCGCTCGCCGGCGGCGTGCTGGCCGTGCTGCTGGTGATGACGGCTTACGGCGGCACGGCCAGCCCGGGTCCGTTGTTCGTGCTCGGCGTGGGCGCCCTGGCGGCGCTGCTCGTCGTCTTTGGTCTGGCGGTGTGGTGGCTGTACTTCAGCCCGCTGCCGGCCGCGCCCGCCCGAGCCACTCTCTCGGCTGACGCCCTGCAGGGGCTGGCGATCCTGGTCGTGCTCGCCGGGTTGCTGTTCTGCACCGGCGCGTTCTGGGATGAGATCTGGCATCGCCTGTACGGCGTCGTGCTCGTGCTGAACGACTTCTGGTGGCGGCCGCACATCCTGATGTACGGCAGTATGGCGCTGATGGCGCTGTTCGCCGTCGGCGGCCTGCTGGTCGTGCTGCGCGGGTACGGCGGCCTGCGCGAGAAGTTCCGGGCGGCGCCGTCCGTCGGCCTGCTCGGGCTGACCTCGGCCTACCTGGCCCTGGCGGCCCCGTCCGATGAGCTGTGGCACCGCCTCTACGGCCTGGACATCACGGCCTGGAGCCTGCCGCATCTCATGTTCGGCCTGGGCACGGCGCTGGTGATGCTGGCGGCGGCCTCCCTGCAGGCCTCGCTGCTGCCGAAGACGAGTTGGCGCGGACCGGGCGGCCTGCGCCTGGGCGAAGTCCTGATCCTGATCCTGTATATGGTGGCGGCGCTGTTCATTATGCAGGTGGTGATCACCGAGTGGGAGGTCTTCCGGCCCGTCACCGGCTTCGGCCCCGAGCGCGACGCCTTCACGCAGGCCTTCTGGGACCGGCCGGAGTGGATGTACCCGGCCGCCCTGATCGCCATCGCCGTGTTTCTCGGCCAGCTGGCCGTCTGCACGCTGCGCCGGGCCGGCGTCGCCACGCTGCTGGCGCTGCTGGTCCTGGGCTTCCGGGCCGGCATGCTCTCGTTTTTCGACCTGAGCGGATCGCCGATGCGCCAGCCGATCGTCTCCCAGCTCCTCATCCTGGCCCCGGCCGTCGCCATCGACGCCTGGTACGCCCTGCGGCTCCGCCAGGCCGAGTCGGCGGCGACCCTGATCGGCGGCAGCCTGGCCGGCGCGGCGGCCTTCGTGCTGATCAGCCTGCCTCTTTTGCCTCAGTTTTTGTCCTACCCGCGCGTCAATGCCGAAACGGTCCCGGCGATGGTGGGATGGGGCCTGCTCCTGGCGTTGTGGAGCGGCTGGCTGGGGGCGCGCCTCGGCGGCTGGGTGGGCGGTCGCGAAGGACTGGCCGGACCGGCCGCCGTGAACCCGCGCGTCGCCTGGCTGGGCGCCGGCGCGCTGGGGGCCTTCGTCGCCTTCGCGTTGTTCTTCATTTTGACGGCCGCGCCGCCGGCGTAGGGCGCGCGATGACATTGTCCCCGGACG
This sequence comes from Anaerolineales bacterium, assembly GCA_034434015.1. Taxonomy (GTDB): domain Bacteria; phylum Chloroflexota; class Anaerolineae; order Anaerolineales; family UBA6663; genus SpSt-583. Next base: position 13,905 of record DAOUAB010000123.1, read on the forward strand.
TCGAGCGCGACCTCGAGGCGCACACCGTCGCCCTCAACCGCTGGCTGTACGCTGAGGGCGTGGGCCTGGACGTGGACGCGGCCGGCTACGCCGCGCCGGCGGCGGCCCTGGCCGGCCTGTATGAACGCCTGCTGGATCACGCCGACACCGCCACACGCTTTTTCGCCCTGGAAAGCTGGTCCGAAGCGCGTCGTCTGCCGCTGGACGAGGCGGTGACGGACGCCATGGACGCGCATCTGAGCGCGCCCGATCTGACCTCATCGGAGGGACCGCTGACCTGGCGCAACTGGAAGGCGTTTGAGCGCGAGACGGATGACGCCGGCCGACTGCGCGAGGGATACGAGCGCCTGGTCGCGCAGTCGGCTGCGCTCACGCCGCACCTGGAAGCGCGGCTGGCCCGGGTCCGCGCGGACTTTGCGGCGCGCGGCCTCACCCCGGTCCACACCTTCTGCTGGCGCGAGGGTGTGACGCCCGAGGCCTTGCGGGCTTTTCTCCTTCAGGCGGGCGAGGCCAGCCGGGCGCCGTTTCAGGCGGCCCTGGCGGCGCTCAGCCAGGCCGTGTTTGGACGTCCGGCGGGACCGGCTGAACTGCGCGCGCTCTACCTCAACCGGATGTACGAGCCGACGAACGGGATCTTTGCCAAAGAGAACACCGCGGGCCATGCCGGCTCGGCGTTTTCCGCCGTTCAGACCGCCCTGGGCGTCTTTCGCGCTTCCGGCTTCGATCTCTCCGCCGTGCCCATCGACCTGGAGAGCCGCCCGCGCAAGTATCCCGGCGCGTTCTGCTTCCCGGTCGCCATCCCGGGCGACGTGCGCGTCTCGGTCCGGGTCGCATCGGCCCATCATCTGATTGATATGCTCTATCACGAGTTCGGGCACGCCGCGCACTTCTCCGGCATCCGGCCCGACCTGCCGTTCGTGGACCGCTACTGGATCCACTCCGGCGTGCATGAGACGTTCTCCACGCTGTTCGAGTATCTGCTGGCCGAGCCGGAGTTTCTGGCCGAGACCTTCCGCCTGGGCGACGCCGCCGTGGAGCGCCTGTTGGCCTTTGCCCGGTTCAAGCGCCATCTGACCCTGACCTGGTCCGGGGCGGAGGCGTTGACGGCGCTGGATGTGTGGCTGGAGGGCCTGGACTGGGCCGGGGCCGAAGCGCGCTTCGCCGATTGGCTGGCGCGCTTTACCGGTATGACGGCGCCGCCGGGCTACGCGCGCCTGAACCCGTTCGTCAGCGCGCTCTCGATCTATCCGGCCGGCTACGTGCTGGCCGAGGCCCGCGTGGCCCGCTGGCTGAGGCGGCTGAGGACGCTGGGCGGCGCCGCCTGGTGGCGTTCGTCCGAGGTCCAGGCCGAGATCCGCGACCGCATCCGCCAGGGCGGGCGGGCGGTCTTTGCGTCACCCCCAACGCCCGAGCAGTAGCGCCGCAACCAGGCGCAGCGCGGCGGCCACGAACAGGGCCGTGCGCAGATCGGTCCCGTGGCTGAGCGCCGGCCCTAACAAGGACCCGGCCAGGATGCCCAGGTTGAGCGCCAGATTGTGCAGGGCCATGTGCGCCGGGCGGTCGTCGTCCGGGACGCGCTCCATCAGCCGGTTCACCAGCCCGCCGCCAGCCAGGCCCCATACCACGCCGCCCAGGATTGAAGCAACATAGTACAGCGTCGCATCCTGAGCCAGGGCGTTGAGCAGGGGGTAGCCGCCAAAAAACGCCGCCCCCAGCACCAACACGCGATGGTGGCCGAGGCGCGCGCTCAGGCGGCGCAAACCCAGCGAGGCGACCAGCATCGCGCCGTAGAAAAGCGCGTTGCCGATGCTGATCTCGCCGTCGCTGAGCCGCAATTCGTTCACCCAGAACAGCGGCATGAGCGGGATCGACGTGTACTGGAATGTGTAGAAGGTCAGGTAGGCGACCATCACGCGCCCGAAAGGTCCGCGCAACAGGTCGGGGCGGAGCAGGGGCCGGGCGCCGCCGCGTGTGAGGAAGCGCAGGCCCAGGCCCTGGCGCAGGGCGTCGCCGATGCGGGGCAGCCCGCCGGGCAGCGCGAAATCCAACAGCGCGCGGCCCACCCGGGGCGACAGCGTCCCCGGCGCCCGCACGCGGTAGAGGTAGTAAGTGCTCAGGCCGGCGCCGAGCGCGCCGAGGCCGAAGACCACCTGGTAGTTCAGCGGAAACGTCAGCTGATCCAGCAGCCACCCGCAGGACAGCGACGCCGCCGTCGAGCTGACGGCCAGCAGCGCGTTGCGGCGGCCGACGACATGCGCGCGCCACTCCGGCGCCACCACATCCGCGAACATGGCGTTGAAGGCGATGGCCAGCACGGTCCCCGGCAGGGACATCAGCCCGATCAGGACGGGCAGGGCCCAGGCCTGGGCGGCCTCCGGCATCAGCCAGGGCAGCGGCACGAGCAGGAGGTAGCCCAGGCGGTGCAGGACGGCGGTCTGGAAAGAGACCGTCGTCATCGCGCGCCCCTCCAGCCAGCGGCCGGCCGGCAGCGAGGCCAGCAGGTTGACGACAGCCGGGCCGCTGGTGAGCAACCCGATCTGGAAGGCGCTGGCGCCGAGGCGCGCCGCGTAGACCGACAGGAACGCCATGGCGCTGCCTTGCAGCACGCCGAACCAGAAGACGTCCCAGTACAGGTTGCGGAAAAGGGCGCGTTGTGCGGGAGTGGGGGCAATGGCTTGCATAGCGGGAGGTCAAGTATACCTCGGCGGTCGGCTATAATCACGTCTGCGCCGCGCGCAACACCGGAGACCTCCCGATGTCCTTCATTGTCATTCAGGGCGCGTACCATCTGGTCAATCGCACCGCGGCGGGCCGCGAGACCGGCTTCGAGCCGGACGGCGATTCGATCCACTTTCGGCCTGCCGACCGGTCTCAGCTGGACCGCCTGCGGCGCATCCGGAACCCGTATCGCCTGACGACCATCGGCTCGCTGCAACTGCGTCTGGAGGGCGTGGATGCGCTCGAGCTGCACTACCAGGTCCCGGTGAAGGGGGCCCGGGAGACGCGCCAGCCGCGCCCGCTGGCCGACCAGGCGCGCGATACTCTGACCGGACTGCTCGGCCTCAATCCTGTGCCCTACGCGCCGCCGGAGGGCGTGCGCGTCAAACCGCCGGTCCCGCGCGATGCCGCGCCCGGCTTTATCGTGGCGCGCACGCTGGAGGTCAACGGGCGCCCGGTCTCCTTCGCCTTTGCCGGCGCGCCGCCGGCCGTGGACGGCGCCGCGATCGAGCTGACGACGGCCCTGGTGAAGCGCAGCCTGAACTACCGGCTGGCGCTCGCCGGCCAGGCCTACCCAATGTTCTACGACGGCCTGCCCCTGGACGCGCGCCGGGCGCTGGTGTCCGCCGTGCAGCGGGCGCGGGGCGCCAGGCGGGGGCTGTGGCAACGGGACCTGACCACCCGGGGCGCGCCGGCCGGGGACCAGGCGGCCCTGGAGGCGCAGGGCGTGATCTTCCCCAAGCTCTTCCGGCGGCTGGCCGAGTTCCGGGCGTTGCGGCCCGGCGCGCCGCTGGCCGAGTTCCCGGCCTGGCTCACGGCCGAGAAGCCCGAGGCCGTGCTGGATGTGCGCGAGATCGACTTCCTGGATTTCGGTCAGCTGGTGCGCGTCCAGGGGGAGCGGGTCCAGCTCACACGCCGGCCCGAAGAGCTGGTCTTCATCAGCGCGCGTTGAGGCGGGATGACGGGGTTTCAGCCTGAGCCGGGCGTCATCCGCTGGCGGCTCCACCTGCAGGCGCCGCCGGCCCGGGTGTACGCGTTGCTGGCCACGGATGACGGCCGCGCCCGGTTCTGGGCCGAGTCGGCCGCGGAGCGCGACGGCGCGATCGACTTTCGCTTCCCGGGCGGCCAGACCTGGCGCGGGCGCATCCTGGAACAGGCGCCGCCCCGCCGTTTCGTCGTCGAGTATTACGGCGGCAGCCGGACGACGTTCGCGTTGGCCGACGACGGCGCCGGCGGCACCGACCTGGCCCTGACCGACGCCGGCGTGCCGGCCGAGGACCGCGCCGAAGTGGCGGCCGGCTGGGTCTCGGTGCTGATGGCGCTCAAGGCCGCCGCCGATTTCGGCGTGGACCTGCGCAACCACGACCCGGCCCGCGCCTGGGACGCGGGCTTTGTGGACAACTGAAGGAATTCTATGACCGATCAAGTCATTTACTCGATGGTGCGCGTCAGGCGCCTCTTCCCGCCCAACCGCGAGGTCATCCGCGACATCTCGCTCGGTTTCTACTACGGCGCCAAGATCGGCGTGCTCGGCCTGAACGGCGCCGGCAAGAGCACGCTGTTGCGCATCATGGCCGGCGTGGACAACGACTACCTGGGCGAGACCCAGTTATCCAAGGGCTACACGCGCGGCCTGCTCGAGCAGGAGCCGCAGCTGGACCCGGACAAGACGGTCCGCGAGGTGGTGGAGGAGGCCGTCCAGCCCATCGTCGCGGCGCTGCGCCAGTTCGACGAGGTCAGCGCCAAATTCGCCGAGCCGGACGCGGACTACGACAGGTTGATCGCCGAGCAGGGCCGGCTGCAGGAATACCTGGAGAAACACGACGCCTGGAACCTGGACAGCCGCCTGGAGCTGGCGATGGACGCCCTGCGCTGCCCGCCGCCGGACACGCCGATCCGGGTGCTCTCCGGCGGCGAGCGGCGGCGCGTGGCGTTGTGCCGGCTGCTGCTGACCGAGCCCGACATCCTGCTGCTGGACGAGCCCACCAACCATCTGGACGCCGAATCGGTGGCCTGGCTGGAGAAACACCTGCGCGATTACGCCGGCACCGTCATCGCCGTCACCCACGACCGTTATTTCCTGGACAACGTCGCCGGCTGGATTCTGGAGCTGGACCGCGGCCACGGCATCCCGTGGAAGGGCAACTACTCGTCCTGGCTGGAGCAGAAACAGCAGCGCCTGGCGCTGGAGGAGAAGGCCGACGCGAGGCGGCAGAAGACGCTGGAGCGCGAGCTGGACTGGATCCGCATGTCGCCCAAGGCCCGGCAGGCCAAGGGCAAGGCGCGCGTCACGGCCTACGAGAAACTGCTGGACCAGGAGAGCGAGGCGCAGCGCGAGGACCTGGAGATCTACATCCCGCCCGGCCCGCGCCTGGGCGACGTCGTGGTCGAGTTCAAGGGCGTCAGCAAGGCCTTCGGCGACCGGCTGCTGATTGACAACCTCAACCTCAGCCTGCCGCCCGGCAGTCTGGTGGGCGTCATCGGCCCGAACGGCGCCGGCAAGAGCACGCTGCTCAAGCTGATCGCGGGCCTGGAGAAGCCGGACGCCGGCGTGGTCACGGTCGGGCAGACCGTGAAGCTGGCCTACGTGGAGCAACTGCGCGATTCGCTCGACCCGGACAAGACGGTGTGGGAGGAAATTTCGGGCGGGGCCGAAACCCTCGTGCTCGGCCCGCGCAAGGTCAACTCGCGCGGCTACGTCGCCTCGTTCAACTTCCTGGGCGCCGACCAGCAGAAGAAGGTCGGCGTGCTCTCGGGCGGCGAACGCAACCGCGTGCTGCTGGCCAAGATGCTCAAGGACGGCAGCAATCTGCTGATGCTGGACGAGCCGACCAACGACCTGGACGTCAACACGCTGCGGGCGCTGGAGGCGGCGCTGGAGGCGTTCGCGGGCTGCGCCATCGTGGTCAGCCACGACCGCTGGTTTCTGGACCGCATCGCCACCCATATCCTGGCGTTCGAGGGCGATAGCCGCCTCACGTTCTACTACGGCAACTGGTCGGAATATGAAGCCGACCGGCGCAAGCGCCTGGGGATGCAGGCCGAGCGCCCACACCGCATCACGTATCGCCGCTTGACGCGGTAACGTTCGGGTAAAGACGTCCCGCCGGGCATCGGCAGAGACGTCCCGCCGGGCATCGGCAGAGACGTCCCGCCGGGACGTCTCTACAGGGCAACATGTCTTCTCAATTACGCGGCAGCCTCACCGCCCTGGCGGCCACCACCGCCCTGGCCTTCACCGGCATTTTCATTGACGTGCTGCTGAAGGGGCACGCCCTCCAGCCGCTGACGCTGGCCTTCTGGCGCGACCTGTTCATCGCGCTGGCGCTGCTCGGGCTGCTGCGCGTGTTTCAGCCGGCGGCGCTCCGCATCACGCGCCGCGATATCCCCTTCTTCGTCGTCTATGGTTTTCTGGGGCTGGCGGTCTTCAACGCGGCCTGGACGTTCAGCGTGGCTTTCAACGGCGCCGCCGTCGCCACCGTCCTGGCCTACAGCTCGCCGGCCTTCACCGTCCTGCTGGCGCGGCTGGCGCTGCGCGAGTCGTTGACGACGAGCAAGTGGCTGGCGGTGGCCCTGAGCCTGGCGGGCTGCGTCTTCGTGGCCCAGGCCCACACGCCCGAGGCCTGGCGCGTCAACCCGCTGGGCCTGCTGCTCGGGCTGACGTCGGGCTTCGCCTACGCTTTTTTCAATCTGGCCGGGCGATGGAGCGCCCAGCGGTTCGCCAGTGCGTGGACGGTGACCGCCTACGGGTTCCTGTTCGCGGCCGGCGCGCTGGCGCTCACCCAGGTCGGCGGCGCGCCCCTGAGCCTGGGCGCCGATTGGCGCGGGTGGGGGTTGCTGCTCTTCCTGGCGCTGGTCCCCTCGCTGCTCGGCTTCGGGCTGTACACCCTCAGTCTGCGGGACCTGCCGGCCAGCGTCGCCAGCCTGATCGCGGCGCTCGAGCCGGTGCTGACCGCCCTCATCGCCATTCCCATCCTCGGCCAATGGCTGGAGCCGGTTCAGTGGCTGGGGGCCGGCCTGATCCTGGCGGCGGCCGTTCTGGTGCAGTGGGATGGGCTGCGGCAAGGCGCGGCCGAAGCCGCGGCGGCGACTGTAATTCAGGAGTCAGACGGATGACCGCTTACGTGATCGTGGACATCGAAGTGACCGACCCCGCGACGTATGAGACCTACAAGCAGTTGGCGCCGCCGGCCGTAGCCGCCTACGGGGGCCGGTATGTGGCGCGCGGCGGCCGGACGGAGACGCTGGAGGGGGACTGGGCGCCGACGCGGCTGGTGATTCTGCAGTTCGAGAGCATCGAGCGGGCCCGCGCCTGGCTGGAGTCGCCCGAGTATCGCGAGGCGCGGGCGCTGCGCCACCGTTCGGCGCGCTCGCGGATGGTCGTGATCGAGGGCCTGGCCTGAGCTAGAGTTTGCCCGCCGCCCGCGCCTTCGCCAGCACCTGCTCGGCGGCCCTGAGCATCGGCCGATCCACCATCTTGCCGTCCAGGGCGAAAGCGCCGCGGCCGGAGGCCTGGTGCGCCTCGAACGCGGCGACCAGGCGCTGCGCGGCCGCGATGGCGTCGTCGCTGGGGGTGAAGGCGGCCTGGACCGGCGCGATCTGGCCCGGGTGGATGATCTGTTTGCCGGCGTAGCCCAGGTCGGCGCCCTGGCGCGCCTCGCGGACCAGGCCCTCGGTGTCGCGGTAATCAACGTAGACCATGTCGATGGCCTGCAGGCCGAAGGCGGCGGCGTGCGTCACCACGGCTGAACGGGCGTAGAAGACCTCCCAGGCCTCGCGGGAGCGCGTGGCGCCGAGGTCGCCGGCCAGGTCCTCGGCCCCGAACACCAGCGCGGACAGCCGCGCCGAAGCGCCGGCGATGGCCGGCAGGTTGACGACGCCCTTGGCCGTCTCGATCATGGCCAGCATGGTCAGGCTGCCGCGCGGCCAGCCATTGGCGCGCTCGGCGGAGGTGAGGTGCTCGTCCAGCCAGCGGATGGCCTCCGGGCTTTCCACCTTCGGCAGGAGGACGCCGTCCGGCCGCCCGCCGATGGTCTGGTCGAAGTCGGCCTGCTCCAGGCCGGAACCCAGGCGGTTGAGGCGCACCAGGCGCTCGCTGCGCCCGAAGTTCAACGTCTGGAGCGACTCGCGGATGATATCGCGCGCCGCCTCTTTCCGGTTCAGGGCCACGCCGTCCTCCAGGTCCAGACACAGGCAGTCCACGTCCAGCGTGGTCGCCTTCTGGATCATGCGGCGGTTGTCGCCGGGGACAAACAGCAAAGCTCGTCTGACGGGCATCCTGGTCTCCCGTAATACGCCCGGCGTGGGGCGGATTACGCACTGCGTTTCAAGAACATCACCGTCCGTTCCAGTTCCACCACCACCGTCCCGTCCGGCTTGCGCCCGGTCTGTTTCAGGCGCACCAGGCCGGCCTCCGGGCGCGATGTGGACTCGCGCTTCTCCAGCACCTCGGTCTCGGCGTAGACGGTGTCGCCGTGGAAGACCGGATTGGGGTGCTGGACCCTGTCGTAGCCCAGGTTGGCGATGATGGTGCCCTCGGTCAGTTCGCTCACGCTCAGGCCGACCACCAGGGCCAGGGTGAACAGGCCGTTGACGATGCGCTGGCCGAACTGGGTCTGGGCGGCGAAATCGGCGTTGACGTGCAGGGGTTGAGTGTTGAACGTCAGCGCCGAGAACAGCACGTTGTCCATCTCGGTCACCGTGCGGCCGGTGGGGTGCTTGAATTTATCGCCGACGTGCAGGTCCTCGTAGAACTTGCCGGGCATCAGGCCTCCGTCGTTGCGCGTAGCCACTCGGATAAGCGGGCCGAGGGCGGCGGTGCTCCAAGCGGATGTGAGGCTATGCGAAACCGGCGCGGTTCAGACCAGCAGGCGCAGGGGTTCTTCCAGCGCGCGCTTGATGGCCTGAAGGAACTGGGCCACCTCCGCGCCATCTGTCACCCGATGATCGGCCGCACACGTCATCTGCATGCGCACGCCGGGCGCGAGCTGGCCGTTCTTCACCACCGGCACCTCCTTCACGGCGCCCACCGCCAGGATGCCGGCCTCCGGCAGGTTGATGATGGCCGTGAAGTGCTCGATGTCGTACATGCCGAGGTTGGAGACCGTGAAGGTGGAGCCTTCGATGTCGGCCGGCTGGACCTTGCCCTCGCGCGCGCGCGCGATCATGGGCTTGATCTCGGCCGCCAGCTGGGCCAGCGGCTTGACGTCCGTGTCCCGGGTGACCACGGTCAGCAGTCCGGCCTCCACCGCCACGGCCACGCCGACGTTGATACGGCTTTTGCGGATGACCTTGTCGCCGCCGAAGGACGCGTTCAGGTTCGGGAACTGGCGCAGCGCCAGCCCGGTCGCTTTGACCACCAGGTCGTTGACCGAAACCTTGCGCTCGTCCGGCAGCAGGGCGTTGATCTGCTTACGCAGCGCCATGGCCGCCGCCATATCAACC
>DAOUAB010000124.1:0-27954 GCA_034434015.1 Anaerolineales bacterium
GGTGGAAGCGTGCTTCGTCACGCCGGCCTGGGACCTGATCACGGCCGGCAACTGGGCGGACCGCTGGGATATCAGCGTCGGCTCGATGACGGTGACGCCGGAGCGCATGCAGGCCCTGTACTTCGCCCAGCCGTACTACACCACGCCGGCGGCCGCCTTCGTCCACCAGGATAACACTACCTTCACCGCACCCGCCGATCTCTCGGGCAAGGCCGTGGGCGTCTGCACGGCCTGCACATACGAGGCCTACCTGAACGGCACGCTGCAAATCCCGGGCGAGACCATCGACTTCGTCGTCACGGGGGCCACGATCAAGGGCTACGACACGGACTCGACCGCCCTGGAGGACCTGGCCCTGGGCGACGGCGTGCGCCTGGACGCCGTGATCACGGCCCAGCCCACCGGCCAGGGCTTCATCGCCGACGGCAAACCGCTCAAACAGTTGGGCGACCCGCTCTATTTCGAGTACCTGGCCCCGGCCATCGACAAGAAACATAGCAAGGACCCGATCTCCTTCGTCAAGAAGGTGAGCGAGATCGTCCTGAGCCTGCACCGGGACGGCACGCTCAAAGCGCTGTCGGAAAAATACTACGGCACCGACCTGACCAGCGCGGCCGGCGCCTTCAATGTGGACAGCCTGAAGCAATTCCCCTAGGGTCCAGCCCGAAACGGGGCTGAATGGACACCGACGCGACACTTGCTCCCGCTGAAGACGGTCTTCAGCGGGAGCAAGCGGTTATGGTCTAAAAAGGAGGAAGCGATGACGGCCGACGCCGCCTCGGCGCGCCCCCCCGACCCGGACCTGAACATGGGCCTGACGCTCATCGCCGCCCAGCGCCGCGCCAACGCCGGGCACGCGCTGCGGGTGGCGGTCGTGTGGGTGGCGCTCATCAGCATTCTCACCCTCGTCCTGCTGCAAATCAACGTCGACCCGGGCTACCTGCTCCGGCGCACCGACATCCTGCGCCTGATCGTGGTCAACGGCCTGGGCGTCACCATCGCCGTCTCGCTGGTTTCGGTGGCCATTGCCTCGGTGCTGGCCCTGATTGGCGCGCTGGGCCGGCTCTCATCCCACCCGCTGGCGCAGGGCGTCTCCGGCTTCTATGTCTCGGTGGTCCGCGGCACCCCCCTGCTGATCCAGCTCTTCCTGATCTACAACGGCCTGGCCCAGATCGGCACACAGCTCATCCGCCTGGGTCACCCGGACATCGGCCGGCTGCTGATCCTGGACGAGATCTCGGCCGGCGTCATGGCGCTCAGCCTGAATTACGGCGCCTACATGACCGAGATCTTCCGCGCCGGCATCCAGTCCATCAGCCACGGCCAGTGGGAGGCGGCCCAGGCGCTGGGCCTCACGCCCGGCCAGACGCTCTGGCGCGTGATCCTGCCGCAGGCGGTGCGCATCATCATCCCCGACATCGGCAACCAGTTCATCGCCATGCAGAAGGACTCGGCCCTGGTCTCGGTGATCGGCGTGTGGGAGATCACGTATCTGGCCACGCGCTCGGCGCGCACCGAAAGCAAATACATCGAGATGTTCCTCACCGCCGCGGCCGTGTACTGGCTGCTGACGATCGTCTCCACCTGGGCGCAGACGCGCCTGGAGAAGCGGATGGCGCAGGCCTATGAACGCTGACCTGGCCGACGACGACGGCGTCATCATCCGGGTCGAGCAACTGCACAAGTGGTTCGGCCTGCTGCACGTCCTGCGCGGCGTGTCGCTCGAGGTCCGGGCGCGGGAGGTGGTGGTCCTCATCGGGCGCAGCGGCTCGGGCAAGAGCACGTTCCTGCGCTGTCTGAACTTTCTGGAGGCGCCCTCGGCCGGGCGCCTGCGCGTCGCCGGCCTGACCGCCGACCTGCAGCCCGGCCAGAGGCCGCCGGCCGAGGTCGTCAAGAATGTGCGCCTGCGCACCGGCATGGTCTTTCAGGAGTTCAACCTGTTCCCGCACATGACCGCCCTGGAGAACGTCATCGAGGGCCTGGTGTCGGTGAAGAAGATGAAGAAGGCGCAGGCCGTGCCGGTCGGCGAGACGTACCTGGCCAAGGTCGGCCTGCTGGAGAAAAAGGACGTCCATCCCATCCGGCTCTCGGGCGGGCAAAAGCAGCGCGTGGCCATCGCGCGCGCGCTGGCCATGGAACCGAAGGTGATGCTGTTCGACGAACCGACCTCGGCCCTGGACCCGGAGCTGATCGGCGAGGTGCTGGAGGTGATGAAGCAACTGGCCCGCGAGGGCACCACCATGCTGGTGGTCACGCACGAAATGCAGTTCGCGCGCGAGGTGGCTGACCGCGTGATCTACATGGAGGACGGCGTCATCCTCGAGGACAGCCCCCCGGAGACGATCTTCACGCAGCCCGCCGACCCCCGCACACGGCAGTTTTTGGACCGCCTTCTGTAGAGACGACCGGGCCGGCCGTTTCTACGCCGGCAACACGTAGTGCGCGGCGGCCTGCGCCATCAGGGCCGCGCCGAGCGCCAGAGCCCGTTCATCGAAATCGAAGCGCGGATGGTGGTGGGGGTAATTCAGGCCGCGCTCGGCGTTGTTCGAGCCGATGAAGAAATAACAGCCCGGGATGGTCTCCATCATGTAGGCCATGTCCTCGGACCCCATCGTCCGTTCGTCGGCCGCCACCTGCGTGACGCCCGGCAGGGTCTGCGCCAAGCCGCGCACCATCGCGCTCATCGCGGCGTCGTTGACCGTGGCCGGCGTGATGCGCCAGGTGGCGACGGTCGGCTCACAGTCCAGCGCCCGCGCCACGCCCTCGGCCACCTCGCTCAGCCGGCGCAGGACCAGGTCGCGCACTTCAGGCTTGAAGGTGCGGATCGTGCCGCCCAGGACGGCCGAGTCCGGGATGACGTTGAAGGCCTCGCCGGCCTTGACCATCGTGGTCGAGATCACGGCGCTGTCCAGCGGGGGGACGTTGCGGCTGACGACGGTTTGCAGCGCGGTGATGAGGTGCGCGGCGGCGACGACCGGGTCCCTGGTCTGATGCGGCGCGGCGCCGTGGCCGCCCCGCCCCTGCAGCGTGATGGTGAAGCGCTCGGAAGCGGCCATGGCCGGACCATCGGTGGCCGCCACCCACCCCAGCGGTTTCTCGTTCCACAGGTGCAGGGCCAGGCACCGTTCCGGCGGCGGGCCGAGGCGGTCCAGCACGCCATCCTTCACCATCGCCTCCGCCCCGCCCAGGCCCTCCTCGGCCGGCTGGAACACGAATTTGAGCGTCCCCGCCATCTGCGCCCGGAGCGGCGTCAGCATCCGGGCCACCGCCAGGCCGATCGTGGTGTGGCCGTCGTGCCCGCAGGCGTGCATCACGCCCGGCGCCTGGGAGGCGTACTCGGCGGTGTTCGCCTCCTGGATCGGCAGCGCGTCCATGTCGAAACGCAGCAGCACGGTGGGGCCGGGCCGATCGCCCTCCAGCAGCCCGACCACGCCGGTGCGCCCCACGCCGGTGGTCACTTCCAGACCGAGCCGGTTGAGCTCCTGGGCCACGATCCCGGCAGTGCGAATCTCCTGAAAGCCCAGCTCCGGGTGGCGGTGGAAATCGCGCCGGCGCGCGATCATGTCCGGCAGGAGATGTTCGGCTTGAGCATGAAAGTCGAGGCTCATCAGGTCGTCTCCGGGCTTGAACCGTGAAGGCCGCTATGGAAAGGAGGCCATCGAAGCGCCAAGACCATAGCCGGGCGTCCCGGGTGTTCTGAGCGGTTTATCCGCCGCCGCGCCAGGCGGCCAGGAGCAGACACAGCCAGCCGGCCAGGAAAGCGGCGCCGCCCAGAGGGGTGACGGCCCCGAGCCAGCGCTGGCCCGTGAACGCCAGGAGGTAAAGACTGCCGGCGAACAGCACGACGCCGGCGATGAACAGCCAGCCGGCGATGACGGGCAGGTTGGAGTTCGGCCAGCGCGTCACCGCCCAGGCCACGGCCAGCAGCGCCAGCGCGTGGTACATCTGGTAGCGGGCGCCGGTCTCGAAATTGGCCAGCAGCGCGGCCTCCAGCCGGGCGCGCAGCGCGTGCGCCCCGAAAGCGCCCAGGCCGACGGACAGGCCGGCGAGCAACGCGCCGAGTAGAAAGAAAATGCGGTCCATGACCGATGACCAGAAACAGATTGTAGCCGGAAGACGATAGAGGTTATCGTACCCGATATCAGCGGCCGACCGGCGCGGCGCGTTCCAGTTGCGGCCCCTGCGGGGTGTCTTTCACCTGCCAGCCGAGTTCCATCAGCCGGGCCCGCACGGCGTCGGCCCGCGGCCAGTCTTTGGCGGCCCGGGCGGCCTTGCGCTCGGCCACCAGGCCCAGCACCTCGTCCGGGATGGCGGGCGCCTCCGGTTCCGCGCTGCGTGCCTTCAGCACCTCGGACCAGACCGAGTCCGGGACGCCGGCCGGGATGCCCGGCACATGGGCGTCGCCAAGCTCGGACACCGGGAACGAGGCGCGGCTGTCCCAGCGGCGCTCGCGGCCCTCGCGGATGAGCGTGACGCCGCCGACCCCCATCACGTTGCAGGCGCCGGCGACCAGGTCGATGACCAGCGCGGTGTGTTCGTCCAGGCCGAGGATGGGCAGTCCGGGCGGCAGCAGGCGCGCCAACGCCTCGAAGCGCTCACGGCCCATGAAACAGTGGCTGGTGTCCAGCTCGGCGCCGCCCTCGGCGTTGTTCCAGTGCGGGATGACGACCAGCGGCAGACCATAGGCCGCCAGCAGGTCCAGGCCGGCGCGCCAGTGCAGGTCCTCGCCCACCTTGTAGATTTCGTAGACGGGCAGCGTCTGCGCGCTCGCGGCCAGGGTGGCCGCGCTGGCCAGGGCCACGGCCGCCCCCAGCCGGTGCGCGGCCAGCAGAGTTTGCCAGGCGAGACTGTCCCGCAACTGGCGGACGGCGTAGGTCGGGCTGCCGGCGCCCATGAAGAGCAGGCTGGCCGGGCGCAGCGCGGCGACGATGTCCGGGTCGTCGGGGCTGAAGGGCGTGCCGCGCCGGCGGGCCGGGACCACGTCCACCTGCGGCTTGTCGTTCTGCAGGCGCTGGGCGAGGAAATCCGCCACGCGGCCGGCCACCTGGGCCGAGTTCAACTCAAAACCGGCCGGCGTCTCCAGCACCGCGATGCGCAGCGGCCGGGCCAGGCGCGGCGTGAGACTCTGAAAGATTTTGCTGCCGCTGGCCGAGGTCTCGCCGGAACCGAACAATACGACCAGGCCCGGCTGAGCTCCGTCCGGCACGCGCGCTGTTGGAGCGGCATTCATAGGCGACTCAGGCACAACGAATGATTGTATCGCCGGAGCCGGTCGCCGCGCTGTGTTGGCGAATATCGTTGTTGCGAATAAGTGCGAGAAGCCAAGGCTTAGCGCGCCTTGTCCGGTTCAATGGCCCGGCGCAAGACGGCCAGCATCTGCATGGACCGCGCCGGGCTGAAGCCGCGGTAGCCATGGGTCTGCAAGATGGCCCGGATGCGCGGCCGGTCCACATCGCCGTCGGCGGTCTGATAGCCGATCTGTTGGGCCTCGCGATAGAAGCCCTCCAGGTCCAACGCGCCGGCGGCAGGCGGGCTCTCGCGCGCCAGCTCCTGGCCCGCGCTCATCTCGGCCAGCGCCGCCTCATCCTGCTCCGCGCCCGGCAGACCCGTCATCTGGCTCGTATAGTCCAGGATGGCCTGGATGGGAAACGCCTTGAGCACCTTGCCGACCGGCAGCGCCCGGCCGAGCGCGCCCTGCACCTTGGTCACTTCGCACTCCCAGCCGCCCTCCGTCTGCCGCATCCGCAGCACGCAGTTCATGTCGTACTCCAGGCCGCGCAACGCCTCCGGCGCCTCCCCCACTTTCACGAGGCGGTCGCGGTTCCTGGGGTCCTCCCGGTATTTGTCCTGGAGCCGGGCGGTATAGATGACGTAGCGGATCGGGCAGTTGGCCAGCCGCGTGTTCAGACGGATCAGTGGCCGTTTGGCCATGCTCCAGTCCAACTGCGTCAGCGTCGCGTCCTCGAGGGATTTGCCCCAGCGCAGGCTGCGCTGCTCGGCGACCAGCGCGCGCGCATCCTTGCGGATGGTCCACAGCACCGAGATCGAATCGACCGCCAGGGTCTGAACCGGCCGGCCATCCGGGAACCTGTAGCGTCCGGCCGCGACATCGTCCACGATCTGGATGACGTCGTTGATGTCCTTGGTCTTGGCCAGCAGGAACTCAGGGACCTCGGGCATGCCCGCGCACTGCTCGGCGTTGCCCTCCGTGTCGATCAGGAGCACGTCCGGGAAGTAGCGCAGGATCGACTCGGTCTTGCGCGTGCCGGTGTCACCCCAGAAAAGCATTTTGAGATGGCGTGGGCGGACCTGGCGGCTGCTGGCGATTGGGATCATCGTGTTCCCCTGCATGCGGCGGAACGCAAAAGCCGCGCGGCGCAGCGCCCATCATAGAACAAATGAACTAAATTTCAAGGGCAATTGGGAGGGGTTTGCCAACCGCCTGCAAACGCAGCCAAGGATGGGCGACCTCCCCCCGCCCTTCCCGGGCCGTGTCCCGATGCCTGTGTAAACGCCTTGGGGCGCACGGCCGTGCGCCCCGGCTGGTGGGAAATTGCACCAAAGCCGAAAAACGGCCCTTCCCCGGCGCCAGAGCGTCGGGGAAGGGCCAGAAGAAACAGAGGGTCTGGCCGGCGGAGTCAGCGCCGCACGCTGGGCAGGAAGAGTTGGAACGGCAGAGACAGCGGACCGGCCAGGGCGCTGGTCGTTGCGCCCGGATGAAGGACCTCGACGCCGGCGGTGTCCACGTCCACCAGCCAGTACCACCACCAGCCGGCCTGCGGGGCCGTATCGACGTAGGCGTACACAGCGCCGTCCCAACTGCCGCCGGGCGCAGAGGCCGGCATGAACGCAATCGGCGCCGCCTGGGCATAGTCATCCACGGCGGCCCGGTACAACCGGAAGCCGAAGTGGTCGCGCTCCGAGGCCGTCGCCCAGCCCAGCGTCACCTGCTGGCCGTCGACGCCCTCCACCCGGAAGTAGAGCAACGTCACCGCCGTCGGCACGGTGCTGGTGCTGGAGACGTTGTTGGCCGGCGTCGGGTCCGCGCCGTTGGTCCTGTCGTCCGTGACGTGCGCGCTGATGGCGACGCCGGGCGTCCCGGCCGGCCAGGGGTCGTCCAGCACGACCGTGAACGTGAGCGTCCCCGCCCCCGTCACCGGCAGGCCGCCGACATTAAACGAGCACACGCTGCCGGCGGCGTTATCCGGCAGGCACGTCCACCCCGGCGTGCTGCCGCCGGGCACAAACGTAGTGCCGGCCGGCACGGTCACGGTGATGACCGTCCCGGTGGCGTCCTGGTCGCCGGTGTTGGTGTAGGCCAGCGTGAACGTCAGCGTCTCGCCCGGCCGGATCGTCGTGACGCCGCCGTTGTCGATGGTGATGCGCAGATCGGGGTTGGCGTCCAGGGGCGTGAGGCGCGTGTAGACGTTGTCGCCCGGCGCCGCATCCGGCCCGCTCGCGCCGTCGTCGCCAATACTCACCGTGTTGGTGAGCGTGTCCACGCCGGCCGGGATCGGCGTCGCCACGTCCAGGGCGAAGGCCACCGTCCCGCCTCCGCCGCCGCCCGCCACCGCGCCGACGCTGACCGTGCAGAGCGTGCCGGCCGGCGATCCGTCCGCACAGCTCCAGGCCGCGCCGCTGGCCGCCAGGTTGAACGTCGTCCGCTCCGGCACGGTCTCGGTGATGACGACGCCGGTCGCGGCGATGTTGCCGACGTTGGTATAGACGAGCGTGTACGTGAACACGGCGCCCGGCGCGGCCGGCGCGTTCTCGCGCTTGGTCACGATCAGATCCACCGACGGCGTCAGGAGCGTGGTGTCAGTGGCCGAGTTGTCGGCCGGCGTCGGCTCGGGGCCGTTGAGGCCGTCGTCGGTCACGCCGGCGGTGTTGAGCAGCGCGGTCACACCGGCCGGCAAGGGATCGTTCACGCGGACCGTCACGGTGCGCGCCGCCGTCGCGCCGCCCGCCAGTGTGAACGTCGGCCAGGTCACGACGCCGCCCGCCTCCGCGCCGCCGTCGCCGGCGGCCAGGAAGGTTACATCGGCCGGGAGCGTGTCGGTCACCGTCACGCCCGACGCGCCGCGGTCGCCGGCGTTGGTGATCGTCAGTGTGTAGGTGAGGGTCTGGCCGGGCAGCGCCAGGGCCAGGCCGTCGGTCTTGGCGATCTGCAGGTCCGGCGCGCCGGTCAGCGTGTCGATGTCCGAGGCCGTGTTGTCGGCCGGCGTCGGCTCGGGCCCGTTGAGGCCGTCATCGGCGACGCCGGCGGTGTTGGTGAGCGCCGCGACGCCGGCCGGGACCGGGTCCGCCACCTGGACCGTAACCGTGCGCGTCGCCGTCGCGCCGGCCGCCAGCGTGAACGTCGGCCAGGTCACGACGCCGCCCGCTTCCGCCCCGCCGTCGCCGGCCGAGACAAAGCTCACATTCGCAGGCAGGGCGTCGGTGACGACCACGCCGGAGGCCGCCCGGTTGCCGACGTTGGTGATCGTCAGCGTGTAGGTCAGCGCCTCGCCCGGCGCGGCTGAGGCCTGGCCGTCGGTCTTGGCGATCTGCAGGTCCACGTTAGCGACCGTGACCGTCTCCGCATCGCTGGCCGTGTAGTCATCTACGCCGCCTGAGCCGTCGCGCTCGCCGCCGTCCGGGCCGGGCAGCGAGGTCCAGGTCAGGCTGGCGGTGTTGGTCAACGCCGCGCCGACCGGGTTGGTGTTCAGGACGGAGGCCTGGTACGTGATTGTGCCCGTCGCGCCCAGAGCCAGCGACGGGAGGCGGGCTACCAGCACCGGGTTTCCGCTCTCATCGAATATGCCCGTTGGCGCGACTGCGCCCGATCCGGCGATGTAGGCCAGGCCGGCCGGCAGGGTGTCGGTAATCACCAGGTCGTGGGCGTCAGCGGTGCTGGGGCCGGCGTGGGCCACGGTCAGCGTGAAGGTCAGCGTCCGGCCGAGCGCGGGCGCGGCGTCGTTCACGGTCTTGGCGAGGGTCAGCGCCGGCTCGACGACCGCCACCGGAACGTTCGGCGTGCTGACCGGCGTCCCGCCCGTCACCTGCAGCGCGGCGGCGTTGTTCAGCGCGACGCCGGTCTGGTTCCCGGCGGCGTTGAGCACGCGCGCCTGGACGGCCAGGAAGAAGACGTTGTTGCCGGTCACGTTGTCGTCGGCGACCGTGATCGCCCCGAACGTGAACGTGGCCGGATTGCTCCCCGGCGCGCTGATCGTGGGCGCGGGCAGAGACCCGTTGAAGCCCGTCAAGTCCACGGAACCGGCCAGGAACTCCAGCCCGGCCGGCAGGGTGTCGGTCACCACCAGGCCGGGCGTCGCGCCCTCCGGCAGGGTGACGGCCAGGGTGTAGGTGAGCACTTCGCCGATGGCGACCTCGCCGCCGGCTGTGTGCGCGGCCGAGGTCGCGCTGAGGGCCTTGGCCAGCGCCGGGCCGCCGAGGGCGGCGTTCACCGCGCCGCTGGCGGTGTAGTCGTTCACGCCGCCGGAGCCGTCGCGCTCGGTCCCCGGCGTGGAGCCGGTGGGGTTGGGCGCCGTGCCGGTCCCCGGCAGGCTGGAGTAGGTGAGCGCCGCGGCGTTGGGGATCACCTGCCCGGGCGTCACCGTGTCACGCACCTGGGCCGTGACCGTGATGAGCACCGACGCGCCGGGCGCGAGCTGGTCCACGGTGGCCGTGATCGCCTGGCCGGCCACGCCGGACGCGAACGTGGACGTCGCCGGCGCGGTGAAGTCCAGGCCCACGAAGGCCAGCGCGCCGTCCAGTGTGTCGGACAGCGCGAGGTCGAAGGCCGTGGCCGCGTTGAGGCCGCTGGCGGTGTTGGTGATGCGCAGCGTATACGTGATCAGGTCGCCGGCGTCCACCGGCGCGGGCGGGATGAGATATTTCACCAGCGCCAGGTTCGGCTCGGCCACGGTCGCGGTGACCGGGGCCGAGGTGGACAGGTCGGCGTTGTTGATGCGGACGGTGTACGTGTTGGCCAGCGCCGTCCCGGCCTGGTTGCCGGGGACGTTCTGGACGACGGCGTTGAACTCCAGGATCACGTACTTGGGCGTCGCGTCGGCGGCGGCGGTGAGGTCGCCCAGGCTGAAGACCGGGGCGCCCGCCGTGCCGCCGATATTCCCGGCCGGCAGGGTGAAGACCGCCGCCGCGGTGTTGTCGCCGGCGACGCGCGCCCCCGCGTTGAGGGCGGCGTCGCTCGACGTCAGCTCCGCGCCGGTGGCCGAGGCCAGCGCGACCTGCACCGTGCCGTCGTTCAGGAAGCTCATCCCGGCCGGCAGGTTGTCGCGCAGCTGGAAGTTAGGCGACGAGCCGTTGGCGAGCAGGACCTCCATCCGGTAGCGGACGACCTCGCCGACCACGACGCGGTCCCCGGCCGTGTGCGCCTCAGACGTGGCCGCGATGGACTTGACCGGCGCGTGCAGGATGACGCGGACCGACGCGGACCCCGTCGCACGGTAGGTGTTGGCGGCGCCGCCCGTGTCGGCGGCGCTGCCGGTGCGCTCGACGACCAGAGTGTTGTAGGCCGATTGGGAGGCCGTGACGACGCCGGGGAGACTGGTCCACTGGGCGATGGCGGTGTTGGTGATGATCTGTCCAGAGAGCACACTGCTGTTCAGCGTGGCCGCGAAGCGCAGGGTGCTGGTGACGCCGACGGCGAGCGAATCCCAGGCGGCGGTGAGCGTGTCCCCGGCCTCGAGCAGGGCGCCGGGCGCGGCGCCGGCCAGATGCGCGAACGAGCCGCCGACGAGCGTCATGTCGGACGGGACGACATCGGTCAGGACGACCTCGAAACCCGTGGCGCGGTTGGCGCCGGAGGTGTTGGTGATCTGGAGCGTGAACGTCACCACATCGCCGGCCTGGCCCGTGGTCGGGGCCGCGGACTTGGCGACGGTCACTACGGGTTCGACCAGCGTCACGTTGGGGGCCGAGGCGGTGCGGGTGTTGCCGGGCCAGGTGTAGGTCACGGCGTTGTTGCGCAGTTGACCGGCGACGTTATTGGGCGTCCCGGTCGTGTTCAGGACGCCGACGGTGTACGTCACCTGGATGGTCTCGGCCACGGCGTTATTGTTGTCCGCGTTGGTCAGCGTCCCGAAATTCAGGCGCAGGTCGCGGCCCTGGTTGGCGGGGCCGGCCC
This sequence comes from Anaerolineales bacterium, assembly GCA_034434015.1. GTDB lineage: Bacteria > Chloroflexota > Anaerolineae > Anaerolineales > UBA6663 > SpSt-583. Next base: position 11,129 of record DAOUAB010000124.1, read on the forward strand.
CGTTGTTGGCGATGACGGCCGCCGCCTGCACGGCCGGGAAGCCGCCCGGCACGTCGGTGGTCAGCGCCGCCGAGGCGCTCAACGCGTCCAGGCTCACGAAAGCCAGGCCGGCGTCCAGCGTGTCGGTGAAGAGCGCGCCGGGCGTGACGCCCTCCGGCACGGTGATGACGACCGTGTAGGTGATCAGCTCGCCGATAGCGGCAGTGTTGCCGGCCGTGTGGGCCTGGCTCGTGCCCACGATGGTCTTGAGCAAACCGGTGTGCGTCGTCGTGAGCGTGGCCGAGGCGCTGGCCCGGTAGGTGTTGACGGCGCCGCCCGGCCCGCCCGTGTCCCCGGTGCGCTCGACCGAGAGGGCGTTGTACGCCGACTGCGGCGTTGTGACATCGCCGGGGAGGCTGGTCCACTGGAGGTTGGCGGTGTTCTGAATGGTCTGGTTGGGCGCGACCGTTCCGACCAGGGTCCCGACGATCTGCAAAACGCTGGTCTGCGCCACGGTCAGCGCGTCCCAGGTGGCGGTGATGGCGTTGCCGCTCACGTCGAGCACCGTGGGGGCGACGCCGCCTGTGGGCGTGACCGAGACGACGCTGACACTCGACGGCACGACGTCGGTCAGCACGGCGTTGAAGGCATCGAGTGTGGAGGTGTTGGTGACGCGCACCGTGTACGTGATGGGGTCGCCGGCGTCGCCCGCGGCCGGCGTCACGGCCTTGCTCAACGCCAGCGCCGGCTGGACGACCGTGACGTTCGCGGCGCTGGTCGGCGTGATAATCCCGCTGGCCTGGGCGCTGTTGTTCAGCGTCGCGCCCGTGCCATTGCCGGCGACGTTCAGGACCACGGCCGTGTACGTGATGTCCACCGTCTCGGTCACGGCGTCGTCGCGGTCCGAGTTGAAGAGCGAGCCGAGCGCAAAGACCGCCGTCCCGCCGCCCGCCGCGATGACGGGGTTATGAACCCCGGCGGTCGGGCCGTCGTTGAGCATGTCGGCAAAGGCGATGGTGCTGGTGAGGGCGGGCGAGGCGGTGACGGTGACAGCGTCCACGAAGGCCAGGCCGGCGTCGAGCGTGTCGGTGACGACGACGTCCTGCCAGACGCCTTCGGGCACGGTGAGCGTGACCGTGTAGGTGACGACCTCGCCGATGGCGACGTTCGTCCCGGCGGTGTGCGCCTGCGCGGTCCCGGCCAGCGCCTTGATGATCCCGGCGCTCCGCACCGTGGCGGTGGCGGTATCCGTCAGGCCGCCCGGGATATGGTTGGGGCCGCCCTCCGAGCCGGCGTAGTTCGTCACGATGCTGGTGTTGGGCAGGTCCTGGTCCGGCTGGACATCCGGGGCCAGCTCCAGGTCGTACGTGATCACGATGATGTTGCGGCCGTTGACGGCGTCGTGCGCCTGGCAGGCGCCGCTGTCCGGCCCGGGATCTACGATTTCGATGCCGCTTCCGAACAGACCGCCGCCCAGGTCGGTGAAGGCCACGGGCGTGCCGTCGCCGTAGCGCACCTGCAGGTTGAGGCCGGCCGGCAGCGTGGACGTGATCAGGCCGGCCGGCAGCACGTCGCGCAGGCGCAGGTCGAAGGCGCCGTTGCGGCTGGTGCCGGTGTTCTCGACCACGATGGCGAACGTCACCCGGTCGCCGGCGTCCAGGTTGGTCACGTCGCTGTCGATCGGGTTGGTGACGAGATTGGTGGAGTTGATGACGCCGCCCCAGCGCGGGCCGGCATCGCCCGGCGGCGTGAACGTCACCGGGCCAGGTGGGGCCGGCAGGAAGGCCGCGGCCGGGTTGCTGGTGGCGACGGCGGCCTTGGACGAGACCAGGACCGGCTGGGTGAGCTGGACCTGGACGATGGCGTTGACCACCTGTTCGCCGGCGTTGGTGGTGCCTTCGCGGGCGTTGGCCTGGTTGGTCAGGAAGAGCCGGTCGGCAAACGGATCGTTCGAGGCCTGCACGGTGAGCAGCAGGTCGATCTCGGACGAGAGGTTGGCCGGGTTGTCGTACGCCGGATAAGTCAGGACCACGGTGTTGCTGACCGGGAACGTGGCCATGGTCGGCGGGATCGCGCCGGGCAGCGTGTTGTACGTGTCGGACGGGCCGAGGACGACCGTGCCCGGCGTCAGCGTCGTGGTGATCTCATTCGTAAAGGTCACGACGCTGGCCGCGTAAAACACCGGCAGCGGCAGATAGTCGATGAGCGTGGTCGTCTCGAAGTCGCTGGCCGGCTGGGTGTAGCGCAGGCGATAGGTGACGGTGTCGCCGGGGCTGATCTGGACATCCGTGCACACCTGGCCGGGGCAGACCACGCCATTGACGGCGTACACGGTCTTGCTGAGCGCGCCAAAAGCGATGGAGACCCCCGCCCCGCTGTCGTCGCTCTCGCTCTGGCCGGTCGGCGTGAAGGCGGCCGTCGCCGGGTCCAGCACGTCGCCCGTGACCGTGACGGCGTTGCTCAGCAGGTCGCCGTGGTCCACCGACGGGTCGCCGGACGGATAGGTGTCGCTGAACTGATCCTGGATGATGGTCCGGAAGCGCAGCACGCCGGTGGTGGCGCCGTCGTTGTAGACGGCGCAGTCCGGCGGGTTGCTGCCGGCCGCCGGGTCGAGGCAGCCGCCCACCAGCCGGCCGTTCTGGCCGCGCGTCACCAGCTCGTCCGAGACTCGGAACAGCAGCGTGGTCGAGCCGTCGGTGAGCGGGTTGGTATCCGTGGCAATCTGCGAGACGTCCACGGTGTAGTTCGCGGCGTCCAGAGGCGCGCCGCCGAGCGTGTAGCCGTTGCCGTTGAACGAGAGCGTGGGCGTGAAAGCGGCATCGAACCGCTGGCCGTCCGAGAATGTGTCGCTGATGACGACCGCGCCGAAGGCGAAGAAATCCGAGACCTGGAAGCTGAGCGTGTACTCCAGCACGTCGCCGGGCGTGTTGCTGGCGTCGGTGATGTTCGCCACCGACTTCTGGATGGCGATGGCCTTGTCGGTGAGCGTGTGGCAGTTCGGGCAGTTCACTGTGGCCGGCGCGGGCGTGTCGCGCGGGTCGCTGGGCGTCCACAGGCCGCTGGCGCTCGCGCCGTTGACCGAGGTCGCGTCGTCGCCGGTCGTCGGATTGATCACGGGCGCGCCGCCGAGGTCCAGGCGCGGGACGTAGAACTCCAGGGTCAGCGTCGCGTCGGCGGTCCCCGGGCCGCCGGTGACGCCGGCAAACTGGCGCACCAGCGCGCCGCCGGGCGTGGTCAGGCTGGGTGTGATGACGCCGGTGGAGGCCGGGCTGCTGCTGATCAGGCTGACGAACTGCACGTTGCTGGGCAGGGTGTCGGTGATGAGCAGGTTGGTGATCGTCTGCCCATCGGCCACATCCACGTTGACGGTGTAGCGGCGCGGATAGTTCGGGCCGGTGGCGGTCTCGGCCTCCGGGCCGTTGTAGGACTTCGAAATCGCGATCAGGGTCGGCGTGACGGCCGAGGCCGGCCAGGTGGCTGGATCCGTCCCGGCATGGCTGAGGATGGTGGCGTCAAAGGGCGCGCAGCACCAGTCGTTGGTGGGCGTGGCCCCGAACTGGAAGCCGCTGCGGTAGAACAGGTTGAGCGGGGAGCCGAGGTCGGCCAGGTTGCTCAACCGGGCGTCCACGGTGACCACGGCCGCCGGCTGGCCGGGCGTGAACGAGCCAAAGGGCAGTTGCAGGACGACCAGTTTGTCGCCGGAGGGGCCGCAGACCTGGAGCGGCGCGCCGGTGACCGGGGCGACGGCGTAGGGGTGGTCGACGCAGCCCGTCGGTCCGGGGCCGGGGAAGGTGAGCGTGGTGGCCGTGACCGGCGCGCCCAGGTACGCGGCGCTGACGAAATCCAGGCCATCGTCAACCTCAACGCCGGCGCCATCCGCGCCCATCACCGGAAAGACCAGGTCAATGAACGGGCCGTAGCCCGTCTCGTCGGGCGAGGCGTTGACAAATGAGACCGTGAAGCTGAAGGTCTCCCCCAGGCGCGCGGACGATGGCAGGCCCAGCGAGGCGGACGGCGTCGGCGGTGTCGTGGCCTGCGCCGAGGCGGGCGGCGGTTGTGAACTGAGGATGGCCAGCGTGACCAGCCACAGGTTCAGGATGACGCGCATCGATGTTTGGCGGGTATGAGAGGGCCATCTCATCAGAACGATCCTTTGACGATGTATCGTAAAACGCTCGCAATTACCGTAACATTGAGCGTGCGACTTAACGGAAAGAATGGGTTGGAGATGGATAGCAGAGGCCTGGAAGCGCAGAATCCGGATTTGGCCTATACTCTGACCTCGAGAGGCGCTTTATGAGCATCGGCCATTACCGCTGGTGGTTCCGCACGGGCATTTTGCTCATCATCATGGGCTTCGTGCTCAGCATGTGCAGCGGCGGCGGGGGTGGAGGCGGCGGCGACTGGTTTGGCGATTCCGGCTCCTCCAGCAGTTCGTCCTACGACGACTCGGGCGGCTGGTGGAGCGAGGGCGGTTCCTCCTCTGACTCCGGCGGGTCGGATTGGGGTTCGTGGGACTCCGGCGGCTCGGATAGCGGGAGCTGGGACTCCGGCGGGTCGGACTGGGGCTCGTGGGACTCCGGCGGGTCGGACAGCGGGAGCTGGGACTCCGGCGGCTCCGACTCGGGTTCGTGGTAAGGCTATGGGCGGCTTACTCATTTGTCTCGGCTTTTTGTGCCTGCTGGTCGGCTTCGTCATGTTCCTGGTCCAGGCCGGGCGGCCGGCTCAGGCCCAGGCGCAGGCCGGGCGACGCCCCCCGCCGAGGCGCGCCGCCTCGCCGCCGCGGCGGCAGGCCATGGCGCCCCCGGCAGCGCCCACTTCAACAGGTCACCCCATGCGCCATCAGATCCTCCAGGCCCGGCCCGGGCAAAAAGCCACCTTCCGGCACCCGAAGCGCGGCGAACTCAGCGCCCAGGTGCTCGGCGTCATCCACTACACCGAACTCTGGCAGACGGCCTCCGGCCCGAACGCCCCGTGGGTGCCCACTGGCAACACCTTTGTGGCCCTGTGGATGGGCGACTACATGCTGTACGAATGGCAGAGCCGGCTGTACCTGTTCGACGAGGGCCAGGATCTGACCGACCAGGACATCAACACCCACTTCCTGCCGGCGGCGCGGCAGTTCGCCCAGAGCAACCAGGCCGCGCAGGTCACCTTCGCCTGGCCGCCGCTGACGTGGACCATGGTCGATATCGGCCGGTTCTCGGTGGCGCGCGCGGAGGGCACCGGCCTGCGCCTGAACGCGGGCGCGCAGGGCCGTTTCATCCACGCCTCGGGCGAGGATAACCGGGTCCTGGTGGTGGAAGATTATCAGACCGGAGCCGGCGGCCAGGACACCGTCTGGAAGGGCTGGCAGATCACGTGGGACGACATCCGCGGGGTCCGTTGACCGCGGCGCAACCATTCGGGAAGAGGGACTTCATGCAAAACCGCAGTCTGATCGCCGTCATCGTGCTCGTCGTCGCGCTGGCCGTCGGCCAGGGGCTGGCCTTCCTCATCAACCCGGGCGGTTACCAGGGGTACCTGGCCGTCCTGCCGGTGGTCCTGAGCCAGATCGCGTTCTGGGGCCCGATCATCGCTCTGATCGCCGGCGTCTTCATCGTCGCCGTCCTGCGCCTGCTCGGCTTCCAATCCCTGGACGAGATTCGGCGCGAGTCTGTGGAGCAGAACAACCCCACGCCCGCCATCATCTTCGTCGGCACCCTGATCGCCAGCCTGCTGCTGCTCTCCGTGGTCATCCGGCCGTAAGCGCCCGGCCCACGCCAACCAAACCGATGCGAAACTCGCGGCAAGCTGAGGTAAAATTGGGCGCAGCCCGGACCCACCAGGGGGCAGGGGCGCATGAAAGACTATGTGGATTGTAACGATCCGTTCCCCCAAAGGCGAGCCGCGCGAGTACGTCCTGAAGCCCGGCAAGACCACCATCGGCCGGCGCTCGGACAGCGACATCCCCCTGCCGGATGAATCCGCTTCGCGTTCGCACGCCGAAATCCATTACGACCCGAAAGACACCAGCCTGGTGATCGTCGACGTCGGCAGCACCAACGGCACCTTCGTCAACCGCGAGCGCATGACCCAGCCGCGGCGCGTGGGCGTCGAGGACCAGATCCGCATCGGCCAGCACGTGCTCACCCTGGCCCGGCGCGAGACCGAGCCGAAGCCGGGCGCCAAGACCGACTCGCTCCCCGGCACCCAGCCGCTCACGCGCGACCTGCTGCTCGAGTCGCTGGACCACCACGCCGTCCTGCTCTACGAGGTCGCCAGCCGCCTGAACACCGTCATCGACCTGGACACCGCCCTGCGCGAGGTCTCGGACATGATGCGGGTGGCGATGGGCGCGGACAAGTGCCAGGTGATCCTGGCTGAGCGCTTCGGGCAGCTGCACGACCTGGGCTTCCCGGTCTCCATCGCCCGCCTGGCCCTGGACCAGCGCTCGGCCGTCATCATCCCGGACGCGCAGGCCGACCCGCAGCTGGGCAAGAGCACGCTGCTCATGCGCATCCGCTCGGCGATGTGCGTGCCGGTGATGAGCGGCGAGAAGGTCGTGGCCCTGATCTACGTCTACAAGACGCGGCCCCTGGCGCGGCCCTTCGACCAGAACGACCTGCAGCTGGCGGTGGCCATCAGCCACCAGGCCGCGCTCACCATCCAGCGCACGCGCCTGCTGGAGCACGTCCGCAAGGAGCAGCGCATCCGCCAGCTCCTGCAACGCTTCCTCTCCCCGCCCGAGGCCGAGTACCTGCTCCAGGATTACCTGCAGACCGGCTCGCTCCCGCCGCTGGCCGAGAAGGCCCTGACCGTGGTTTTCGCCGACATCACCGACTCCACCGGCCTGGCCGAGCGGGTCGGCGCGCGGCGCTTCAGCGAGATCCTCAGCCGCTTCTACCAGCAGATGACGGACGTGGTCTTCGAGCAGGGCGGCCTGCTCAACAAGTACATGGGCGACGGCGTCATGGCCGTGTTCGGCGTGGCCGTCAACCGCCCCAACCCAGAAGAGCGCGCCGTGCGCGCCGCGCTGGACATGCTCCAGCGGCTGGAGTCGATCCAGCTGGCCGAGAGCGAGACGATCCAGATGGGCGTCGGCGTGAACAGCGGGACCTCGATGGCGGGCTACGTCGGCACCGACGAGCGGGTGGAGTTCACGGTCCTGGGCGACACCGTCAACGTCGCCCAGCGCCTGCAACTGGCCGCGCGGCCTAACCGTGTCGTCATCGGCCCGCAGACCTACGAAATCCTCAATGTCCAGTCGGCCGGCAAATTCAACATCACGCCCATCGGATCGCTGGAGGTCAAGGGCCGGGTCCAGACGGTGGTGGCGTACGAGGTGTTGAGGCAGTAGGCAGACAACAGACGCCAGACAGCAGGCAACAGAAGGCTGTGCACGGGCACGGCCTTTTTTGTTGTGCTACACTCATCGTGCACATCGGCAGCAATCACAGCAGGAGGCGACCCGGATGGCGGACGAATTCACCTTCGGCGGCGAGATTGTCTGGCGCCCGAGCGACGAGCACAGCGCGCGCTCCAACCTGAAGCGTTTCATGGACCAGCACGGCCTGGCCGATTTCGACGCCCTGCTGCGGCGCTCGACCACCGACGTCGCCTGGTTCACGGCCGCCGTGCTGAAGTTCCTGGACATCCGCTTTGCCACGCCCTACCGCCAGGTGCTGGACCTGAGCCGCGGCCCGCAGTGGCCGCGCTGGTGCGTGGGCGGCCGGCTGAACATCGTCCAGTCGTGCATCGACAAGCATTATCAGGATCCCGACCAGGCCAATCGTCCCGCCCTGCGCTGGGAAGGCGAGGCCGGCGCCACGGTCACGCTGACCTACGCCGACCTGTACCGCGAGGTCAACCACTGCGCCAACGCCCTGCGCCAGCTCGGCTTCAAGAAAGGCGACGCCCTCGGCCTGTTCATGCCGATGACGCCCGAGATCGTGATCGCGCTGCTGGCGATTGTGAAGATCGGGGGCATCGTCCTGCCGCTGTTCTCGGGCTACGGCGTCAGCGCTATCGTCGCCCGCCTGGCGGACGCCGAGGCGGCCGGCCTGATCACGGCCGACGGCTTCTTCCGCCGCGGCCAGCTCACGCCGCTCAAACCCGTCGCCGATGAGGCCGTGGCCCAGGTCCCCTCCATCCGCGAGGTGCTGGTGCTGCGCTACGCCGGCAACCCGGTCGAGATGAAGGGTGGGCGCGACCACTGGTGGCACGCCGTGGTCCCGCCCCAGTCCGGGTTCGCCGAGGCCGAGATCATGGACGCCGAGGACCCGCTGATGGTGATCTACACCTCGGGCACCACCGGCCGGCCCAAGGGCGCCGTCCACACCCACTGCGGCTTCCCGGTGAAGGCCGCCCAGGATATGGCCTTCGGCACCGACGTCCATGGCCCGGACGCTGGCGCGCCGGGCGACTCCATTTTCTGGTTCACGGACATGGGCTGGATGATGGGGCCGTGGCTGGTCTTCGGGTCGCTCATCCTGGGCGCCACGATGGTGCTGTACGATGGCGCGCCGGACTTCCCCGGGCCGGACCGGCTGTGGGCGCTGGCCGAGCGGCACGGGATCACGCAGCTGGGCCTCTCGCCGACGCTGGTGCGGGCGCTGATCAAGCACGGCGAAGAACCCGCGCGCCGGCACAACCTCTCGCAGCTGCGCGCCTTTGCCTCCACCGGCGAACCGTGGAACCCGGACCCGTGGCTGTGGCTGTTCAACGTCGTCGGCGAGGGGAAGCGCCCGATCATCAACTACTCGGGCGGCACCGAGATTTCAGGCGGCATCCTGATGGGCAATCCGCTGCTGCCGCTCAAGCCGTGCGCGTTCTCGGCGCCGTGCCCGGGCATGGCCGCCGACGTGGTGGACGACGCCGGCAACCCGGTCCGGGGCCGGGTCGGCGAGCTGGTCATCCGCCAGCCCTGGATCGGCATGACGCGCGGTTTCTGGAAGGACCCGCAGCGTTATGAGGAGACCTACTGGAGCCGCCTCCCGGGGCTGTGGGTCCACGGCGACTTCGCCGCCATCGACGCCGACGGGCAATGGTACATCCTGGGGCGCAGCGACGACACCATCAAGGTGGCCGGCAAACGCCTGGGCCCGGCCGAGGTCGAGTCGGTCCTGGTGGCGCACCCGGCCGTGGTGGAGGCCGCCGCCGTCGCGGTGCCGGACGAGGTCAAGGGCAACGAGGTGGTCTGCTTCTGCGTGCTGCGGCCGGGCGAGACCGGGGACGAGGCGCTGCGCGAGGCGCTCAAGGCGCGCGTGGCGGACGAGCTGGGCAAGCCGCTCCGGCCGCGCGACATCCGCTTTGTCAAAGACCTGCCCAAGACGCGCAACGCCAAGGTCATGCGCCGCCTGATCCGGGCCGCCTATCTGGGCCAGCCGCTGGGCGATACGTCGTCGCTGGAGAACCCGCAGGCGGTGGAGGATATCCGGCGCGCGGCCTGAGAGATTTCTAAATCGCAAAGAGCGCGAAGGACGCAAAGCGGGCGCAAAGGAAGACAACCAAAGAACGTCGCGTCGCCCTGGCGGTCTTCGCGATTCAAATGCTGGACCACTTTAGAGCTTATCTCTAAACCCGCCCGATAGCCGACGGCAGTGCCGTCGGCGACGCCTCTGCTGAGGTTTAGAGACAGGTTCTTAACCAAATCTACTCGTCGCGCGCCGGCGATTGCCACCGCCTGATCGCGCCGGAGGACGCCGGAGAGCTGCTCCGGGCGCTCGAACGCCTGACGCCGCTGGCCGGAACGCGCGTGCTGGACCTGGGCACCGGCACCGGCCGCCTGCCGCTGCTCCTGGCCGGGCGCGCCGCCCAGATCATGGGCCTGGACCTGCACGCGGACCGATTACCAGTTCGCGAGCGTGGACGAGGCCGTCGCCCGGACCGAGTTCTTCTTCGGCCCGGAGCTGACCGAGAAGATCCGCTCTCACGGCTGGGCGCGCGTGCCGGAATGGACGGACCTGTGGTGGCGGCGAGTGTAGAGCCAATGTCCACCCGTTAGAGCGGGTTCCACCCGTCACCGGCATGTTGGTTTTTTCTCATTACCAGGTCAAACCGCTGCTCGCCGCTCGCCGCGCCGGAGCGGCCAGCGCCGTCACCTCCACCGACCTGGGCCTGACGACGGTGGAGGCGGCCCTGGATGGGGACGGCGTCACTTTCCCGTCCGGCGACCGGCTCACCTGGGCGCAGGCCGAGGCCATCGCCGCCGCCGAGGTCAGTTGTTTCCGGCTCGCGGCGGGCGAGATCGAGACGATCAAGGTCTACTCGGAGGAGAACGCGCGCGCCTACACGCTGATGCCCACGCCGCGCGCGCCGACCATGCTGATCTCCGGCCTGCCCATGCACCGGATCAAGGCTGTCGATCCCCGGGAGGACACGCGGCGCAAGGTGAAGACCCTCGCGCCGGTCGCCGGCCGGGTGCTGGACACGTCCACGGGCCTGGGCTACACGGCCATCGCCCTGGCGCAGACCGCCGAGCGCGTCACCACCATCGAGTTCGACCCGGCCGTGCTGGAGCTCGCCCGGCACAACCCCTGGTCGCAGCCGCTGTTCACGAACCCGAAAATCGAGCAGCGGCTCGGGGACGCCTTCGACGTGGTCACGGAGCTGCCGGACGCGGCCTTCACGCGCATCCTGCACGACCCGCCGACCTTCAGCCTGGCCGGCCATCTGTACTCGGGCGAATTCTATCGGGAGCTGTTCCGCGTTTTGCGGCCGGGCGGGCGGCTGTTCCACTACATCGGCAACCCGGCCAGCCCGTCCGGCGCGCGGACGACCAAAGGCGTCGTCCGGCGGTTGAAAGAGGCCGGTTTCGAGCGCGTCGCGCCGCGGCCGGAGACGTTCGGGGTGGTGGCGTATCGGGCGTCGTAGAGACGCCCGGGCGGGCCGTCTCTACGACGACGGTTTTGAACCCGGCTGCATCGGCCGGTTCTGGCGGCGCAGCTCGTCCACGAAGGGCGCCCAGTCGGCTACGTCCGCGCCGCGCTTGACGGCCACGTAGAAATCGCGGGCGATGTCGCCCTGCTGCTCGCGGTTGAAGTCCGTGAAGCGCCGGGCGGCCTGGAGGGCGGCGCGCAGAGCCAGGGCCGGGGAACCGTGTGTGCCGATGTAATCGTAGCCGGCCGCGCCCAGACGAATCTGCACGTGCAGGGCCTCGGCCAGGTAACGCCAGCCAACCCGCTGATACTGCCACTGGTGTGTCAGTTCATGGATCAGCCAGGCCATGTCGCGGGTATCGCGCTGCACGTCCTCCGGGCTTGTTTTCAGCGGGCGCGGGAAGTAGGAGGTGTTCCCGAGCGTGATGGCGTTGTCGTGCTGGCGCTTGCGGCCGCGGAAGAACTCGCCGATGTCTGCGATAAAATTGGGGAAATAACTGCCCTCGGAGACGCGCACCCGGGCGTAGTCCAGTCCGTCGCCGAAGACCAGGTAGGCTTCGGCCAGTTCCGGTCCGGAGAGGGGACGTTTGGCCATGGCGTGATCCTCCCCTCGCATTATCCCAATTCCGCCGCATTCACTCAATCCAGCCCACCAGGAGATTCTGAATGAATTTCGAACTGACCCCCGAACAACAGATGTGGCGCGCCAGCGTGCGCGAGTTCTGCGACAAAGAGGTGGCGCCGCGCGCCCGGCACGCCGACGAGACCGGCGAGTTCAACTGGGAGGCCGTGCGCAAGGGCGCGGCGCTGGGCCTGCTCGGCTTGAACATCCCTGAAGACCTGGGCGGCGCGGGCGTGGACGCCATCAGCGCCGCCATCGCCATTGAGGAACTGGGCCGCGCCTGCGGGTCCACGGCCCTGGCCCTGGCCGCGCACAACGGCCTGGGCTGCGCGGCCATCAGCCTGTTCGGCTCGGACGCGCTCAAGCAGCAGTGGCTGCCGAAGCTGGCGTCCGGCCAGGGCCGGCTGGCGGCGCTGGCCCTCACCGAGCCGGGCGCGGGCAGCGACCTGGCCGGCGGCGTGCAGACGCGGGCCGTGGTCGAGGGCGACTCCTGGATCATCGACGGCCAGAAGATGTGGACGACCAATGCCTCGATCGCGGACGTGATCGTGGTGCTGTGCCGGACCGAGGGCGGGCGGTTGAGCCAAATCGTGGTGCCGACCGACGCGCCCGGCATCACGATCGGCGCGCCGGAGAAGAAGATGGGCCTGCACGGCTCGCCCACGCACGCGGTGACGTTCGACGAAGTGCGGGTGCCGTACACCAACCTGGTGGGTGTGGCCGGCAAGGGCCTGGCCCAGACGCTGGCCGTGCTGGACGGCGGCCGCATCGGCATCGGCGCGCTCTCCGTGGGCCTGGCCCAGGGCGCGTTCGAGGCCGCCGTGAAATACGCGCATGAACGGCACACCTTCGGCGTGCCCATCGCCCAGCACCAGGCTATCCAGTGGATGCTGGCCGACGCCTCGGCCGAGATCGAGATCGCGCGGCTGTACGTGTACTACGCCGCCTGGCGCAAAGGGCAGGGATTGCCGTTCACCAAGGAGGCGGCGCAGGCCAAGCTCTTCGCCACCGAGATGGCCGAGCGCGTCTGCCGCAACGCCATTCAGGTCCACGGCGGCTACGGCTATTCCAGCGAGTTTCCGGTGGAGCGCCTCTACCGCGACGCGCGCCTGATGACCATCGGCGAGGGGTCGAGCGAGATCCAGCGGCTGGTCATCGCCCGGCACGTGCTGGGGATTTCGTAGCCGAGACGACCCGGCGGGACGTCTCGGCTACCCGGGCCACCGAAACACCCGCCGGATGACGGCGTCCCAGGCCCAATCCGGCAGGAGCCGGCGCGCGAACAGGTTCAGGGCCGTGTTGCGGCCCAGGGTGTAGCGGGCGCGCGGGCGCGGGTCGGCCAGCACGCGCTCCACCAGGTCCGCGAAGGCCTGCGGCGGGAAGCCGTTCCGGGCGGAGGCCCGGGCCAGCCGCAGGTAGCGGTCCATGAGCGGGCGATACGCCTCCGCGCCGGGGTCGGCCAGCACGGACCCGGCGTTGGCCTCGCCGGTCCCCCAGATAGCGGTCGGGCTGCCGCCCGGCTCCAGCACCACCACGCGCACGCCGAACGGCGCCAGCTCAATCCGCAGCGAGTCGCTCAGGGCCTCCAGCGCGAATTTGCTGGCGTGATACGCGCCCGTGATCGGGAAGGCGATGCGCCCGCCCATGCTGGAGACGTTGACGATCACGCCGCGCGCAGCCTTGAGCAGCGGCAGCGCGGCCTGGATCACGGCCACCTGCCCCACCACGTTAATCTCCAATTGACGGCGCAGGTCGTCCAGCGGCAGCAGTTCCACCGGCGCCGGGTAGGCTGTGCCGGCGTTGTTGAGCAGGGCGTCGAGCGCAGGCGCGGCGGCGCGTATGGATTGAAAGAGACTGGAGACTTGAGCCGGGTCGGTCACGTCGCACAGGAGCGCGTCGAGGGGCAGACCCGATGCCTCGGCCAGCAGGCTCTCACGGTCGGCGGGTTTCCGCACTGTGGCGAAGACGCGCCAGCCGCGCCGGGCCAGGTGCAGGGCGGTGACGCGCCCAAAGCCCGAAGAACAGCCCGTGATCAGAATCGTTTTCATGGGAACTCCACCCACGGCCCGGCCGGCTCCCCGGCCGCGTCCAGCACGTCCACGGGCGCGAGTGACTGCGCGCCGTACAGGCCGGCCCTGACCATCGCGCCGTCGCCGGCCAGCAGGAAGTAACTGACCACCAAGTCCCCGGCCCGCCAGCCCGCAACCGGGTATGTCCGCACGTCGGCCTGGGACACACGCCGCCCGGCCCCGTCGAGCAGGTGCGCGAAGATCGTGACGTCCTCGGCGTCCGCGTCCCCGTCCGGCGCCCGCCACCACAGCTCCCACAGGCCGGTCGCCGTCGATCCGCCGCCGCCCAGCAGCTCCACGCCATTAGCGAGCAACGCCGAGGCCGCGCGCGGCTGCGGCGGGCCGAGGGCCACGCCCGCGAAACGCGCGATCCGCACCGCGCCCTCCCCGGCCCGCAGCGGCGCGACCTCCGCCCACGCGCCGCCGCCCCAGGCCCGGATCAGGTCTTCGCCCGGATACGGCGCCGCGCCCGGCCAGACGACCACGGCCGCGTCCCCGGCCGGCAGGACCGCCGTCGTCCGGCCATCGACAAAGCGATGCGGCGTCCCGCGCAACAGGGCAGCAAACACGGCCGGCATCTCGTCCACATGCGGGTCCGCCCCATCGCTGACCACCACCACGTCCGGCGCCCCCCGCACGCGGTCGGCCACGGCCAGGATCAGGCCCAGCGGCGCGCCGAAGGCGCCGGGCGTGGCGCGCGCGCCCAGGAAGCCCAGCAACGCGGCCACCAGCCAGACCTGGGCGGCGGGGACGATCCCCGCCGCCGCCGCGACACCGGCGCGCAGCCGTGGGAGCCGCCCCCACGCCGCGTCCAGCGCGATCCCGGCCAGCAGATATGGGGCCGGGAAGAGCAGGATGAAGTAGTGCGGGTAGACGGGGGTGGCGTGGCGGAGGAAGAAGAGTATGGGGAGGGTGAGCCAGAGGACGAGGATTAAGCCCGCTTCGTATTGCGGGTTGCGCGTCGCCTGGGCGGTGCCGGGTCGGGCCCAACGCCAGACGGCCAGGACCGCGCCGCCGAGGGTCAGCGCGCCGCCGAGATAAAGCACGGGCGTGAAATCCGGGACCGTGGCCAGGAAGTCGCGGAAGGCCAGCGCGCCCGCCAGCGAGTGGACCTCCAGCCCCAGCGAGACCAGCGTCCCCAGCCAGAGCGAGTCCGCCGACACCACCGCCGGCCGCATCAATACCGCCCCTATCCCCTCCGCTCCTCGGCCCCCCTGCATCAAAACGTAAACGGCGAAGGGCGCGATCATCACCGCCGCCGCCAGCGCCCCCCACCCCAGCGTGCGCCAATCCACGTTGCGCCGGTAGACGATCAGCAGCAGCGCCGTCAGCGGAATCAGGGCCAGGCCGGAGAGGTGGACCTGGGCGATGACGGCCAGCAGCGCCAGATGCGCGATGAGCCAGCGCCGCCGCCCCTCCACCAGCGCCAGCAGGGCCGAGAAAATGCAGGCCACCACGAACAGCGGCAGCAGGTTCTGGGCCCAGATTTTGCGCGAGTAGAGCACGGCCCACGGGGCCGCGGCGTAGAACAGGGCCGCGATCAGCGCGGCGCGGACGCCCCAGTAGCGGCGCGCCATGACGTACGCCAGGCCGACCGAGGCTGTGTTGAGCGCGCCCACGAACAGCGTCGCCGCCAGCGGGCTCTTCCACACGAAGAGCGGCAGGGCGAAGAGATAGACGCTGGCCGGTGCATTGGGCAACCCCACCGATGACCCGATGCCGCGCAGCGGGAACGCCTTGAACTCCGCAAGGTCAAGCGCCAGCCCATACAGCGCGGCCTCGTCCCGCTTGAACTCGGTCAGGCCCGGCCAGCCCATCCGCAGCACGCCGGCCAGGACCAGGATGGCGGCGATCAGCGCCAGCTCGCGGCCCCGGCTCAGCCCGGCTGTGGGCAACGCGCTCATGCCAGACGCGCCACCCGGTCGGCCAGGCGGTCGACCAACGCCCGGGGCCAGATGAGAGCGTGCCGCGCCGACAGGGGCTCCGCCATCTCGACACCCCAGCGCCACGCCGCCTGATAAGCCGCCGCCAGTTCGTCGCGCCGCAGCCGCGCCGTGCAGGCCGCCAGCCTGGAGACGGCGGCCGGCGAGAGGTCCTGCTCCCACGCACGCGACGGCGTCGGCCAGTGGGCGGTCGCGCCCTCGGTCAGCCGCGCCATCCACTGGAGATAGCGGCTGATCCCGCTCAGGATCTCCAGCGCGCGCGCCAGCTCGCCGCGCTCGAACACATTCGCGCCGAACAGAACCAGATTGAGGAAATTGGCGGCCAGCCGGCGCACGGTCTCGAGGGTATCGCGCTCCGGCGGCCGGCCGATCAGGGGCGCCATTCGGCGCGAGAGTTCGCCGGTGCGGTCCACCAGCACGGCGGCCTCCAGCGACGGGAACCAGGCGCTGCCCGCCCACGCCTCCACGCGCGGCAGGGCGTCGGCCGGATCGAAGTGAAACTCGCCGCGCACCAGGTTTTCGAAGACGGCCGTGAAATGTCCGAAGTCGTCGGCGAAGAAGAGCGCCACCGGCGCGATCTGCGCGGCCCAGGCCTCCCGGTCCAGCGCCGCCAACGCCTCGGGCCGGAAGAACAGCACGCACTCGACGTCCGAAAATTCGTCGGCCTCACCCACGGCGAACGAGCCGTAAAGTGTGGCGGCGACGACGCGCTCATCGGCCTGGCACACGGCGCGCAGACGCTCCAGCATAGCGTGTTGGGTCAACATACTCACACTCTTCTCAACTTACGGCGGGGTCAAAGGCCCAAGCCGGATCGGGGCCAGCGGGTCCCCGGCGTGGTCCAGCGCCGGCACACGCGCGATATCGGGCCAGGAGTACATGCCGACGTCAACGAAGAACGGCCCGGCGCCCTCCGGCCGGTCGAAATCGGCCCAGACGATCACGCGGTCGCCGGCCCGCCACTCCGGCGAAGAGGCCGGCGCGTCCTGGATGGCGACCGGGTCGGCGGCCTCCGGAGTCCGCAGATGATTGAAGACATGATAATCTCCACTCTCTATCGGCCCAACAATCTCCCACAAAGTGGCCACGCGCAACCGGCCGCCGACTTCGCCGGCGCGCCAGCCGCGCAGCTCGGCGCCGTTCGCCAGCCGGACCGGCGTGGCCGTCTCGAAGCCGCGCGGCGCGCCGCCCGACAGCAAGAGCGCCACGTACGGCGGGTCGCCGGCCCGGCGCGGCAGATCAACCCGATCCAGGACCAGGCCGGCGCTGGCCGCCTCGTCCACGGCCGGCAGGTCCGGGAACGTCGCCAGCAATCGGCCTCCCCCGGCCGGCGCCAGCAGCACCGAACGGCCGT
>DAOUAB010000125.1:0-13288 GCA_034434015.1 Anaerolineales bacterium
GCGTCTCCGGCGGCTGGAAGGTGTCGGGCAGCAGGCCGGTGGGCGGCATGACCGGGCCGGCCGCTTCTGCGGTCACCCAACCGGGCGGCGCTTCCAGCCGTTCTTCCGGCGGCGTGATCAGCTCTTCGGCGGCGGCGCCCTGGCGGGCGGCGAGGGTCTCCAGCCAGCGCATCGCCTCGTCGGCGTCCATGGTCGAGAGATCAGGGACGGCCCCGGCCTCTGCGGGTGTGGGGGCGACGGGTGCAGCCTCGGCGGGCACGCCGGCGCCGGCGGCTAACCAGTCTGGCAGGGCCGGTTCCCCGGCGGGCGGCTCAAGCGGCTCCGGCTCGAGCGGGGCGCGCAGCCAATCGGCGGGCGGGGCAGCCGCGGGCTCGCCGGGTTTGCGAAGCCAGTCCGGCACGCTGGCGTCGTCGAGCACGGTCTCGAAGGTCTCTTCGCCCGCTGTCTCCTCCGCCCGCGCCCAATCCGGCAAGGCTGGCGCAACGGGCGGCGCGCCGGCTGATGGAGGTTCGGGTTGAGCGCCGACCCAGCCGGGCGCCTGCTCCAGACGCTCTTCGGGTTTGGTGATCAACTCCTCGGGCGCCGCGCCCTGGCGGGCGGCGAGGGTCTCCAGCCAGCGCAGGGCTTCGTCGGCGTCCATGGTCGAGAGGTCGGGCGCCGCCTCGGCCGCGGCGGGCGTGGGCGTTGGGGGCGCGAAGCCGGGGGCTTCGGCCTCCGCGCTGATAGCCTTGAGCCAGTCGGGCATGTCCGAGGAGGGGGTGGGCTGAGCGGTTTCGGCCTCCACCGCTTTGAGCCAGTCGGGCATGTCGGAGGGCGAGGCTGGGGCGGCCGGCTCCTGGCCGGCGGCGGCCAACCAATCCGGGATTTCGGCTGAAGCCGGTTCGCCCTCGCCCGGCGCTGGCTCGGGCTGAGAGGCGGCCAGGCCGGCGGCGATCCCGGCCACGGCGGCGGCGCCGGCTGTTGGCCGGAGCCAGTCCGGCAATTCGTCGGACGCCACCGGCGGCAAGTCTTCCTCGGCGATCGGCAGCGACGGGGCAGACATATCCGGCGCCATCGCCTTGATCCAATCCGGAACGCCCGTCGCCTCCACAGGGGCGGCCTCAGGTGCGGGCGCCTCGACCTCCCAATCCACCGGCTGGTTGGCGCGCTCGATGGCCTCGGGCGAGGCAGGCTGCAGGAAATCGGGCAGATCGACCACGGGCGCGGCGGCCGGCGCTGAGGCGGGAGTTTCCGCCGCAGGCGGCTGCATCCATTCCGGCCGCGCCTCGTCTTCTTCGGCTGCGCCGGTCGTCTCCGCTGAGAGGGTCCGCATCCATTCCGGCAGGGCTGCGTCTGGCTCCGCCTCGCCGGGCGCGGCCGCCGGCGATTCCGGCTCGGCGAAGGCGATCTCGGCCGGAGCGGCGGCTTTCAACCATTCCGGCAGTTCTTCGCTGGCGAGGGCTTCGTCGCTGGCTGCCGGCGCGTTTTCAACTGGCGATGGCATCCAGGGCGGCCGGGCTTCGCCGGGCTCCGCCTTCAGCCACTCCGGGAGGGCCTCCGGCTCCAGGTCTTCCAGGGGACCGGTGGCTGCCGGCTCGGCCTCGCGCCGCATCCAGGCCGGCAACTCCTCCTCTGTTCCGGCTGGCGCGCCGGCGGGAGGCCCGGCCTCCGCATCGCGCATCCAGGCCGGCAGGTCTTCCAGGCGGCTGGTCTCGCCGGCCTCCGGGCTCAGCTTGCCGGTCATCCAGTTGGGCAGCGCGGCCGTCTCCTGGTCCGCCGCTTTCATCCATTCCGGCATCTCGTCCAGGCGGGACGTGCTGGTGTCCTCCGGGAGGCCAAACGCCGGACCGGCGCTGGGCAGGGTCTCGGCCGGGATCACGTCTTTCATCCAGTCCGGCAATTCCGCCCCGGCCAGCGGCTGCTCGTCAACCGGCTGGTCTTCCGGCTTGAGCCACTCCGAGAGGCTGCCGGTCTTCTTTTTCTTGGGCTGGCCGGGCTCTTCGGGGGTGTCAGCCAGCATGCCGGTGGTGACCTTCATCCAATCCGGCAACTCGGGCGCGGGCGTCGTCGCGACGGGCTCGACGTCTTTGAGCCAGTCCGGCACATCGCCGGGGGCCGGCAGGTCGGCGGCCTCGGTAAACGCGGCGGGCTCGGCGTGCAGCCGGCCGGTGCCGGTCTTGAGCCAGTCCGGTTCTTCTTCGAACGTCGCGTCGGCGGCGGGCGCGGCGAGAGGCGTCTCAAGCGTCTCGCCGAGCGTCGTCGCCCAGTCCGGCGTCTCGGGCGGCGCGGCCAGCTCCTCCGCGGTCTGCGTCAGCTCCGGCAGGCGCACGGCCTCGTCGCGGACGGTGTGCGCGCCGTGGCCGTCGGCGAAGGCCTCGTACGGATCGAGGGCCTCCAGGCGCTGGCGGTAGGGCCGGGCGTCCTCCAGGCGGTTCTGGGCCATGAAGATCTCGGCCAGGATGCGGTTGCCTTCCTGGCTGTACGGCAATTTTTGCAGGAGCGTGTTGCACACTTCGCCGGCCTCGGCCCGGCGGCCGGAGGCGGCCAGGACGCGGGCGAGCAGGGTCATCAGGTCGAGCCGGTCTGCGTCCTCGGCCAGCGCGGCGCGCAGTTCGGCCTCGGCCTGCGGGTAGAGCTCGCCCTTCACGTACAGGCGGGCCAGGGCGCCGCGGGTGAGGCGGGCGCGCGGCGGCACGACGCCGTCGCGTTTGCCGTACAGGCGGCGCAGCTCCTCCTGGATGGCGGTGTTGCCGGGGTTGGATTCGAAGGCGCGCTCCATGTGCCAGAGGGCGGCCTCCTGATTGGCCTCGTCCTCGCGCACGATCGACATCCCGACGTGAGCGACGAAGTCTTCGGGCACGGCCGAGAGCACGCGCTGGAAGATATCGGCGGCGTCGCCGTGGCGGCCTTTTTCCAGCAGGGCTTTGCCGAGGAGGCGATAGGTTTCCAGGTTCTTGGGGTAATGGGTCAGGATGTGCTTGCAGTGGATGATGGCCTCGTCGAGCTGTTTCTGCTCGATCAGTCCGTCGACCTGGTGCAAATAAGTGCGCAGCCCGATGTCAGCCATGGCAATACCCTCTCCGAGGAGGAGTATGCAACGGTTTAACGAAATGTGCAACCGGTTAGGAGGAGAAAACGCGGGGGCGTGAAGGGCCAGCGGGTCCTGGGCGCGGTTCGCCGTCGAGGCGGCCGACTGAACTGAAGCGCGTCGCCCGGTCGGCGTTAGAGCGCGTGGACGGCGTGGAGGCGTTGCAGCAGGGCGGCGACGCGGGCGTCGGGCTCGCCGTAGGGCGCGGCGCCGAGCGGGTCCGGGGCGTCGTCGTCGCCGGCGAGCGCGTGGAGCGAGGCGACGACGCTGCTGGACAGAGCCTCCAGGTCGTAGCCGCCCTCCAGCACCAGGACCAGCCGCCCGCCGCAATACCGGTGCGCCAGGGCGCGCAGGCCGCGCACCAGGTGGAAGTAGCCGCGCGTGGTGAGCTGGAGCATGGCCAGCGGGTCGCGCCAGTGGGCGTCGTAGCCGGCGGAGACCAGCAGGAAATCCGGCTGGAAGTGGTCGGCGGCCGGCGTGATCACGTCGCTCAGGACGCGCGCGAAGGCGGCGTCGCCGGCCCCGGCGGGCAGGGGGACGTTGATGTTGGTGCCGCGCGCCTCGCCGGCCCCGGCCTCGGCCTCGTCGCCGGTGAGGGGATAGATGCCGCGCTGGTGCGTCGAGAGGAAGAGCACCGAGGCGTCATGATAGAAGGCGTCCTGGGTGCCGTTGCCGTGATGCACGTCGAAGTCCACGATCATGACCTTGCGCCGGCCGCGGGCCTGCGCATGGCGGGCGGCGAGGGCGACATTGCCGAACAGACAGAAGCCCATGGCGCGCGTCGGCGTGCAGTGGTGGCCGGGCGGCCGCACCAGGGCGAAGGCGGCCTCCGCCTCCCCGTCCAGGACGGCGTCCACGGCCCGCAACGCGCCGCCGGCCGCCAGCCGCGCGCTCGCGAACGACTCGGGCGTGATGTAGGTGGGGGCATGGTCGAGGTAGCCGGGCGCCTCGGCCATGGCGCGCTCCAGGGCCTCGACATAGCCGGCCGGGTGGACGCGCGTGAGCTCGGCGAGGGTGGCCGGCCGGGCCGGGAGCTGCGTCAGATACGGGGCCAGCCGCGAGGCGTCCAGGGCGCGCAGGATAGCGGGCAGGCGCGCGGCGTTCTCCGGGTGGTCGGGGAAATCGTGGGCCGGCGAGGCGACGGGGATGAAGGCGATGGACATAGACCGATGATAACAAAAACGGGGCCGGCGCGCGGCCGACCCCGTTTCTGGAAACCGTGCTGGTTTGGAAAGCGCGGCTACAGCGCGGTGTTGGTGGCTTCCTGCTTGCTGCGCCAGACCGCCCAGACCAGGGCGCCGGCCAGCACCACGCCGGTCACGATCACGGCGCCGTTGCTCGGGTCGAACAGCACCGCGATGGGCGCGATGATGACCGAGACCAGGTTGACGACCTTGATCATCGGGTTGAGGGCCGGGCCGGCCGTGTCCTTGAGCGGGTCGCCGACGGTGTCGCCGACCACGGCCGCTTTGTGGCGCTCGGAGTGCTTGCCCAGGTTCTGGCTCGGGTCGCGCGGCTCGTCCTCGACCACCTTCTTGGCGTTGTCCCACGCCCCGCCGGCGTTGGCCATGTACACGGCCAGCAACTGGCCGGAGACGATGATGCCGGCCAGGAAGCCGCCCAGCGCCTCCACCCCCAGGAACAGGCCCACCAGGATCGGCGGGACCACCCCCAGGACCGCCAGCGAGACCAGTTCTTTCTGGGCGGCGGCGGTGGAGATGGACACGGCCTGGCGGTAGTCCGGGGCCTTGTGCCGGGGCGAGTCCTTCGGCTCCAGCACGCCGTCGCGGAACTGGCGGCGGACTTCGTCCACAATCAGGCCGGCGGCGCGGTTGACGGCGTTGATCGCCAGCGACGAGAACATCCACGGCAGGGCGCCGCCGAGCAGCATGCCGATGAAGACCTCCGGCACGGAGACACGGATGCCGGTCTCGGTGAACAGCCGGGTGAAGGGCAGCGCCTGGCCGGCGGCCTGGGCGGCGGCGTTGGCGGCCACCTGCACGCGCGTCACGTCCGTGATGTAGGAGCCGAACAGGGCCACGGCCGCGATGACGGCCGAGCCGATGGCCACGCCCTTGGTGATGGCCTTGGTCGTGTTGCCGACCGCGTCCAGGTCGGTCATGATCCGGCGCGCCTTCTCGTCCAGCGCCGCCATCTCGCCGATGCCGTTGGCGTTGTCCGAGATCGGGCCGAAGGAGTCCATGGCGACGTTGTTGCCGGTCAGCGTGAGCATGCCGATGCCGGCCATGGCCACGCCATACAGCACGTAGGCCACCTGCTGCTCAGGCGTCTGGCCCACGCCGCTGAAAATCAGGATCGAGGCGAAGACGGTGGCCGCGATCGTGATCACGGACCAGACCGCGCTCTCTTTGCCCTGCACCATGCCCGAGAGGATGGTGGTGGCCGGGCCGCCGCGCATGGATTTGACGATGTCCTTGACCGGCGCGCCGTGGGTGCCGGTGAAGTATTCCGTGACCCGCTCGATGAGCAGCGCCAGCACCACGCCGGCGATGACGGCCAACACCGGGCGCCACCAGCCGCCCGGGACCTCGCCCAGGGGGGCGCCCTGCGCGACCACGCTCATGTAATACCAGCCGGCGGCCGCGAACATCACCACCGACATGCCGGCCGCGAACAGGAAGCCCTGCGAGATGGCCGCCATGGCGTTGCCGCCCTGCTCCTTCTCGGGCGTCCGCACCAGGTAGGTGCTGATGATGGACGACAGCACGCCGATGCCGCGCACGATCAGCGGGAAGACGAACCACTCGTTGTGGCCGGTGATGGCCGTCAGCGCCAGGCCCAGGATCAGGCCGGAGACGATGGTGACCTCGTAGGATTCGAAGATATCGGCCGCCATCCCGGCGCAGTCGCCGACGTTGTCGCCCACCAGGTCGGCGATCACGGCCGCGTTGCGCGGGTCGTCCTCCTCCAGGCCCTGCTCCACTTTGCCGACCAGGTCGGCGCCGACGTCCGCGGCTTTGGTGTAGATGCCGCCGCCCACGCGCATGAACAACGCCAGCAGCGTGCCGCCGAAACCGAAGCCGAGCAGCGCGTCCGGCGCCGCCTTGCCCAGGAAGATGAAGATGATCGTGCCGCCGAACAGGCCCAGGCCGTCGGTGAGCATGCCGGTGATGGTGCCGGCCCGATAGGCGATGCGCAGCGCCCCCGAGAAGGTCTTGCGGCTCTCCGCCGCCACCCGCACGTTGGCCTCGACCGCCATGCGCATGCCGATCTGGCCGACGGTCAGCGAGAAGCCGGCGCCCATCACGAAGGCGATGGCGCGCGCGAAGGCGATGATCAGCGTCACCTGGCCCTCGTCCGTGACGCCGATCTTGTCGAAGTGCTCAAGGGCTTCCGGGAACGGCGGGACGATATAGACCGAGAAGAACAGGGCGACGGTCAGAATGCCGATCAGGGGCAGGATGGCGCGCAGCTGGCGGCCGAGGTAGGCGTTGGCGCCCTCCTTGATCCAGCCCCAGATCTCTTGCATCTTGGCCGTGCCCTTGTCCTCGCGCAGGATCTGGTTGCGGAGAAAAACGGCGTAGGCCAGACCCAGGATCGAGATGCCCAGGACGGCATAGATGGCAATCTGCTCGAACGATGTCAGATCTCCCATGCGGCACTCCTTCTCTAAGTTGCATAGTTCGCCGGCCAGGCGGCCGGCTCAGATTGCAGACGGGGTGGGGCGCAAAACGCGCCCTGTCCTCAGGGCGCTGCGGCCGGATTTTACCCGTTCGGGGTGGGGACGTCAAATCCATTAACGGAAACTAAGTGAATCTTGACTTGACTTTCGCAACGGGTGTATAGTTCTGACGCATCTCTTATAGTGAAGCCTTCAGAGCACCCAGTGTCTCTTATGGCACTGCGTGCTTTTTGTTGTCAACGCTTCTCAGGCAAAAGGCAGGACGGATGATCGAAGTTCAGGGCCTGACCAAACGTTATGGCCAGCGCACGGCCATCGACCAATTGACCTTCCACGCCCAGAAGGGGGAGATCGTCGGTTTCCTCGGCCCCAACGGGGCGGGGAAGACGACCACGATGCGCATCCTGACCGGCTACATGCCCCCGTCGGAGGGCGCGGGCCGGGTGGCCGGCTTTGACCTGCTGACCGAGTCGCTCGAGGTCCGCAAACGGGTGGGTTATCTGCCCGAGAACGTGCCGCTCTACCCGGAGATGACCGTCATCCAGTACCTGGATTTCGTGGCCGAGCTGCGCCAGATCGCGGGCCGGCAGGACCGGGTGGACGAGGTCATGGAGCTGGTGCGCATCGATCACCGGGCCGAGTCGTACATCGGCAACCTGTCCAAAGGCCTGCGCCAGCGGGTGGGCCTGGCCCAGGCGCTTCTGCATAAGCCGGAAGTCTTGATCATGGATGAGCCGATGGACGGCTTCGACCCGCAGGAGCAGATGGAGGTCAAAAAGCTGATCCGCCAGATCGGCAAAGAGCAGACCGTGATGCTGTCCACGCATATCCTGGCGCACGCCCAGGAGCTGTGCGACCGCGTCATCATTATTAATGGCGGCCGGATCGTGGCCGAGGACACGCCCGAACGCCTGAGCGCCCAGATTGCGGGCGGCGGCCGCATCCAGGTGCTGGTGGACGGCGACGGCGCCGGCCTGGCGGAGGCCCTGCGGGCCCTGCCCGGCGTCACGCACGTCCGCGCCCTGAGCGAGAGCCGCTTCGAGGTCGAGACGGCGCCGGGCACCGACGGGCGCGCCAAGATCGCGCAGACGGTGGTGAACGGCGGCTGGCCGCTGCTGGAGCTGCACCGCGATAAAGCCACCCTGGAGCAGGTCTTCATCGAGCTGACCCGGGAAGACCAGGCCGAGGCCGGAGATGCGGCGGCGAAGGAGGGCTGATTGATGCGCAACACCTGGACCATGGCCAAACGCGAGTTCGCCCACTACTTCGTCTCGCCCGCGGCGTACGTGGTGGCGTTCGTCTACCTGGTGATCCTGGGCATCATCTTCAACATCAACCTGAACAGCTCGATCTTCTTCGGCGGCCCGCCGCAGGTGGTGCAGTGGGTCTTCGGGCCGTTCGTGACCCTGATGCTGTTCCTGTCGCCGGGCATCACCATGCGCGTGCTGGCCGAGGAGCAGCGCACCGGCACCATGGAGCTCCTGCTCACCGCGCCGCTGCGCGAGTGGGAATTGGTGCTCGGGAAATGGCTGGCCGCCTTCGCCTTCACGGCCGTGATCGTCTTTCTGTCCGGCCTGTACTTTCTCATCACCAACGCCTTCACCAGCCCCGGCCTGGACCGCGGCGCCATCCTGGCCGCCTACGTCGGTTTCCTGCTGATGTGCGCGGCCTTCCTGGCGATCGGCGTGTTCACGTCCAGCCTGTTCGCCAGCCAGATCGCGGCCTTCTTCGCCACGATGGGCGTCTCCATCGTGCTCTGGCTGGTCGGCGCGCTCTTCCAGAACCAGACCGGCGCCTGGGCCGACGTGATCAACTACATCGACCTGTCCAGCCACTATTACAATAACTTCTTCTCCGGCGTGATCGACCTGGCCGACATGGTCTACTTTCTCTCGGCCACGGCCCTGTTCCTGTTCCTGACCACCCGTGTGGTCGAGTCGCGAAGGTGGCGCTAACCCATGCAGTCGTCCTCCCTTAAGCGTTTCGCCCCGTGGGCGCTCGGGCTGGGCCTCGTCGGCCTGCTCGCGGCGGCCGTGGTGGCCCTCCTCTATCAGCAGTTCAACACCGGCGTGCAGGTCAGCCTGGTGCTCGGCCTGATCGGGCTGGTGCTGGCCGTGCTGTTCAACCCCGGCGCGGTCGTGGCCTGGTTCGGCGGGCGCCAGGCGCGCTTCGGCAGTAACGCCCTGGTGATGACCCTGGCCTTCCTGGGTATCCTCATCCTGGTGAACTACCTGGTCGTGCGCAACCCGGTGCGCTGGGACCTGACCGAGGACCAGAGCAATACGCTTTCGCCGGAGACGCTGGCGGCGCTCAGGGCGCTGCCGGCGCCGGTGCGCGCCGTGGGCTTCTACACCACCAACGCGCTCGGCCAGCAACAATCCGCCGAGGAGCTGCTCAAGCGCTATCGCGCCGAGTCGCAGGGCAACTTCACCTACGAGTTCAACGACCCGCTCGGCGATCCGCTCAAAGCGCGCGAGTACAACATCGCCCGCGACGCCACGGTCATCCTGGAGATGGGCTCCGAGCGCCAGGAGCTCAGCTTCGTCTCCGAGACCGAGCTCACCAGCGCGCTCGTGCGCCTGGCCAACCCCACCAGCCGCACCCTGTACTTCGTCACCGGCCAGGGCGAGGCCGACCCCAATGACACGGGCGACAACGGCCTGTCGCAGGTGGTGGATCTGCTCAAACGGCAGAACTACACGATTGCGACGCTCAACCTGCAGGTGACCGACACCGTGCCGGCCGACGCGCGCGCCGTGATCATCGCCGGCCCACAGCTGGCCTATACCCAGCCGGCCGCCGACACCCTGAGCCGTTACCTAGCCGAGAACGCCGACGCCGCGCTGGTCGTGCTGAAGGACCCGGCGGTGCAGACCCAGTCCGCCAGCGGGGCCGCCGATCAGCCCCAGCCGCCCGACCCGCTGCTGACCTACCTGCAGACCAGCTGGGGCGTGACGCTGCGCGACGATGTGGTGGTGGACCTAGTCAACAGCGCGTTCACGTCGCAGGGCCAGAACCCGATCTGGCCGGTCTATGCCGATTATCCGGACAGCCCGGTCTCTGAACGCATCCAGGGCGTGGCCTCGGTCTATCCGGTGGCCCGCAGCCTGGCCACCGACGCCGGCTCGACCGGCGTCACCTTCACGCCGCTGGTCGTGTCCGGCGGCGAGGCGTGGGGCGAGACCGACCTGGAGAGCCTGTCGGCGCAGGCCCAGTTATCGGCGGGCGAGGGCGACACCACGGGCCCGGTGACGCTGGCCGTCGGGGCGCAGGCCAGCGGCCGCGCGGCGCGGGTGGTGGTGTTCGGCGACGCCGACTTCGCCCGCAACGCCTTCGCCTCCACGCCGAGCTCGGCCAACGCCGACCTGTTCGTCAACGCCGTCAACTGGGCGGCGCGCGACGAGCAGTTGATCAACATCGTGCCCAAGACCGCCACGCAGCGCACCCTGCAGTTGTTCGACGCGCTGACCATCAACGCCATCCGCTTCGTCACCCTCATCGCCATGCCGGCCGCGGTCCTGGTGTTGGGCGGGGTGGTCTGGTTTGTCCGCCGACGGCACAAATAACTCCGCGACCTGGCGCGGCCGCCGACCGGCGCGCCGGCGCGTGCGCCGTTGATTAACCGGTATGAATCGCAACACAACCCTCATCCTGGTAGTGGTCTTCGCGGCGCTGCTACTGTACGTGCTGCTGGTCCAGCGCCCGGCCGACGAGGCCGCCACCAATGCCACACCCACCCCCGCCGTCACACGGTCCGGCTCGCTCTGGGCCGGCGTCACGGCCGACCAGATCCTGACGGTCCGCGTCGAGGACCGCGCCCAGGCCCGGACGCTGGCGTTCGGGCGCGCCGACGCGACCGCAGCCTGGACCATCACCGAGCCGGCCGCCCAGCCGGCCGATCAGGTGGCCGCCGCCGGCAACGCGGCGACGCTCGTGGGGCTGACGTATCAGAACACGTTGACGCCGACGATGGACCTGGCCAACTTCGGTGTCACCAGCCCGACTTATGTCATTCAGATCGGCCTGGTGGACGGCGGCGCGCTCAAACTCTCGGTCGGGGACCTGGTCCCGACGGGCAACGCGTATTACGCCATGAAGGACGGCGACCCGGCGCTCTACGTCCTCAGCCAGTTCAGCCTGGACCCGATCATCGGCTGGATCGAATCACCACCTGTCCCGCCGACGGCGACGCCTGAAGTCACCATAACACCGGGGGCGGAGATCACGGCTACGGCCACCCTGACGCCCTCGCCATAGTCATAAGGTTGATCCTTGCGGGCCTGACGGGCGGAGGCGCGCTGTCAGGCCCATTTTTGTTTTGAATTTGTTAATAGTTGCGTGAATCAAAAAACGGAGATATTCTCTAACGTGACCATGGCAGACCTTAAGAAATCGAAGCAACACACCAAATCCAACCCGCCCAAGGCGAAGGTCACCCAGAGCGAAGGGCGGCGCGAGTCACGACCCTCCAAGCCCCCCAAGCCGCGCAAAGCTGAGAGCCTGTACGAGCCCAACTCGCTGCTGGCCGAGCTCACCCAGGACGACGACATGAAGGCCGCCCCGGCCGTCATTGACGAGTTCGGCGGCGAGGAGGAGTACACGGCGATCCAGCAGCTCGTGGACCTGGGGAAGCAGAAAGGCTTCGTCACGTACGACGATATCCTGAAGTTCTTCCCGGAGGCCGAGCGCGACATTGACCAGCTGGACGAGGCCCACGCCGCCCTCCTGGCCGCCAGCATCGAGGTGCTGGACAGCGTCGACGTCGAGGAGCCGTCGGACGAGGAGATGGAGGAGACCGAGGCCGAGCTCGAGTCCGACCTGGTGCGCGAGGTGGAGGAGGACGACTCCTACCTCTCGGCCATCGACGCCGACGACACCATCGGCCTGTATCTGAAGGAGATCGGGCGCGTCCCGCTGCTGACGGCGGCCGAAGAGGTCTCGCTGGCCAAGCGCATTGAGAAGGCCAAGTTCGCGCGTGAACGGCTGGCCAAGGGCGGGGTGCTGCCCAAGAAGCGCAAGGAGCTGGACCTGATCATCGCCGACGGCATGGCCGCCCGCGAGCACCTGATCACGGCCAACTCGCGTCTGGTGATCAGCGTGGCCAAGAAGTACATCGGGCGCGGCGTGCCGTTCCTGGACCTGATCCAGGAGGGCAACATCGGCCTGATCCGGGCGGCCAAGAAGTTCGACTACCATCGCGGCCACAAGTTCAGCACGTACGCCACCTGGTGGATCCGCCAGGCGGTGACGCGCGCCATCGCCGACCAGGGCCGCACCATCCGCGTGCCCGTGCACATGGGCGACCAGATCAACAAGATGCTGCGCGTCTCGCATCAGCTCACCCAGGAGCTGGGCCGCGAGCCGAGCATCGAGGAGCTGGGCGACGCCCTCAAGGTGACGCCCAAGAAGGTCGAGTCCATCATCCAGATCGCGCGCCGCCCGCTCTCGCTGGAGACGCCGACCGATGAAGAAGAGGACTCGGTGCTGGGCGACTTCATCGAGGACGAAGACTCGCCCGAGCCGGTCGAGATCGCCACGCACAACCTGCTGCGCGAGCAGATCCAGGATGTGCTCAACGGTCTGCCGCCGCGCGAGGTGCGCATCCTGCAGCTGCGCTACGGCCTGTTGGACGGCGAGAGCTACACGCTGGAGGAGGTGGGCAAGAAGATGGGCGTGACGCGCGAGCGCGTGCGCCAGATCGAGGCCCAGGCCCTCAGCCGCCTGCGCCACCCCACCCACCGCCGCAAGCTGCGCGACTACCTGCGGGATTGACGCCCCGGGCGATATGACGGAGCGGGCGCCAGACGCCCGCTCCTTTATTTCGCCTATAATCCGGGCATGTTCGCGCGTCTCCGGCGGCTGGCCGTTTTCCTGCTCATCGCCGACGCGGTCGCGGTCCAGGCGGCCCTGCTCGCCGCCGATTTCCTGCGGCGGACCCTGCCGTGGGGCGAGCCGCTGGGCGCCCTGACCGGCGCCTCGCTCCTCAACCCGTGGCTGCACCTGGCCGTCGGCGTCATCTTCCCGGTCACGTTCTGGGGGCTCTCGGTCTACGACATGCGCCACGGCGCGTCGCCGGCCGGGCACCTGCCGGTCCTGATCCAGGCCGGGGCCGTAGCCACCTTCGTCTTCGCCGGTCTGCTGTATTTCTCCTTCCGCGAGGTATCGCGCCTGCTGGTGGTGTATTTCTTCGTCCTGCAGCTGGCGGCCCTGACCGGGCTGCGGCTGGGCGTGGGCGTGTGGCTGCGGGAGGCCCGTCGCCGCGGCCGGGCTTTCCTCCGCGTGCTGCTGGTGGGCGCCGGCCCCGCGACGGCGGCGGTCGTGCGCGCCCTGCGCGACCGCCTGCGCGACACCGTCCACATCGTCGGCTGCGTCGCGGATGCGGCCCCGGCGCCGGCCGCCGGCGCGGCGGCGGAGGACGTGGACCTCCCGGTCCTGGGCGGGATCGACGACGTCCCGGCCCTGGTCCGCCGGCACGCGGTGGACGAGGTCATCGTCGCCCTGCCGTTCGAGCGTTTCGCCGACGTGGAGCGCCTGGAGTACGCGCTGCTGACCGAGCCGGTGCGCGTGCGCCTGGTGCC
>DAOUAB010000126.1:0-27034 GCA_034434015.1 Anaerolineales bacterium
GCCGGCGACGTCTTCAGGCGTGACCACGCGGCCGGCCGGGGTGCCGGCCGCAATCTTGTCCAGCACATCGGCCTGGCGCATCGTGGCGAAATGTTTGAGCGCGTCGGTGGCCACGATGCCGGGCGAGACGGCGTTGACGACGATGTTCTGCGGCGCCAGCTCGACGGCCAGGTAGCGCGTCACCGCCTCCAGCGCGGCCTTGCTGGCGCCGACGACCACGTAGTCCGGCAGGACGCGAAACGAGCCGGGGCTGGACACGCTGACGATGTGACCGCCGCCGCGGGCCGCCATGCCGGGCGCCGCGCGCTGGGCGCAGAACAGCGCCGCGCGGGCGTTGATGTTCATCGTCCAGTCCCAGCCCTTGATTTTCTGCTCCATCACCGGCCGGTTATAGCCGGAGGCGGCGTTGTTAATCAGAATATCCACGCCGCCGAACGCCTTCTCGGCCTCGGCGAAGAGGGCCTCGATGCCCTCCGGCGTGCCGACATCGGCTTTGACCACCACGGCGCGGCGCCCGCGCGCCTGCGCCTCGGCCGCCGTCGCCTCAGCCGGCGCGCGGTTGCGGAAAAAGTTGACGACCAGGTCGGCGCCGTCCGCCGCCAGGCGCAGCGCGATGGCGCGGCCGATGCCGCGGCCGGACCCGGTAACGACGGCGACTTTGTGTTGTAAGAACATAGCGCCTCGACGAAGGGGATGGGGCTAGCGCCGGCCGCGGCCGGACCCGGTAACGACGGCGACTTTGTGTTGTAAGAGCATAGCGCCTCGACGAAATACGGTCTCCGAATGGCCGTTGACGTAGGTTGAGTGAGCGCGAGGGGGCCTGCCTCTATGGATCAGCGCTATCCATCATTTTGAGCGGCTTGAAGAGACCCCGATCGAATTCCGCGATGCGCTCCGGCCCGAGGGCTTCCAGCGCGGCGCGCGCCGCCCGGGCGTCGGCCCGCAATTGGGCCACGTCGACGCCGCGGCAGACATCCGGCAGCGGGTCCAGCCACTGCCGCTGGCGCAGGAACATCTTGAGCGCGCCGTTGTAGTTGCCGCGTTCGATTTGAAGATAAGCGACGGCCACCTGGAGCAGGCCGCGATACAACTCGCGCGCCGGGCCGGGCTCGGCGTTCCAGGCATGCTCAAGCGCTTCATGCGCCTCGAAGAACTCCCCGCGATTGAAAAGCGCAATCCCGTCCCGGGCCGGCGCTGAGAGCGGCGCGCAGCAGTCGGCTTCCAGGGCGGCGGCGTCCACGCGGCGCGCATGCTTCTGCAACCACTCTGGCAGTGAGCGCATCAGCGCGCTCCTGGCCAGGATCACATCGCAGCCGACGTCTTCGGCGCGCGCCCGCAGGGCCAGGTCGATGTGCGGGCCAAAGGCCACGACCGGGATGCGGCGCGTGGCCGGCGATGATTTCAGCGACGCGATCCAGACCTCCCAGGGGAGGGCGTCATTGCTCAGATCAACCAGGACCAGCGCCGGCTGCCACTCCACCACCTGGCGGACAAAGGCCGCGCCGCGTCCGCTGAGCGGCTCCCCAGGCCCGCGCGCGTGGGGGGCCCCGGCTTCGACGATGTCGCCGCGCTCGATCCAGCGCATCTCGAAGCCCAGCGCACGCGCCGTGGTCTCGATCGGCGCCATAAAAAACAGGTCGGAGATCAGCCCCAGGATGAGGGGCGGCGGCGATGTCATGGTGAGGGATAGCCGGTCGGCTCGGGCACCTGCGTGGCCGGGTAGCCGTAGCCCTGCGGCAGGGAGGTTTCTGTCGGCGCCGCCGGCGTGGCAGTCTCCGTGGCGGTGGGCGTCTCCGCGCCCGACGTCGCGCCGGCCGCCGGCGCAGTCGGGGTCAGCGTGGAGGTGGCCGTTGGGCTGGCCGTCGCGCCGGCCGGCGCAGGTCCAGCGCCCCCAGCGCCGGCTGACGTCGCGCCGGTCGTCGGGGTGGGCCGCGTTGCGGCGGCCGTGGGGCTTGGCGTCATGGTCGGCGGCTCCGTCGCCGTCGCCGTCGGGCCGGGCGTGGCCACCCACGGCGTCCGGGTCGGCGGCGGCAGCGGGTTGAGGACGGTCTGGGGGTTGAGAAACACGAGGGTGAGGTAGGCGCAGGCGCAGGCCGTCAGCGCCAGGGTGATCCCGGTCAGCGTGTACCAGATGACGGCTGGCACCGGGCCAGCCGTCTGAGATGGCCGCGGCGTCGGCGGCGTGGCGTCGTCGGTCATAGATGCGGATTGTAGCACAGCGATCCGGCCGGTCTTCTGTGCTAGAATGACGACGCGAGCCGCTTGGTTCGCTTTTTTGTCCCGGCCCGCCTTGTTTGCATGTCTCCGCTGATCCCGCTTGGCCTGTTGCTGGCCGGCACGGCTGTCTTGCTCGTCAGCCTGTCTCCGCGTTTCCCCTACGCCGGGGGCAGCGCCGCCATCACGGCTGCGCTCGCCTGTCTGGCGACTCTGGTGTTAGGTTGGAGGCTGCCGGTCCAGGCCGAGCTGTCCGCCTGGGGGCAGGTCGGTTTGCTCCGCAACAATTTGCAGTTGAGTGTGGACGGCGCCGCCTGGCTGCCGGCTCTGGCCACGACCATGATGTGCCTGGCGGCCTTGCTCACCGGCCTGGCCCGGCCCGGCGGCCAGCGGCTGGCGCCCCGGGCGGCCAGCCTGCTCTTGACCTTTGCCGGCCTGGCGGCGCTGTTTGCCGATAACCTGGTGACCCTCGTGATGGCCTGGGCCGGCCTCGATTTCATCTATTTCCTGACGTTGATCCTGCTGGCGCGCGGCGAAGGCGTCCAGCCGCAGGCGGCCCTGCATCTGACCTTCAACTCGCTCGGCACGCTGTTTGCGCTGGCGGCGGCCCTGCTGGTCAGCCGGGAGCGCGTGGACCTGACGCTGCACGCCGCGATCACGGCGCCGGGCTCGGCGCTGCTGATGACGCTGGCGGCCGTGTTCCGCCTGGGCCTGTTCCCACTGCACCTGGGCCTGCCGGTGGAGGCGAACATCCGTCAGGGTCTGGGATTGCTGCTGCGGCTCATCCCGGCGGCGGTGGCGCTCATGGCGGTGGCGCGCCTGGCGGCGTTTGGGTTTGCGGAAGGCCTGCGACCCTGGTTGACCGCCTTCGGCGTGGCCGCGCTCTTAGTCGGCAGCGCCCAGTTGTGGAGCAGCCCGGAGCCGCGTCAGGGCCTGACCTTTGTCGTCATCGCTCAATCGGGACTGGCGCTCCTGGTGGGGCTGTGGGGCGGGGCCCAGGCGTTAAGCGGCGTGATTGCCCAGACCCTGACGCTGCTGCTCGGCAGCGCCCTGGTTTTTCTGGCGAATGGCTATGATGAACTGCGTCCATGGGCGTCCGTTTTGCCCGGCCTGGGCGTGGCTATACTGGCCGGCGTCCCGGCGACGGTGGGTTTTGTGGGTCTCAACGTGTTATACAGCCGCCTGCTCGATCCCGGGCATTGGGCCTTGTGGCTGGCGCTGGCCGGGGTCGTTGTGGCGCAGGCCGTCCTGGTCGGCGGCCTGCTGCGGGCGGTCGCCTGGCCGGGGGACCCGATTGAGGGCGGGGCGCCCGGGCTGGCCGGGTATGTGACCGGGCTGGCGTTGTTGGGCGTGTTCGGGGTGCTGCCGGGCGTGGCAGTGGAGCAGTTCGGCGGGATTATGGGGGTCGCGCACGCCGGCGTGCTGGGCCTGGAAGCAGCCCCGAACTGGATCGCCCTGGGCGTGAGCCTGGCGGCGGCCCTGGCGGGCGCAGGTCTGTGGCGTTTTGAGACCGTTGTCCGCGGCCGGACGGAGTCGGCGGCGCAGTTTGTGACTGCGCTGCTGCGCCTGGACTGGCTCTACCGGCTGGCGTGGGGTGCGGTTCGCGTCGTGGACCGGTTGATGTTCCACCTGGCCGGCGTGCTCGAAGGCGAAGGGGCGTTGCTCTGGGCGCTGGTCGTCGCCCTGGCCGTGATGCTGTTGTTCCGAGGATGACGGAACGGTTGTCGTCGCTGTCTCTGCCGGCCCTGGTCGGCGTGTTCATCACCGTGGCCGCGCTGACGTTGACCACGCAGTGGCGTCTGCGCCTGGCGATTCTGGCGATCCAATATGTGCTGACGGCCCTGATCATCGCCCAATCCGTCATCTGGCAGGTGGCGGCGGTCAAAGCGGCCGTCGGGCTGCTGGTGGTGGTCATGTTGAACCTGACGGCGGCCGAGGTGTCGGCCGCGCGCCGCGCCGGCGAGGCGGTCCGGGCCGGCGACGAGCGGCCGGCGTGGCGCCGGATCGAGCTTCAGACCAACCTGCCGTTCCGGGTGGCGGCGCTGCTCCTGGCCTCCGTGGCGACGTGGTATCTGGTGACCGAGTCTGGCCTGGCCCTGGTGGACCTGCCGCTGGAGCTCAACCTGGCGGCGGTCCTGCTGATTGTGCTCGGCCTGCTCGGGCTGGGGTTGAGCGAGGAGCCGATGAACGCCGGTATCGGTCTGCTCATGGTCCTGAACGGCTTCGAGCTGTTGTATGCGCCGGTGGAGAGGTCGCTGACGGTGGTGGCCATGCTGGCCGGCGTGAATTTCGGCGTGGCGCTGGCGGTGAGCCACCTGGCGCTGCTGTCCTACGCCGGGAAAGGCGCCAGCGAATGATCCCGGCGCCCATGATCTTCCTGGCGCTGCCGTGGCTGGCGGCGGCGGCGGTCTACGTCTGCCGGCAGCGCGGCTGGCGGGCGGCCGAAGTAACGGTGGCGATCGGCGCGGCTCTGACCGGCGCCGCGCTGGCCGTCTGGCTGCCGCTGGAGGCGGCGCCGTTCCTGCGCGATTCGTTTGGCGTGCTGGGACGGCGTTTCGTCATGGAGGCCGCCGACCGCGGCGCGCTGGGCCAGATTTTTCTGCTGGCCGGCCTGGTCTTCTTTGGCGCCGCCCTGCGCCCGCAGGGGCGTTTCTTCCTGGCCGCCGGCACGGCCGCGCTGGGCCTGCTGGCGGCGGCGCTTTTTGTCCGCCCGTTCCTGTTCGCCGCCATCTTCCTGGAGCTGGCGGCGGCGCTGGCCGTGTTCATGCTGGCGGACCAGGCGCACCCCGACACGCGCGGCGCGCTGCGCTATCTGACCTATACGACGCTGGGTATGCCCTTCATCCTGTTCACGGGCTGGCTGGTGGAGACGAGCGCGGCCAACCCGCAGGACCCGCAGCTCCTGACGCTGGCCACTTACTCGCTGGCGGCCGGGCTGGCCATCCTGCTGGGCGTGGCGCCGTTCCACAGCTGGGTCCCGGTCGTGGCCGAACACGCGCCGCCGCTGGCGACGGCGTTTGTCACGACGGTTATGCGCGTCCCGATCGTCTTTTTGACCCTGAAGCTCCTGGCGACTGAAGCCTGGCTGGGCGGGAACCCGCTAGTCTACAACATGTTGACCCTGGCGGGGTTTGCGATGGTGGGCCTGGGGGCCTTGTTCGTCTTTGGGCAGCAGAACCTCGGGCGCAGCGTGGGCTATGCGCTGGTGATCGAGATCGGCGCGGTCCTGCTGGCCATTGGGCTGGGGACCCTGGCCGGGGTGGAGGCCGCTCTGGCGGCGCTGGCGTTGCGCGGCCTGGGGATGTGGTTGTGGGCGGTCGGGCTGGACGAGCTGCGGCGCTCGGCGGCCGACAGTTCATTTGAAGCCCTGCGCGGTCTGGGCTGGCGGCACCCCTTCGCCGTGACGGCGGTGGCGATGGGGATGTTGTCGCTCGTCGGTCTGCCGTTGATGGCCGGTTTCCCGCCGCGTTGGGCGCTGCTGCGCCTGCTCATGGAGCAGACGCCCGCGCTGGCCGCTATCCTGCTGGCCGCCATGACCAGCGTCGGAGTCGTGATCATGCGCGGCCTGGCCGCGCTGACCACGCCCAAATCGCCGGACGACGTCATCCAGCCTGAAGAAAGCCGGCTGGGCAAAGCGGCTTTCAGCGCCGGCGTCCTTCTGGTCCTGTTGCTGGGCGCCTTTCCGCAATGGGTGCTGCCCGCCGCTACGGGCGCGGCTTCGGCGCTGGCGCCGCGCTGACCGCTCGGACCTCTCACCCCGCGCCGGCCGGGGCCCTCAGCCGCCGGTAGACAGCCTCCAGGTTCGGGAGGAGGGCGCTCCAATCGTAGCGGCCCTGCACGAAGTCGCGCCCGGCGAGGCCGAGGCGCCGCGCTTCAGCCGGATCCGTCAGCAGGCGCAGCACGGCCCGGGCGAAATCGGCCGGCGCATCGGCGAGGAGCAGCTCGCGCCCGGCTTGCACCGGAAACCCCTCGGCGCCGAGGGTGGTCGACACCACCGGGCGCGCCAGCGCCATCGCCTCGAGCAGCTTGAGGCGGGTGCCGCCCCCCATCCGCAGCGGCGCCACGAACACGGCGGCCTGCGCCATCAGCGGGCGCACATCGTCCACGGCGCCCGTCACTGTGATCCCGTCCCGTCCATCCAGCGCCTGAACCGCCGGGGTCGGCTTCTGCCCGACGATCATGAACCGGGCCTGCGGCTGCGCGGCGCGCACGCGCGGCCAGACCGAGGCCGCAAACCACAGCACGGCGTCGATGTTCGGCCGGTAGTCCATCTTGCCGGTGAAGATGACGGCCGCCGGCCGGGCGTCGTCGGGCGGGGGGGCCGGCGCGAGGAAGGACGCATAGCCGGCGACGTCGATGCCGTTGGGGATGACGCACGGCTCCAGGCCGGGGACCAGCGCCCGCAGGCTGGCGGCATCCTCAGCTGAGACGCACGTCACAGCATCCACCTGGCGGCAGGTCCAGGCTTCGAGCTGCTTCAGGCGCGGCCACTGGAGCCACGAGTAGAGCGCGGCCGGCCAGCGCGCCGGGCGGGCCAGGTCGACGCGGGCGGCGCGCCGCTGAAGCATGTGCTCGACGTTGTGGGCGTCGTAGAGGCGGCGCGGGCCGGGCGGGATCGCGGCCAGATACGGCGCCATCTCCAGGCCTTCAATCTGGACCAGGTCGAAGGACGCGGCGCGAACCGTGTCGGCCAGTTGCCGGCTGAAGGCCGGCGACCATAGCCGGCGCGCGAGGTCGGCGTGCGGCGAGAAGAGCGCGCGCAGACGTTCGGCGCGGGTCCGGCGGGGCACCGGCACGGCGCGGACGCGCGCGCAAACGGCCGTCAGCTCGGGCGGGATCGCGGAGGCGGCCTCGTCGGTGAAGGTCAGCAGCGTGATGGTGTGGCGCTGGCTGAGGTGGCGGATCAGGCCCCAGTTGCGGAGCGCGGTCCCCTGGCGCGGCGGGTAAGGGAGCTGGGGGGCGAGGAAAAGGAGATTCACGGGAGCCGGTGGCGGGGGCAGGGGGCAGACGGCCGGTGCGAGCGATTTCAGTCTGGCGGCGGGGCGCACAGGCGCCGGAGGGTTGCCACCAGCAGGCGGTGCTCGACGGCGTGGATGCGGGCCTCCAGGTCCGCCAGGGTATCCTCAGGCCGGATGGGCACGATCTCCTCAGCCAGCACGGGCCCGGCGTCCACGGCCTCGTCCGGGACCAGGTGGACCATGACGCCGGTGTGGGCGATGGCGCCGCGCCGGTAGGCGTCGTAGGCTCTTTCGATGGCGCGCACGCCCGGGAACGCGCCGGGCAGGGCCGGATGCAGGTTGAGCACCCGGTCCGGGAAACGCCCCAGAAAATGCATGGAGAGCAGGCGCATCCAGCCCGCCAGCACCACCCAGTCCGGCTCGAACGAGGCCACCAGCTCGGCCAGCTCCGCGTCATACTCCAAGCGGGTCTGCGTCGTGCGGCGCGGCTTGTAGATAGCCGGGATCAGGGCGTTGTGCGCGCGCATCAGGCCAAAGGCGTTCTCCTTGTTGGAGATGACGGCCATGACCTGCGCCGGCAGTTCGCGCGCGGCGCAGGCGTCGATGATGGCCTGCAGGTTGCTGCCGTGGCCCGAGATCAGGACGACCAGCCGGGCGAGGGTGTTCCGGGGCGGCGCGCTCATCGCAAGGTCACTTTCCTTTCCCCGGCTATCAGCTCCCCGATGACGAAGCTTTCCTCGGGCAGGGCGGCCTGCAGGTCGTCGGCGTCGGCGCGGGCCGCGACGATCACCATGCCGATCCCCATGTTGAAGACCCGGTGCATCTCGTCGTCGCCGACGCCGCCGCGCTGCTGGATAAGCCGGAACACGGGCGGCGTCGGCCAGCTCCCGGCGCGCACCACCGCGCCGAGGCCCTCGGGCAGGATGCGCGGGAGGTTCTCGACGAAGCCGCCGCCGGTGAGGTGGGCCAGGGCCTTGATGGCCGTCGGCCGTTGGCGGAGGGCGGTGTGCAGGAGGGGAAGGTAGGAACGGTGCGGGGCCAGGAGCACGTCGGCGAGCGGCGCGCCCAGCTCCGGGAAAACGGCGTCCAGCGGGACCCCGTCGAAGACGCGGCGGATGAGCGAGTAGCCGTTGGTGTGCGGGCCGGACGAACGCAGCCCGATCAGCACGTCGCCGGGCGCCAGGTCCGGCCGGGGCAGGACCGCGTCCCGTTCCACCACGCCCACGATCGTGCCGGCCAGGTCGAACTCGCCCGGCTGGTAGACGCCGGGCATCTCAGCCGTCTCGCCGCCGAGCAGCGCGCAGCCGGCCGCCCGGCAGGCCGCCGCCACGCCGCCCACCACGGCGGCGACCTGGGCCGGGTCGATCCGGGACGAGGCGATGTAGTCCAGGAAGAACAGCGGCCGCGCGCCCTGGACCAGGATATCGTTGACGCAGTGGTTGACCAGGTCCTGGCCGATGGCGTCGTAGCGCCCGGCCTGGGCCGCGAGCTTGATCTTGGTGCCGACGCCGTCAGTGGAGGCGACGAGCACGGGCGCGCGCAGGTCTTTGAGCGCGCTCGCGTCGAACAGGCCGCCGAACGCGCCGAGGCCGGCCAGCACCTCCGGGCCGTAGGTGGCGCGCACGGCGTCGCGCATCAGTTCGACGGCGCGGTTGCCGGCGTCGATGGAGACGCCGGAGAGATTGTAAGAACTCATCTCACTTCCACATCCACATACGCTTCGGAGTAATTCCCATCCAGGTCTTCGACGATGAAGCCGAGGTTGTACCGGCCGGGCGGGGCGTCGATGGCGAACCACGTCCAGGGCGTCGCGCCGAAGGTCAGCGTCTCGCCCTCGGTCGTGTAGTAAGCCTCGGTCGCCAGGTCGTACCACGTGTCCAGCAGGATGAACCGGTCCCCGGCCTGCGGCGTGATCTCGCTGGGCGCGCCCGTGCCATCCGCGCCCGTGAAGCCGAACACGGCCCGCAGGTCGCCGCGGCCGTCGAAGATCACGCGGGCATAGCGCTTCTCGCCGGAGGCGAAGACATACCTCCCGTCGGTGGAGAAGGTGGCGTCCTCGGCGGTGGCGCCGTAGCCCTCCGGGTTGAGCAACGCCTGCACCTGGCGCGTCCCGTCGTCGATGGCGTACAGCGTCGGCGTCCACTCGAACTCGATCGGGATCTCGGGGCCGTCCCAGACCGGGTAGAAGACGCCGTCCACCGCCTGGGTCGCGTCGCCCTCGATGAAATCCTGGTCGGCGAACTTCAGCGCGTTGCGCGCCTCGTCGTAGTAGCCGACGAACAGGTAGATGAAGCCGATGTTCTCACCGGTGGCCTGCGTGGTCAGGATGACGGGCTGGTCGGCCGTGGCGATCCCGGCCGAGAGCTCGATCGGATCGAGCGTGATCGTCCCGGCGCCGGGCGCCACCCCGGCCGCCTCCGGAGCCGGCGTGGGCAGCGTCACGGTCCGGGTGAGCGGCCGGCCGGTGTAGTGCGCCACCAGGAAATCGTCCCAGAGAGAATTGTCGGCGAAGCGCTGGGCGACGGAGGTGTACGACGCGTAACCCGACAGCGAGGCGCGAAACAGATCGGAGTTGGGGAAGTAGATGGACATCCCGTAAGCGCCGGGCCGTTCCGGGCCGCTGGTCTCCGCCAGGATGGCATCTCCCATCGCGGCGAGCAGGGCTTTGGCGGCGTCGGTCACGGCGGCGTCGCCGGTCTGCTGCGCGGCCAGCGCCGCGAAGTGCGCCAGGTCGATATAGCTGGGCGGCGCCGCCTCGCCGAAGATGCTTTCGAAAGACTGCGCGTAGCGGCGCGCGCGCGCCACCAGGCTTGGGTCCGCCTCGCCCAGCCTCAGCGCGAACTCGTCCAGGGCCTGGAGGACGGCCGGGAGCCGCTCCAGGTCCACGGCCGAGAGCGTGGCCGAGGCGGCGGTGGCCTGCGCCACTGCCTCAGCGGACAGGCGCCGGCCGGTGTAATCGGCGCGGGCCTCGTCGTCCACCACGCGCTCGTCCGCGACGATGTAGGTGTCCACGATGGCCCGGCCCAGCGCCGCGCCGTCCATGCCGGGGTTGTTGACGAGCTCGTTCAGGAAGGCGGCGTAGGCCCAGCCCAGGCCCGGCTCCACCTCCTGCGAAGCGACGGCGTAGCGCGCGTAGGGCTGCACGGCGGCAAAGACCTCGACGTGCGCCATCAGGCAGGCGTCGAAACCGATCAATTCGAACTGGCCGATCCCGGTCTCGCGCACCGCCTGCGCCAGGGCGCGATCCAGTTCCATC
This sequence comes from Anaerolineales bacterium, assembly GCA_034434015.1. Taxonomy (GTDB): domain Bacteria; phylum Chloroflexota; class Anaerolineae; order Anaerolineales; family UBA6663; genus SpSt-583. Next base: position 10,429 of record DAOUAB010000126.1, read on the forward strand.
AGGTAGAGCAGGTCGCCGAAGGCGCGCGCGATGGGCACGTCGTCGCGCCCCTGGCCGCGCGCCGTCGGGTCGTTCCAGCCGCCCGGCCATCCCATGCCGTGGTCGGACAGGATCAGCGCATACTTGTCCGCCGGGTAGTTCTCCACCGCCCAGCGGACGAAGTCCACCAGGGTCTCGCCGTCGGCCATGTTGGATTCGCCCTCGGCCGCCGGCTCGGAGCCGAGCCGGTAAAGGTCATCGTCCTGCCGGATGAAATAGCGGCGCGTGCTGTCCCAGTCGCCGTCGCCGCGGAAGCCGCCGCGGTAGCGGTCGATCTGCGACACGAGGCGCACCCGGTCGGTGGAACCGACGCGCTCGGCCTCGTTCAGGTCGATGAAAATATCCTGTTCCAGCACCTCGTCGTCGGCGTTCTGGTACAGCATGACGGTCCAGGTCTGGTTCGGGCGGGTCGTCGAGCCTCCGGCGCCGGCCGGCGCCGGGGTGCGGGTGGGCGCCGGCGGGCGCGGCGTGCTCGTGGCCGGCTCTTCGGCGACGCCGGCGGCCTCGGTCTGAAGGATGGCGGCCTCCTCCGTGGCCAGCGCGGACTCGAGTTCGCGCAGCGCCGCCTCGTCGAGGCACGCGGCGAGCAACAGGCTGAAGGCGATGGCGATCACGGTCAGGGAGCGTAGCGGACGCGGCATGCTGGGCCTCTAAGGTGTGGGCGGGCGTTCAACCGGGGCGGCGACGGCGCGCCAGCCGATGTCCCGGCGATACTGTTTCCCGTCAAAGTGGACCTGGCGCACGGCGGCGTAGGCGGCCCGCAGGGCCTCCGGCAGGCCCGCGCCCCAGCCCGTGACGGCCAGCACGCGGCCGCCGGCGGTGATGATCTTGTCGTCCACGCGCTGCGTGCCGGCGGACACGCGCTGCGTGCCGGCGGACACGCGCCGCGTGCCGGCGTGAAACACGACCGCATCCGTGAGCGGCGCGTCGAGGCCCGTGATCGTGCGGCCGGTCGGGCAGGCCCCGGGATAGCCCTCGGATGCCAGGACCACGCACGCCGCCGCGCCGGGTTTCCAGCGGATCTCAAGCGCGCCCAATCGGCCCTCGGCGCACGCCAGCGCGACCTCGAGCAGATCGCTTTCCAGCAGCGGCAGCAGGGCCTGCGTCTCCGGGTCCCCGAAACGGCAATTGAACTCCAGCACGCGCGGGCCGGCGCGCGTCAGCATCAGGCCGGCGTACAGGCAGCCAACGAACGGACGCCCTTCGGCGCGCAGGCCATCCACCGCCGGCTGCAGCACGCGGCGCATCACCTCGTCGACCAGCGCGGCGGGCGCGCACGGGGCCGGGGCGTAAGCGCCCATCCCGCCCGTGTTCGGGCCGCGGTCGCCGTCGAGCAGGCGCTTGTGGTCCTGGGCGGGCGGCATGGCGCGCACGGTCACGCCGTCGGTGAAGGCCAGCAGCGAGACCTCCTCGCCCTCCAGCCGTTCTTCGATCACGACCTCATCGCCGGCGGCGCCGAACTCGCGCGCGAGCATGATCCGGCGCAGCGCGGCCTCGGCCTCCGCGTCGCTGTTCGGCACGACGACGCCTTTGCCGGCCGCCAGGCCGGAGGCTTTGAGGACCACGGGGTAGCCGGCTGAGCGCAGGTGGTCGAGCGCCTCGTCGAAGCGTGTGAAGACCGCATAGCGGGCGGTGGGGATGGCGTGGCGGGCCATGAAGGCTTTGGCGAAGGCCTTGCTGGATTCGATCTGCGCGGCGGCCTGGGAGGGGCCGAAGACCCGCACGCCCACGGCGCGCAGCGCATCGGCCAGGCCGGCCGCCAGCGGCGCCTCCGGGCCGATGATCACCAGGTCGATCTCGCGGCGCTGCGCGAATTCCACCAGCGCCGGCGAGTCTTCGGCCGGAATGCTGAGATTGGAGAGGGGGGGCCGGGATTGCGGCTGGTCCGTGCCGGCGTTGCCGGGCGCCACGTACAGGGCCGTCAGGCGCGGTGAGGACGCCAGCTTCCAGGCCAGGGCGTGTTCCCGGCCGCCGGAGCCGATGAGCAGAACTCGCATCTTGAATCGAGGGTCGTCACTGGTTCGCGCGGCGCGACTGCCGGACGCGCCTGCCATGCTACCCGCCTTCCGCCGCGCCGTCCACCTGGCGCCGGTCGGGATTGGGTTTCGTCCGCGCCGTCCGGGCGCGGTCAGGCCAGCGCTTTCTCAAAGCCGGTCTTGGTGTGGGCCACGTCCACTTCGAGCGGGTAGACGCCGGTGAAACAGGCGTTGCAGTAGCCCGCCGGCCGGCCGAGGGCGCGCCGCATGCCGTCCAGCGAGAGGAAGTGCAGCGAGTCGGCGTCGATGTGGTCGCGGATCTCGTCAATGGTCAGGTGGTGCGCGATCAGTTCGTCGTAAGTGCCCATGTCCACGCCCATGAAGCATGGGTGGGCGATGGGCGGGCATGTGATGCGCATGTGGACCTCGCGGGCGCCGGCGTTGCGCAGCAGCTTGACGAGCGGACCGGACGTGTGGCCGCGCACGATGCTGTCGTCGATGACGACCACGCGCTGGCCGCGCAGGTTCTCCTCCAGGGCCAGGAACTTGAGCGCCACACCCTGCTGGCGCAACGAATCCGTCGGCTGGATGAAGGTCCGGCCGATATAGCGGTTCTTGATAAAGCCGTCGTTGTGCGGCAGGCCGGCGGCGCGGGCGTAGCCGATGGCGGCCGGCGTGGACGAGTCCGGCACCGGGATGACGACGTCGGCCTCCACCGGCGCCTCGCGCGCCAGGGCCTCGCCCAGGCGCTGCCGGACATGGTGGACCGTGAGGCCGTCCCACACGCTGTCCGGGCGGGAGAAGTAGATGTGCTCGAACGTGCAGCGCGCCAGATGGGGGGCGGGCGGCAGCGCCTGGCGGACGCGCAGGGCCGTGTTGCTCAGGACGACGACCTCGCCCGGCTTGACCTCGCGGATGGCGTCGCAGCCCAGCGTGCGCAGCGCGCCGGTCTCGGAGGCGGCCACGTGCCCGCCGCTGGGCAGCCGGCCGACGCTGAGCGGGTGGAAGCCCCACGGGTCGCGCACGGCGTAGACGCCCTCGCGCGTCAGGACCACCAGGCAGTAGGCGCCGCGCCAGCGCGGCATGGCGGCCTCGAGGCGCTCCGGCCAGGTGTCGCCGCACGCGCCGGCCAGCATCATGGTGATCACCTCGCTGTCCGACGTGGTCGACAGCCCGATGCCGCGCTCCAGCAGCTCGGCGCGCAGCTCGGCGGCGTTGACCAGGTTGCCGTTGTGGGCGACCGCTACCGGCCCGTGCCGGGTGTCGATGACGAACGGCTGGGCGTTGCGGGCGTGCGAGGAACCGGTGGTGGAGTAGCGGGTATGGCCGATGGCGAAATGCCCCTGGAGCGGCGCGAGGTTCTGGGGCGTGAACACCTGCGCGACCAGGCCGACATCTTTATGCAACCGGATGCTCTGCCCATCGGAGACCGCGATGCCGGCGGCCTCCTGGCCCCGGTGCTGCAGGGCATACAGGCCGAAGAAGGCCATGCGGGCCACATCTTCGTTGGGGGCGAAGATGCCGATGACGCCGCATTCGTGTCGGGGGTGATCCAGGTCTGGCACAGGCTTACCTCGCGTCGCTGAGATTGGCGCTGATTGTAGCTTCAACCGGGCCGGCGCGCTTGGGGCGTCGAACGGCCTGAAGGCCGCGGACAGGCCCGCGCGTGTTCATGGGCTCGTTTCGGCGCCGGGCGTCCACACCGCCTGGGGGACATCGACCCGGGCGCACAGCGCTTCCAGCCGCGCGGACAGCGCCCGCTCGTCGTCGGCGCAGACGGTGACATGGCCGAGCTTGCGCCCGGGCCGGGCGGTCTTGCCGTACAGATGCAGGTGCGCGCCGGGGATAGCCAGAACCTGCGCCGGGTCGGGCAGCGCGCCGATCAGGTTGACCATGGCCGCGCAGCCGCGGGCCGCCGTCTCGCCCAGCGGCCAGCCCAGGACGGCGCGCAGGTGGTTGGCGAACTGGCTGGTGACGGCGCCCTCGATGGTCCAGTGGCCGGAGTTGTGGACGCGCGGGGCGATCTCGTTGGCCAGGAGCCGCCCGCCATGCTGAAAAAACTCGATGGCCAGGACGCCGACGTAATTCAAGGCGGCCATTAATCGTGCGGCGTAATCTTCGGCAAGCGATTGGTGACGGGCGCCTGAGCCGCGCGCCGGGGCGAGGGACAGGCGCAGGATACCCCCGTGGTGACGGTTCTCCACCAACGGATAGAACGCCGTCGCGCCGTCGCGGCCGCGGACGCTCAGCAGCGACAGCTCGCGCTCGAAGGGCACGAAGGCTTCCAGGATCAGGGGCTGGCCGCCCAACGCCTGCCAGGCCGGGTCGGCGTCCGCGCTCGCCTGGAGCATGCGCTGGCCTTTGCCGTCGTAACCCAGCCGTCGCGTCTTGAGCACCGCCGGCAGGCCCGTCCGGCCCAGCGCCGCGTCCAGGTCCTGGCGCGTCTCGACCGGGGCGAAGTCCGGCGTCGGGATTTCCAGCCGCCGGAAGAGCTGCTTCTCGTTCAGCCGGTCCTGGGCGGCCTCCAGGGCCTCGGGCGGCGGCAAAACCGGCGCGTACTGCGCCAGCTCGCGCGCCGCCGCGACGGGCACATTCTCGAATTCGTAGGTGATCGCGTCCAGGCCGCGGCCGAACACGCGCAGGGAGTGCGCGTCGGCGTAATCGGATACGACCTGCTCGGCCACCTGGCCGGCCGGCGCTCCCGGCGCGGGATCTAAGAACCGGAAGCGCAATCCCAGCGGATAGCCGGCCAGGGCCAGCATCCGGCCGAGTTGTCCGGCGCCCAGGACTCCGACGGTGATCATGGCTGGCGGCGGGCGGCGAGTGACGGGTGATAAACCATGTAGTCGTCTTGTCGCCCTTGCGCCCGGTCAACTCCCGCGCGGGTCAGGCTGGTCCAACACGGCCTGGGTCTGCGCGGCCCGGTAGCGGCGGAGCGCCTCGCGGAGGTCCGGGTATTTGTTGGCCAAAATGGCGGCGGCCAGGAGCGCGGCGTTCACGGCCCCGGCCCGGCCGATGGCCAGCGCCCCCACCGGCACCCCGGCCGGCATCTGCACGATCGAGAGCAACGAGTCGAGGCCTTTCAGCGTCTTCGACTCGACCGGCACGCCCAACACCGGCAGCGTGGTCTTGGCGGCCGTCATGCCCGGCAGATGGGCGGCGCCGCCGGCCCCGGCGATGATGACCTCCAGGCCGCGCGCCTCCGCCGTGTCCGCGTACTCGAACAACAGGTCCGGCGTGCGATGGGCCGAGACGACCCGGACCTCGTGCGGGATGCCGAGCTGCGTCAGGGTCTGGGCCGTGTGCTGCATTGTCTCCCAGTCGGATTGGGAGCCCATGATGAGGCCGATGAGGGGTTGCATGTCAGTTGGCGGTCAGCCGTAAGCCATGGTGAGCGGTGTTCAACGGCCGGGCAGAAGACCGGCGCGTTTCAGATTCTCCAAAAGGCGCGGCTCCACCGGATAGGGGGCCGGGTCGAACGGCTGGCCGGTCAGCGCTTCGTAGATGGCGATGTAGCGCGCGGCGGCCGTAACCCACACCTCGTCCGGCATCGCCGGCGGCTCGCCGTCGCCGCGATAGCCGCGCTCGGCGTAGGCCAGGCGCACGAACTCCTTGTCGAAGTTCTCGGGCTCCCGGCCCAGCGCCAGGCGCTCGGCGTACGTGTCCGCCTTCCAGAAGCGCGATGAGTCGGGCGTGTGGACCTCGTCAATCAGCAGGAGCTGCCCGTCCGGGCCGCGCCCGAACTCGTACTTGGTGTCCACCAGGATCAGGCCGGCCTGCCGCGCCACGGCCTGTCCCTGCCGGAACAGGGCCAGCGCCGCCGCCTGGACCGCGCCCCACGTCGCCGCGTCCAGCAGTCCGCGCGACACGACCTCCGCGCCCGTCAGCCGCTCGTCGTGCCCGGTCGGCCCGCCCTTAGTGGTGGGCGTGATCAGCGGCTCCGGCAGCGCCTGGTTCTTGCGCAGGCCGTCCGGCAGCCGGTGCCCGTAGATTTCGCGCTCGCCGAGCTCGTAGCGGCGCCACAGCGCCGTGCCGGTGACGCCGGTAATGTAGCCGCGGACGATGACCTCGACCGGGAACGGCGCGGCCTCCAGGACGACCGAGGCGTTCGGGTCGGGGACCGCGATCAGGTGGTTGGCGATGATGGGCCGCGTCTGCGCGAACCACCAGGCCGAGAGCGTGTTGAGCACCTGGCCCTTGTAAGGCACGCGCGCCAGGACGCGGTCGAAGGCGGAGAGCCGGTCGGTCGTGACGATCAGGCGGCGCCCGCCGCCCAGCGGGTGCCACTCGCGCACCTTGCCGGCCTGGCGGCCGGGCAGGGGCAGGCGCGTCTCTCCCAGGGCCTGCGGCAAAAGCGCGCGCAGGGCGTCAGCAGTGAGCATGGGCCGCGGCGCGGCGCTCACCATCCGGGCGTGAAGCGGCGCTCGGCGCGGGTGAGGGCGGCGCGCGCGCCCTCGGCCAGGGCCGTGGCGATCATGGCCTTGGCGGCGTCGACGACCAGGAAGGGCTGCACGCCCAGCGCCCAGCCCTGCGCCCAGTCGCCGCCCAGGAAGCCGTACGTCAGCCAGGCGGCGCCCAGCGCATAGATCACGACGATGCCGGCGACGCCGGCCACGAGACGCAGGAGCATCAGGCGGCCCAGGCCTTTCTCGGCCAGGTAGCCGGCCACGAACGCGCCGGCCACAAAGCCGATCAGGTAGCCGGCCGATGGCCGGGCCCAGACCAGCGTGCCCAGGCCGCCGGCGTCGATGGGCAGGCCGGCCGTGATCAGGACCAGGTACGCGATCTGGCTGACGGCGCCATCCCGTGCGCCGAGCGTCAGCCCGGCCAGCAGGACGGCCAGCACCTGGAGCGTGATCGGCACCGGCTGCAGGTTGAGGGTCAGCCGGGCGCCCGCGGCGGTGAGCGCGGTGAAGGCGGCGATGGCCAGCAGACGGACAAGGATGGAATGCGAGACGCGGGTTTGCAGATGCGAGGCGAGCATGGTCTTCCTCGTGGTGAGCAGGGTGGATTACGACTGGGCGGCGTATTGCACGCCGTTCTCGAACAGGCGCAGGCCGAGCCGGCGGGGGGTGGGGCCGCGCCGGGCGCGCTGCGGGTGCTGGTAAGCGAAGAGGTGGTCCTCCGGATGCGGCATCAGGCCGAGCACGTTGCCGCGCGGGTTGCACACGCCGGCGATGTCGGCCAGCGAGCCGTTGGGGTTGGCGGGATACGCCTCGTCGGCCGGCGCCCCGTCCGGCCAGGTGTAGGTCAGCGCGATCTGGTCTGCGACGTGCAGGTCGGCCAGCAGGGCGCGGTCCGCCACGGTGAAATGGCCCTCGCCGTGCGCCACCGGGCAGTCGATCAGGCCGTGCAGGCCGCGGGTCCACACGCAGCGCTGCGAGCGCGGCCGGAGCGTCACCCAGCGGCACTCGAAACGACCGCGGCTGTTGAGGGTGAGCGTGGCATACGGCTGCTGGTGGTTGGCGTCCAGGCCCGGCAGCAACCCGGCCTTGAGCAGGGCCTGGAAACCGTTACAGATGCCGAGGACGGCCTTGCCGCTTTCGACGAAGGCGCGGGTCTCGTCGGCGAAATAAGCGCGCAGGTCCAGCGCCAGGAGCCGACCGGCGCCGAGCGCATCGGCGTAGGAAAAGCCGCCGGGAAGGATGAGTAATTGATAACGCGACCAGGGCGTGCGCTCGGCGCGCAGGGTCGTGAGCGGCACAATCTCGGGCCGGGCGCCGGCCAGTTCGAGCGCCTGGGCGGCCTCCAGGTCGCGGTTGGTGCCGGGGGCGTGCAGGATGAGGGCGCGCGGCGTCGTCATGTGAGGAGCTTGCTCATCGTGTGCTCGTCGACGAAGACGCCATCGACGCGCAGGGAGCGCCGGAGCGTCCCTTCGATCTCGAAACCCATTTTCCTGTAGAGCGCCAGCCCGGCCGCGTTGTGGGTCATCACGGTCAGCTCCAGCCGGCGCAGTCCGCGTTCCCGGGCCCAGCGCTCGAGCGCTTCGAAGAGCCGCGTGCCGATGCCCCGGCCGGTGAACGCCCGCCGGACGCCGATCCAGACGTGGGCGCTGTGCCGGTTGCGCCGATGCTGGCCGCCGGCCGCGCCCAGGTAGCCGACCAGCTGCCCGGCCTGTTCGGCCACCAGCACGGTCGAGTTGCCGCTGGCGCGCATGGCGCGCAGGCGCTGGCGCTGCTCCTCGACCGTGGTCTGTCGTTCGCCGGGCTCGTACATCATGAAGCGTGTCTCGTCGTCAATCTGGCGGGCGAGCTCCAGGAGCGCGGCGGCGTCATCTTCCACCGCCTCGCGGATCACGAGCCGTTGGGCATCCATGCGTCCACCAGCGCCTGAACCGGGAGCGAAATGAGGGACCGGTCGCGCGCCGAGACGCTCAGGCGCGGGCCGCCGGTGACCAGGCCGATGCGCCGCGCCGGCCGCCCGGCCAGGCGGGCCTCGAACGCGGCGGCGTCCTGTGGCCGGACTTCGGCCAGCAGGCGTCCGTTCGATTCGCCGAAGAGCGCCGCCGCCGGGTCGTCCGCGTTTATCGTCAGCGCCAGGCCCAGCCGCCCGCCGAGGCACATCTCGGCGGCGGCCACGGCCAGCCCGCCCTCGCTCAGGTCATGGCAGGCGCGCACCAGGCCGGCGTGGAGGGCGGCATGCAGGGCGCGGTAAAGGCGCGGCGCCTCCGTCTCATCCTGCCCCAACAGGTACACGACGTTCCCGGCCTCCTTCAGGTCCATGGTCACGGCGCGGGTCACGTCGTCGATCAGGCCGATGGCCGAGATGAGCAGTGTGCCGGGGATGGCGTGGCGCTGGCCGTCGGAGCCGAGGTACTCGTTGTTGAGCGAGTCCTTGCCGGAGATAAACGGCGTCCGATAGTGCAGGGCGGCGTCGTGGCAACCGCGCGCCGCCTCGGCCAGCGCGCCGAGCGTCTCCGGCCGGGCCGGGTCGCCCCAGCAGAAATTGTCCAGCAGCGCGATTCGGTCCGGGTCCGCGCCCACGGCCACGGCGTTGCGGACCGCCTCGTCCACGGCGCTCCAGGCCATCTGATAGGGGTCGTGTTTCCCTAATTCCGGGTTGAGGCCGTTGGCGAGCACGATCCCGCGCAGTCCGCGCGCGCCGAGGGGCTTGAGGACGCAGGCGTCGGAGGGGCCGTCGTTCTGCGCGCCGGTCAGCGGCCTGACCACCGTGCCGCCCTGCACTTCATGGTCGTAGACGCGGATGATGGCGGCTTTGGAGGCGATGTTGGGGTGGCTGAGGAGTTGGAGCAGGGTCTGGTTGTAGTCGGCGGCTGAGGCGGGAGGGAGGCGGAAGAAAGGATAGAGCCGATCCCGCGCCGGCCGGCCGCCTTCCACAACCGCCGTCAGCCGGCGCTGCGGAATGCCGTCATGCAGAAAATCATTCGCCAGGTCCAGGACGACCCGGCCGGCGTAGCGCACGACCAGGCGGCCGGCCTCGGTGAAGGCGCCGATGTCGGTCAGTTCCACCTGATAGGTGTCGCACAGCGCCTGCAGCCCGGCCACGGCCTCGGCGGGCGCGGCCAGCACCATGCGCTCCTGGGCCTCCGAGAGCCAGATCTCCCACGGCGCCAGGCCCGGGTATTTGAGCCGGACGCGCGTCAGTTCCACGTCGGCGCCTAGGGCGCGCGCCATCTCGCCCACAGCCGACGACAGGCCGCCGGCGCCGCAGTCGGTGACGGCGTGATACAGGCCGAGGTCGCGCGCGCGGGTGATGACCTCGATCAGGCCCTTCTCGGTGAGCGGGTCGCCGATCTGCACCGAGGCGCCGGCCACCGCGCCGGTCTGCGCGTCCATGGTCATGGAGGAAAACGTCGCGCCGCGCAGGCCGTCGCGCCCGGTGCGCCCGCCGAGGACGAGCACGCGGTCGCCGGGCCGGGGGTCGCGCGGATGTCGGCCCTTCGGCGCGATCCCCACGCAGCCGCAGAAGACGAGCGGGTTGGACGTGTAGCCGGGATCGTACACCACCGCGCCGTTGACGGTGGGCAGGCCGATCTTGTTGCCGTAGTCCTCGATGCCGGCGACGACGCCGGACTGGATGCGGCGCGGGTGCAGCACGCCCTCGGGCAGGGCGGTCGGGTCCAGGTCCTGCGGCCCGAAGCACAGGACGTCGGTGGCCGCGATCGGTTTGGCCGAGACGCCGAGGATATCGCGGATGACGCCGCCCACGCCGGTGTTGGCGCCGCCGAACGGCTCGATGGCGGAGGGATGGTTGTGGGTCTCGACTTTGAAGGCGATTTCGTGCTCGTCGTCGAAGTCGATGACGCCGGCGTTGTCCACGAAGGCCGAGCGCACCCAGGGGGCGTTGATCTGCTCCGTGGCGGCTTTGAGGTAAGTGTTCAGGAGGCCGTTGATTTCTGCGGGGGCGGGGGGCGGGGGGCTAGACCCCGTTCCCCGGCCCCCCGTCCCTGGCCCCAGCACCGTGATCCGGGCCTTGAACGTCTTGTGAACGCAGTGCTCGCTCCAGGTCTGGGCGATAGTCTCGAACTCCACGTCCGTCGGGTCGCGGCCCGCGTCGCGGAAATAGGCCTGGACGGCGCGCATCTCGGCCAGGTCCAGCGCGGCGCGGCGCTGGCGCGAGACGGCGAGCAGGCCGTCGTCGTCCAGGCCGCACAGCGGGATGATCTCGGTGCGGTCGGTGGGCTGGGCCGGCTCGGGAAAGCTGGGCTCGATCTCGCCCAGCGCGTAGCGCTGGATGACGGGGTTGGCCAGCAGGCTGCGCGCCAGGCGATGCAGATCGGCCTCGGTGAGCGCCGGGCCGTAGACGGCGTAGCGGCGGCCGGTGGCGGCGCGCGTCACGCCGCGCACGCCGAGCTCGGCCGCGGCGCGCACGATCTGCTCGGCCACCGGGTCGGTGACGCCGGGCCGCAGCGCCACTTCGATGAGGTGCCGATGCTGTCCGGCGCCGGGGGGCGTCTTCAGCGGCCGGCCGCGGCTGCGCCATTCGGCCGTCTGCGTCACCGGGTCGCTGAGCAATTCCGTCTCCAGCCGGATCTGGGCCTCGGCCGACAACGGGCCTTCCACAAAGTACAGGTCGCGCACCTGCAGGGCGGTGATGCCGGTCAGCCCGAGGGCGTGGGCGTCGGCGAGCAGGCTGCGCGCGCGCGGGTCGTCGGCGCGGCGCGGCCGGACGACGAGGCAGTGGATGGGAAGGGACATGAACGACGGCGAGCCGCAAGGGCAGGGCGATGACGTCCGCGCGAATTGTGAACGGGTAGGAAGCCGCTTCGATTCTAGAGGAGGCCGGTGTCCGGCGCAAGGGTCCCGGCCCGCCGAAAACGGAGGGAAACTCGCCGCGTTTATCGGTCAGGTCGCCGGGGCGGCGGCCGGCGCACGGCGCTCCATCCAGCGCTCCGGGGCCTGGAGGGCCTCAAACCCGCCGTGGCGGCGGTAGAGGGCGTGGGCGTCGCGCGTGGCCAGCAGCAGGCGGCCCAGGCCGCGCAGCGCGGGGTGCGCGACCACGGCCTCCACCAGGCGCTTGCCCAGGCCGCGCCCGCGGTGCGCCTCCAGGATGAAGACATCGCACAGCCGGGCGAAGGTGGCGTAGTCGGTGACGACGCGCGCAAACCCGACCTGCTGATCCTGAACGTACACGCCGAAGCAGAGCGAGTTCTCGATCGAGCGCTGCACGACCTCGCAGGGCCGGCCGAGCGCCCAGTAAGCGCGCTGGCTGAGGTAGGCGTGGATCAGCTCGATGTCGAGCCGCGCCCTGTGGAAACGATATATAATCACCGTCATCCCCTGCAACGGAAATGGGTCCCATGTCGGCGGGCAATCCACAAGTCTCCCTGGCTGAACTCGTGCGCCTGACGTTTCCGCGCGGCACGCCGCTGCCGCCCGTCGCGGTCCGTGAGCGGGAGGTGCGCTGGGTGGTGATGGCCGGGGGCGGCGTCGCGCCGCAGGCCGGCGATTTCGTGTTGTGCGCGACCCTGCCGGCGCGCAAGGAGCTCGGCGCCTGGGCCGAGCGCGGCGTGGTCGGCGCGGCGGTGATCGGCGAGGCCCCTGCCAAAGCGGACCTGCCTGTCCTGAGCCTGCCGGCCGACGCCTCGCTGCGCGATTTGCAGCAGGCCGCGCTCGAGCTGATCGTCAATCGCCAGTCGTACCTCATCGGCCGCGGCGCGCAGATCTACCAGATGCTGGCGCGGTTGTCGGTGGAGGGGGTGGGGCTGGCCGGCCTGGCGCAGGCCATGTCGGAACAGACCGGCAAGACGATCCTGGTGCAGGACAAGCGCCTGATCCCGCTGGCCGAGGCGGTGACGCCGGCCCTGGCGCCGGCCTGGCGCGAGTCGCTGGAGGCGCTGGCCTCCTGGAGCCACCTGCCGGAGAGCCTGCGCGACCGGCGGCAGGCGGCGGCGGTCGGCGGCTGGCGCGACCAGTCGCTGCCGAACGGACTGGTGCGCCTGGTCTGTCCGATCGTGGCCAAGGGCATGGCGCGCGGGTTTCTGTCGGTGATCGGCCGGCCGGGCGAACTGGACGCGCTCGATCAGCTGGTGGTGGAGCACGGCGCGGCGGCCTGCGCGCTGGAGATGGCCAAGGCCAAGGCCGTGAGCGACGCCGAGAAGCGCGCGCACGGGGATTTCGTTGACGCCGTGCTGACCGGGTCCGTGCCCCTGGAGGAGCTGGCGCGCTGGGCGCAGCGAATCGGTTACGACGTGGAGCCGCCGCACGCCGCCCTGATCTGGCGCTGGGGCGGCAAGCCGACGCCCAGCCTGCGCCGGCTGGAGACGATCGTCAACCAGTCGGTGGCCAAGGTCGGCGCGAACGCCCTCATCCGCCCGCGCGGCGAGGACGTGGTGATCTTCTGCGCGGTGGCGGAGGCCGGGCGGCCGGAGGCGGCGCTCAAGCTGGCCAGCGCCATCCATCGCGCTGCCGCCGAAGAATACCCCCAGCAGCCGGCCCACTGCGGCCTCGGGCGTCCGATGGCCGAACTGGCGGATTGGAAGGACTCCTATCGCGAGGCGGCCCAGGCGCTGTCAATGGCGGTCCGCCTGAACGAGCGCGCGCCGCTCTTCTTCGGCGACCTGTCGGTCTACCGGCTGCTCTTTCAGTTGGAAGGCAACCCGGAGCTGGAGTCCTTCTGCCGCGAGGTGCTCGGGCCGCTGATGGACTACGAAGGCAGCGGCGACCTGCTGGAGACGCTGGAGGCGTTCTGCGACCGGCTGGGGAACCTGAGCCAGACGGCCGAGAAGCTCTTCATCCACCGCAATTCATTACTGTACCGCATGGAGCGCATCCAGCAGCTCGCCGGCATCGACATGAACAACCCGGACACGCGCCTGGCCGTCCACCTGGCGCTGAAGATCCGGCGGATGCTGCGGCCGGCGCCGGCCCGCAAGCCGCGCCCGTGAGCCCGCCGCCCCTCTCAGCCCCGCCCCTTCTCTTTCAATGCCGGGAGAGAAGGGAGAGAGCGCCTTCCCCCTTCCGCCGCGCCGGGGGAAGGGCTGGGGAAGGGGGCGGCGGGCGGCTGATTTCGCCGGCCGTATCTATGCAATGCAGGCGACGGCCGTGAACATCACCAGCGCGCCCGGATACAGCTTTTGCGGCTGGCAGACGGCGCGGGCGGGCGGCTCGGCGGGGAAGTAGCTCCGAAAGATCTCGTTGAACACCTCGATCTGGCCCATGTCGAGCAGATAGAGCTGCACGAACAGCACATCGCCGTAGCCGCCGCCGGCCTCTTGCAGCAGCGCGCCGAGGTTGCGCAGCGCCTGGTGCGCCTGGGCCTCGAACGTCGGCAGCATCTGGCCGGTCTCCGGCGAGCGCCCGATCATGCCCGCCGTGTACAGCATCCCGTTCGGCGCGAGCGTCGCCTGGGACACCGGGTTGTACATCGCCGCCGCTTTCGTGGTCGCGATTACTGTCTTCATACGGCCTCCTGTCGTTGAGTCTGGCCGGGAAGTATAACCTCACATTTTCGGCCGGCCTCTTTTGGCGAAAAGCGCCAATTGACAGCGGTCCGGCTTTCGTGTTACCGTGGGCGGCAAGATGTTTTCTGGCCTGGGCACTACCACTACGACTACGCGGATGACCCCCTCCGCCCTGGAGGCCGTCGCTTTGGCGTGGGTATGAGTGCCTGGAGTCGACCAGACCAGACGCGGAGCGAAACGGCTCCGCGTTTTTATTTTCTCTTGTACAGGAGCGCCGTGTGTCTCAAACCCTCGTGATGAAATTCGGCGGGACGTCGGTGGGCAGCGCCGCCGCCATCCGCAGCCTGATCGAGATCGTGCGCGCTGCGCGCCGCGATTGGGCGGGCGTCGCCGTGGTGGTCTCAGCGATGAGCGGCGTCACGGACGCCCTGCTGCACGCCGCGCAGGCCGCCGAGCAGGGCGAGACGGAATTGCCGCGCGCCACGGCCGTCAAGCTGCGTGAGAAGCATCACGCCGCCCTGCTGGAGCTGGCGCCCGGCGCGGCGGAGGTGGCCGCCGCCATCGACGCCGCGCTGGACGAGTTTACGGCCCTGTGCCACGCCATCCGCGTGCTGGGCGAGGCCTCGCCGCGCGCCCTGGACGCGATCGCGTCGCTGGGCGAGCGCCTGAGCGCGCCGCTGGTGGCGGCGGCCCTGACGCAGGCCGGGATCGCGGCCCGGGCCGTCGACTCGGCCGAGGTCGTTGTCACCGACTCCGTCCACCAGTCGGCTACGCCGGACATGGAGGCCACGCAGGCCCGGGCGGAGGCGGTGGTGGTGCCGCTGCTGGCCGCCGGGACGGTCCCGGTCATCACCGGCTTCATCGGCGCGACGCGGGCCGGCGTGGTGACGACGCTGGGACGCGGCGGCAGCGACTTCTCCGCCGCGATCTTTGGCGTGGCGCTGCGGGCGGGCGCGGTCTGGATCTGGACCGATGTGCCCGGCGTGATGACGGCCGACCCGCGCGTGGTCAGGGAGGCGCGCACGCTGCCGGAGCTGACGTTTCGCGAGGTCTCCGAGCTGGCCTTCTTCGGGGCCAAAGTGCTGCACCCCAAGACCATCCGCCCGGTGGTGGAGCGCGGCATCGCCTTGTGGGTGAAGAACACCTTCCAGCCCGAGCATCCCGGCACGCGCATCGTGCCCGACAACGGCGCGGCCCAGGGCGCCATCCGCGCCGTCACCGCCTTCCGCGGCCAGTGCATCATCACGCTGGAGGGCCGCGGCATGCTGGGCATCCCCGGCATCGCGGCGCGCACCTTTGCGGCCGTGGCGCGGACGAAAACCAGCGTGTCGATGATCTCCCAGGCCTCGTCCGAGCAGAGCATCTGTTTTGTGGTCCCGCGGGCCGCCGCGGAGACGGTGGTCCACGCCCTGGAAGATGAGTTTCGGCTGGAGCTGGCCCGGCACGACATCGACAGCATCACGGCCTCGCACGAGTGCGCGGTGGTGACCGTGGTCGGCGCCGGCATGCGCCACACCCCCGGCATCGCCGGCCGGGTCTTCGGGGCGCTGGGCGCGGCCGGCGTCAACGTGGTCGTCATCGCCCAGGGGTCGTCGGAGTGCAGCATCAGCCTGACCGTGGAGGCCGCGCAGGCGGACGCGGCGGTGAAGGCGATACATGGGTTGATTGTCGGGTAGGGCGCAATTTCAAATGCATAAGAGCGTATCTCTAAACCCGCCCGATAGCCGACGGCAGTGCCGTCGGCGACGCCTCTGCTGAGGTTTAGAGACAGGTTCTAAGGCACAATTGAGAATTGCGCCTTGAACTGGGTGAGGAATATTCCATGAGGGACAAAATCAAAGTTGCCATCCTGGGCGCCACCGGCGCGGTCGGGCAGCGGTTCGTCCAGTTGCTCGAAAACCACCCCTGGTTTGATGTGACCGCGCTGACCGGCTCGGACCGCACGGTGGGCCAGCCCTACGCCGACGGCGTGCGCTGGGTGCTGTCCGGGCCGATCCCGGAGTACGCGCGCCGGATGACGGTGCTGCCGACCGGGCCCGGCTTCGACGCCCGGCTCGCCTTCTCGGCGCTGCCCAACGACATCGCCCGCGTCGCCGAGCCGGCGCTGGCCGAGGCCGGCTACGCGGTCTGCTCCAACGCCTCCGCCCACCGCCTGTGGCCGGACGTGCCGCTGCTCATCCCGGAGGTCAACCCGGACCACACCGCCCTGATCGACATCCAGCGCCGGGCGCGCGGCTGGCGCGGCTTCATCGTCACCAACCCCAACTGCACCATCACGGGCGTCACCATCGCCTTCCGCGCCCTGCACGACGCGTTCGGCCTGAAGCGCGCCTTCCTGGTGTCCATGCAGGCGGTCTCCGGCGCCGGCTACCCCGGCGTGGCGTCGCTGGACGCCCTGGACAACGTCGTCCCCTACATCGGCGGCGAGGAGGACAAGGTCGAGACCGAGCCGGGCAAGATGCTGGGGCAGTTGAGCGACGGCCGGATTGCGCTCGCGCCGCTCGTCATCTCGGCCCACACCAACCGCGTGCCGGTCACCGACGGGCACCTGGTCTGCGCGTCGGTGGAGTTCGAGCGCGCGGCGGCGCCCGAACAGGCCGCGGCGGCCCTGGCCGGCTTTCAGGCCCCGCCGGTCGCGCGCGATCTGCCCTCGGCGCCCAAGACCGTGATCGAGGTCCGCGCCGAGCCGGACCGGCCGCAGCCGCGCCGCGACCGCGACGCCGGCGCG
>DAOUAB010000127.1:0-33159 GCA_034434015.1 Anaerolineales bacterium
TCCAGCCGGGCCGCCAGCCGGGGCACACCGATTTCCGTGAAGCGCCGGCGCGCTTCGGCGATCAGCGCGCGGGCGCGAGTCCGGGCTTCCGCTGCGCCGCGTTTCCAGTACAGCCTGCCGAACCAGTAGTGGAGATAGGCCTCTATCCAGAGCTGGCCGGTCGGCGCGATGAGTCGCAGAGTCGTGG
Organism: Anaerolineales bacterium; assembly: GCA_034434015.1. Lineage (GTDB taxonomy): Bacteria > Chloroflexota > Anaerolineae > Anaerolineales > UBA6663 > SpSt-583. The sequence goes on from DAOUAB010000127.1 coordinate 188, forward strand.
CGACCTCGGCGTCGGCGTCTTCCCAGCGCCCCTCGGCGGCGGCCAGGGTAGCCCGCGCCTGGGCCAGGAGGTAGCTCAGGGGCAAACCCGGCCAGCGCGCCGCCTCAGACTGGGCGCGCTCCAGGACGGCGTGAGCCTCGGCCAGGCGACCCTGCTCGGCGTGGATCATGGCCAACGTGCAATAGGCCGCGGCGGCTTCGTCGCCGACCTCTTTGACCGCCAGCGCGCGCCGGGCGGCGGCCTCGGACTGCTCCAGGTCCCCGATCGCCAGGCACAGGTTAGCCCGGCTGGCGTCGACTTCCTGGAGCAGACCGGGATGGGGATGGGCGTGAGCCTGAGCCTCAGCCTCGTCGAAGAGGCGCAGGCCGGCTTCGAAATCGCCGGCCTGGATCAGCCGAACGCCGTCCAGCAAGATAAGCAGGGTCGTCCCCCAATACGGGCGCGGCACCTGGGCGGCCAGTTCGCGGGCCTCGCGCGCCACGGCTTCGTAGCCGGCCAGGTCGCCCTTTTGCAGGGTGGTGGAGGCGACGCTGACCAGGCATTTCAACTCCTCGGCGCCGTGGCCGATACGCCGGGCATGCTCCCGCGCCCTGAGCATGTGGTCATGGACCTCGCTCAACGGATGGCCCAGGGCCTGGATGGCGTTGGCCAGGTTGATATGGCCGCGGACGGCGGTGGCGGGCAGGTCGGCCGACTCGGCCAGCGTCACCGAGCGGGCCAGCAGACGCGCGCGCGCCTCCAGGGTCTCGTCCGGCAGAAGGCCGAGGGTGGCCAGCGCCTCGGCCTGAACTTCGGCCAGGTCCAGGCGCATGCCGATCTCCAGCGCCTGCTGGCATAGCGTCCGGGCTTCGTCATGCAGATGGTTGAAGAAGCAGGCCCGGCCGGTCTCATGAATGAGGTACGCCAGCCCGGCGCTCTCCGGCGCCGTCTTAAAGAGCGCCAGCCCTTCGCGGCAGATCGCCAGGCCGCGCGCCTTGTCGTCGGTCTGCCAGGCGGCGCGCCCCAGGCGGGCGTACAGACGCGCCGCGCGGCTGGAGTCGCCCAGCGCCCGGAACAACGGGATGGAGGCCTGCCAGCTCTGGCTGGCCTGCTCGTAGCGTCCCTGGCGGAAGAAGGCCTCGCCCAGGCCGGCCAGGGCGTGGGCGCGGTCCGGTTGCTGCCCCGCCTGGGTCTCGGCGAGCGTCTCGAGGGCGGCGCTGTAATGGCGCTCGGCCTCCTGGTTGGCGAACACCGCCAGGGCCCGGTCGCCGGCGCGCAAGTAGTGGGCCCGGGCGCGTTCCTCGTCCCCTGCCCGTTCGGTGTGATAGGCCAGGGCCTCGTAATCCTCCGGGCGCAGAGCCTCGATGGCCAGCGCGGCGCGCCGGTGCAGGCGCTGGCGGCGCAGGCGGCCGGTGTTCTCGCGCAGCGTGGCCGGGATGAGGGCGTGGGCGAAGACGAACGTGGTCCGGGCGGCGCGGCGCGCCTCGGCGATCAACTGGGCGTGTTCGGCGGCCTCCAGGGCCGTGATGAGCGCCTCCTCGCCCAGGTCGCTGGCCCGCGCCAGGGTGTCGAAGTCGAACTCGCGGCCCAGCACGGCCGCCAGCCGCAGGGCCTCCTGGGTCGGCTCCGGCAGCTTGCCCAGGCGGGCCTGGATGGTGACCCGCACGCTCTGCGGGATGACGATCTCGTCCACGGGCGTGGCCTGCCAGCGCCCGTCGGCCAGGGTCAACTGGCCCTCCTCGATCAGCGCCTTGCAGACTTCCTCGACGAAAAACGGGTTGCCCTCCGTCTCGCGCTGGATGGCGGCGACCAGGTCGTCGGCGGCCGGCGCCTGCAACAAAACCGCCAGCAGTTCGCGGGTCTCGTCCAGGCTGAAGCGGCCCAGCTTGACGCGCGCCGAGAGGCGCTCGCGGTTGAGGTCGGCGAGCACATCCGGCAGGCAGCAGGCCTGGTCCAGCTCGGTCTCGCGATAGGTGAGGACGGTCAGGATCGGCTGGCGGCGCGTCCGGCGCGCCAGGTGGCGCAGCAGGAAGAGCGTGCCGCTGTCGGCCCAGTGGGCGTCGTCCAGGAAGAGCAACAGGGGCGCGCGCGCCGTCAGCGCCCCGCACAGCGCCACGAAGCTTTCGAACACGCGGCTCTGCTCGGCCTGCGGCTCGAGGCTGGCGCGCGGCGACGTCTGGGTGAAGTGCGGCTGCAGGTCCGGGGCCAGCGTGAGCAGGTCGGCGAAGACGGCTGGCGGCAGGCCCAGATCGTTCAGCCGGCCGGCTTCCAGCAACGCGGCGCGCAGCATCTGGGCGATGGGGCCGTAAGGGGCGCCGCCCTCGGCGTAACACTCGCCGGTCAATACGCGCCCGCCGGACACCTCCGCGCGGGAGATCAGCTCGCGGACCAGGCGAGTCTTGCCGATGCCGGGCTCGCCGGTGACCAGCAGGACATGGCCTTCGCCTGCCGCCGCCCGCTGCCAGTGCAGGCGCAGGTCGTGGGTTTCGCGTTCACGGGCCACCAGGCGGCCGCGGGCGATGTGGTCCAGCAGCGCCAGGCCGGGCTGGACGGCGGCCTCGGTCTCGCCGCGCGCGATGGCGGCCACGGCCGCGCGCACCTCGGCGGCCGAGGCCGGCCGGTCCTCCGGCCGCTTGCCCAGCAGGCGCACGATCAGGCCGTCGAGGGCGGCGGGCAGTTCGGGCTGATGGGCGCGGGGCGGCACCACCGGCGCGTGCAGGTGCTGGGAGATGACGGCCAGCGGGTCGTCGGCGGTGAAGGGCAGTTTGCCGGTGGTCAATTCATAGAGCATGACGCCCAGCGAGTACAGGTCGGCCCGCCCGTCGGCGGGCTGGCCCAGGGCGACCTCGGGGGCCACGTAGAAGACCGTGCCGATGAGCGTGCCCTCCTGGGTGAGGCGCGAGGCGATGGAGCGCGCCAGGCCGAAATCGGTCAGCTTGACGCGCAGCGGACCGCCGGCCGCGAGCAGCACGTTTTCCAGTTTGAGGTCGCGGTGGACGATGCCGTGCGCGTGGGCATGCTCGAGCGCTTCGCAAATCTGGGCGGCGACGTCCAGCACAGCGGGCAGAGGCAGCGGCCAGGCCTCGTACAGGGTCCGGCCTTCCACCAGCTCCATGACGATGAAGGCGGTGGCGCGGGTTTCAACCGCGCCGCCGGCCGCCGTTCGGGCGGTTTCGCCGCCGTTCCGGCGGCCGGGAGCCTGAAATTCGGCCTCGCCGGCGTCGTAGATGGCGACGATGTTGGGGTGGTTGAGTTGGGCGGCGGCGCGCGCTTCCTTGAGCAGGCGGTTGCGGCCGTGGCTGCCCAGGCCGGCCTCGGCCAGGACCTTAACGGCCACGGCCCGATCCAGCAGTCGGTCCCGGGCGCGGTAGACCGTGCCCATCCCGCCCTGGCCGATCTCGGCCTCGATCTGGTAGCGATTGAGCAGGGTCGTTTCAAGCATGACGTTGCTCCAGGGCCAGACTGACGGCTTTCTCCACCGGCAGCGCCCGTCCGGCCGCGTGTTCGGCCTCGAATTCGGCGTCGCCCAGCGCGGCCCGCAGGGCGGCCAGATCCCGCTCAAGGTCGGCGCGCTCAATGGCCGGCACGGGCGCGCCGAGCGCGGCCCGCAACGCCTCCGCCGCGCCGAGGAGCCGGGCGGCGAGGCGCGGCTGTTCGAGTCGGGCCGTGGCCAGGGCTTCAAGCGTCTCCGCCAGGCCCTGCCGGTCGCCCAGCTGCTTGCGGAGCGTCAGACTCTCGCACAGGCGGCCGGCTGCTGTAACGGCGTCGCCGGCCGCAAGCGCCAGGCGTCCCAGGTCATGCAGCACGGTGGCGATGTGACGCCTGTCGCCGCTCTCGCGCTGTACGGCCAGCGCCGGCTGCAAATGCGTCTCAGCCTGCGCCAGGTCGCCGCGGCGCAGGGCCACCAGCCCCAGTCCGTTGAGGGCGAAACCGACGCCGGCGCGGTTGTCGTATTGGCGATTGAGCGCCAGGCTGTCCTGCCACCAGGCCGCCGCCCGCTCCAGATCGCCCTGGTAGTAAGCCGTCAGGCCGAGGTAGCTCATGACGACGGGCAGATCGTATGGGTTGCTGAGTTCGCGGCCCAGCGCCACGGCCTCCTCGAGCAGCGTCCGCGCGCGCGCGTAGTCGCCCTGATAACACGCGACCAGGCCGATCAGGCCGAGGGCGGTCATCATCCCGCTCGAGTCGCCGCGCTCGCGGTTCAGGTCCAGGCCTTTCTCGAGCAATTCCAGGGCCTGCCGGTAGTCTCCGCGCCGGAAAGCCAGGTTGCCGAGCCGCACCAGGGAGACGGCGATCCCGGCTTTGTCGCCCAGCTCGCGGAAGAGCGCCAGCCCCTCCTCGGACAGCGCCATGGTCCGCCGGTAGTCGCCCTGCTGGCGGGCCAGGTAACCGAGCGCGCCCAGTGTGACCGCGATCCCCCAGCGGTCGCCGGAGCGCCGGAAGAGGGCCAGCGCCTCTTCCCAATGCGATTGCGCGGGCTCGGCCGAATCCCGGTTGATGGCCACCCATCCCAGGTTGTAGAGCGCCAGCGCGCAGCCCCATACGTCGCCCAACTCGCGGAAGAGCGCCAGGCTCTCGTCCAGGCAGGCTGTCGCGCGGTCCAGCTCGCCGTGCAGGGTGGCGCTAGAGCCGAGCCCGCGCAGGGCGAAGGCCGCCCCCCAGCGATCGCCCAGGGCGTGACAGAGCGCCAGGCTTTCCTCGTAAAAGGCCACTTCGCTGCCATCTTCGTCGGCCAGCCAGCCGGCGCCGGCCAGAGCCCGCGCCCGCGCCCGGCGATCAGCGTCCGTGGGCGGCGTGGTCCCCTGCGCCAGGGCGTCCTGCAGCCAGGCGCGGCCCTCGCGCCAGTAGCCGTGCAAATACCAGAAACGCGCCACGTTCCCGGCCAGGCGCAGACCGGATTCCGGCGGTCCGCCGTGCAGCGACCACCTGAGCGCGGCGCGCAGATTGTCGTGCTCGGCCTCGAGGCGCTCCAGCCAGGCGAGCTGGCCGGGGCCGCGCAGTCCGGGCCCGGCCTTCTCCGTCAGTTCGGCGTAATACGCCAGGTGCCGGTCGCGCACCGCCTCGGCCTCCCCGGCCTCCAGGAGCTTCTCGCGCGCGTATTGGCGGATGGTCTCCAGCAGGCGGTAGCGCGGGGCCCCGGCCGGCTCCTCGACGAGGACGAGCGATTTGTCGACGAGGTGATTCAGCGTCTCCAGGATGTCGGCGGCGGCCAGGGAGGGGCGCTGGGGGGCCGGGTCTGTCGCCCCTGTCGCCGGCGTCTCGTCGCTGGCCACTTTCTCCGCGGCCTCGAGCGTCCAACCGCCGATGAAGACCGCCAGCCGGCGCAGCAGCGTCCGTTCGGCCCCGGAGAGCAGGTCCCAGCTCCAGTCGATCAGGGCGCGCAGGGTTTGCTGACGGGGCAGGGCAGTGCGGCTGCCGCCGGTGAGCAGACGGAAGCGGTCGTCCAGGCGCGCCGCGATCTGCTCAATGGTCATCACCCGGGCGCGGGCCGCCGCCAGTTCCAGCGCCAGCGGCAGGCCGTCCAGGCGATGGCAGATCTGGGCGACGGCGGCGGCGTTGGCCTCGGCGAGCTGGAAATCGGGCCGGGCGAGGGCGACCCGGTCCACAAACAGGCGCACGGCGTCGAACTCGGCCAGCGCGGCGAGCGGCGGCAGAGCGGCGGGGTCCGGCGCGGGGAGCGAGGGCACGCGAAAGGCCGTCTCGCCGGCGATGCCCAGGGCTTCGCGGCTGCTGGCCAGGATTTTGACGTTGGGGCAGGCGCGCAAGAGCATCTCGGCCAGTCGGGCGCAGGCGTCGATGAGGTGTTCGCAATTATCCAGGATCAGGAGCAGCGTCCGGGGGCGCAGCGTGTCCACCAGCGTCTGCGTCACGGGATGGCCGGGTTCTTCGCGGACGTTGAGCCGCGCGGCGACGGTCTGCGGCACGAGCGCCGGGTCGGAGATGGGCGCCAGCTCCACCAGCCACAGGCCGTCCGGGAAGTACGGCCGGTCCGCGCCGCCGGCCTGCCGCAGCGTCTCGGCGAGCTGCAGGGCCAGGCGCGTCTTGCCGCAGCCGCCGGAGCCGGTGAGCGTGATCAGGCGCGCGTCGGTCAGCAGGCGGCGCACCTCGGCCAGTTCACGCTCGCGGCCGACGAAACGGGTCACCGCCGCCGGCAGGTTGTTGCGGACCAGGGGCGTCGGAGCGGGCAGGCGGCCGTCCAGCGCCTCGGTCAGCGCGGCGGCGACTTCGCCCGCGGACGCGAAACGGTCGGCCGGGTTTTTGGCCAGCAGCCGGACGATGACGGCCTCCAGCGCGGGCGGCAGGTCGGGCCGGTACAGGCTGGGCGGCGGCGCCGGCGCGTGCAGGTGCTGGGAGAGGATGATCAACGGGTCGTCGCCGGCGAAGGGCAGGCGGCCGGTGGTCAGCTCGTACAGCATCACGCCCAGGGCGTACAGGTCCGCCCGTCCGTCCACCTCCTGGCCGAGCGCCTGCTCAGGCGCGAGATAGAAAACGGTGCCGATGAGGGCGCCCTCCGGCGTCGCCCGCGACGGCACGGCGGAGCGCGCCAGGCCGAAGTCCATCAGTTTGACGGCGCCGTCCGGGGTGAGGATGACATTCTCGGGCTTCAGGTCGCGGTGGACGATGCCGTGGCGGTGGGCATGTTCGAGGGCGGCGCAGATCTGCCGCGCGACCGAAAGCGTGGAGTCCAGGGGCAGGGACCCGCGCTCATAGAGCGACTGGCCTTCGACCAGCTCCATGATGATGAAGGCGGCGGTTCCGGCGGCCTCGCCCTCCGAACCGCGGCTCAGGTCTTGAAACTCGGCTTCGCCCGCGTCGTAGACGCCGACGATGTTGGGATGGTTGAGGCGGGCGGCGGCGCGCGCCTCGCGCAGCAGGCGATCGCGGCCCTCGTCGCTCAGGCCGGGGCGGCTGAGAATCTTGACGGCCACATCGCGGTCCAGGAGCCGGTCGTGGGCGCGATAGACGACGCCCATGCCGCCCTGGCCGAGCGGGGCCGTCAGGGCGTAGCGGTTGAGGAGGGTCGCGCCGATCATACCGTCCTTCAGCCGTCGGCGCGGCCGGCCGCCGGGCGCCGGGCCAGCAGCAGCGTGATGTCGTCGAAGAGCGCGGCCTCGCCGGCGTGCGCGGCCACGGCCTCGGCCAGCGCGCGGACGATCTCGCCGGCCGGCCGGGCCGCGTGCTGGCGCAGAAGCGCCCGGACGCGTTCGAGGCCGAACTCCTGGCCGGCCGGATCGAGGGCGTCCGGCAGCCCGTCGGTGTAGAGCAGGAGCAGGTCGCCGGGGTCCAGGGCGAAGACATGCTGGTCAAAGCGGGCCTCGGGCTGGACGCCCAACGGCAGCCCGGTCCGCCAAAACATCTCAAAGCGGTCCGCCGCCGGGTGGTAGACCAGGGCGGGGTTGTGCCCGGCGTTGACGCACACCAGGTCCCCGGCCGTCGGCAGCCGCACGTAGATGAGCGTGACAAACATGCTGTTGACGGAGTCGGCGCAGATCAGGCGGTTGGCCTGGGCCAGGGCCTCGGTCAGGGGGGCGGCGCCGAGGGCGGCCGGGTTGAGGCTGGCGCGCAGCGTCGTGCGGGTGGTGGCCATGAAGAGCGCGGCCGGCATGCCCTTGTCGGTGACGTCGGCGATCACCAGGCCGAGCGCGCCGTCCGGGCCGGGGATGAAGTCGTAGTAGTCGCCGGCCACCTCGCGCGCCGGCTGCCAGTGCGCGGCGATGTCCCAGCCGGGCAGGCGCGGGACGGCGCGCGGCAGCAGGCTGGCCTGCACCTCGCGCGCCACCTGGAGCTCGCGCTCCAGACGGCCCTTCTCCACCGCCACCTGATAGAGGCGGGCGTTCTCGATGGCGGCGGCGGCGCTGGCCGCGATGGCGGTGAGCAGCTCGAGGTCGGCCGGGGTGAAGATGCCGGCGTGCAGGCGGTTGTCGACGTACACCACGCCGATGCGCTTATCCTTCAGGGCGAGCGGCACGCACAGGATGGCGCGCAGGCCGAGGGCCATGACGCTGGCGCGGTTGCGGAGCCAGCTGTCGCTCTGCGCGTCGCTGGTGAGCAGCGGCCGGCCCTCCTGGGCCACGCGCTCGACGATGCCGCGCGAGACCTGAAAGGCCGGGGCGGCGATGTCGCGCTGGTCCAGGCCGCGGGCGGTGCGCGGGGTGAGCTGGCCGTCGTCGTCGCGCAGCATGATGAAGCCGCGCTCGGCGCGGGTGGCGGCGATGACTTCATCCATCACCGCATCGAGCACGGCCTCCAGCTCAAGCGACGAGTTGAAGGCTTGTGAGACGCGGTAGAGCAGCGCCAGGCGGTCCTCGGGAAAATGGGCCATCTCGAGTTGTGGCAGGCAGACAACGCTGTGAGCGATTATACCTTGCGGGCCCCCCAGTCCCCTGTGATAGACTTCGCCTGCCATGAGCGCGGCTTTAGTCAACCCGCACCTGGACGGTGGTTCGTTTACCTGGCCGGCCGGGGAGACCGGCGTGTTGCTGATCCACGGCTTCACGGCCACCACCGCCGAGGTCCGGCCGCTGGCCCGGCGTCTGCACGCGCGCGGCTACACGGTCGCCGGGCCGTTGCTGCCCGGCCACGGCACGACGCCGGACGACCTGAACCGCTGCCGCTGGACGGACTGGGTGACGGCGGCCGCGGCCGCCTACCGCGACCTGGCCGGGCGCTGCCGGCGCGTGTTCGTCGGAGGCGAGTCGATGGGGGGGATGCTGGCCCTGCACGTCGCCAGCCGTCACCCGGAGGCGGCCGGCGTCATGCTCTACGCGCCCGCACTGCAGACCTATGCGCGCCTGCGCGACGTGGCGCTGGTCGCGGCGCTCAGCCCGTTCGTGGCGCACATGAAGAAAGCCAGGAAACCACGCACGGTCGTGGACGACCTGTGGCAGGGGTACGACGTCCGGCCGACGCGCGCCTTGCTGGAGTTCTTCCGTCTGCAATGGGAGACGCGCCGGCGCCTGCCGGCTGTCCACCAGCCGATCCTGACCGTGCAGGCCCGGCTGGATGACGTGGTCCACCCGGTCAGCGGCCCGCTGATCGGCGCCGGCGTCAGCTCCACCGACCAGGAACTGCACTGGATGCCGCGCTCCACCCACTGCGTCCTCCTGGACCAGGAACTGCCGCGAGTGGCGGAGCTGACGCTGGCCTTCATCGAGCGCGTCGTCGGGGCGGCAGACCTCAGTACCAGATGAAGCCGGCGGCCGGGGGTGTACAATCCGGAGGGTCCAACCCGCTTCAGACCGCCGATGACCCTCACCTGGCTCCGTAACCCCTGGGGCGCCGTGGCCGGCCTGGCCACCGCGGCCGTGCTGGCCTTCAGCCTGTGGTCGTCCCTGGGCGCCGGCGACCCCGCCCTGAAGGCCCTGATCTCCAACGCCACCTTCATGCCGCTCAGCCTGTTCGCGGCGCTGGCCGCCCAGCGCGCGGCGGCGGACCCGGCCCTCGAACCGCGCGTGCGCCGCGGCTGGCTATGGCTGGGCCTGGGCATCGGCGCTTACTTCCTGGGCGACCTCATCTGGTTTGTGATGGAGTCGGTGTTGGGCCTGCCGGCCTCCGACTACCCGTACACCCCGGCTGACCTCTTCTACCTCGCTTTTTTCCCCCTGGTGGTGCTCGGCCTGACGCGCCTCCCGGCCGCGGCGCTCTCCGGCCACGACCGGCTCAAATTCTGGCTGGACCTGCTCATCGTGCTCACCGCCGCCTGGATGGTGGTGTGGTATCTGGTGATCAGCCCCTCGGCGACAGGCGGGGGCGATTGGCTGGAGCAGATCATCCTGGCGGCGTACCCGGTCGGCGACCTGGTGGCTATCGGCGGCATCGTGGCCCTGCTGCTGCGCCGGCCCGATCCGGCCGTGCGCGCTGCGCTGCTGTGGTTCCTGGCCGGCCTGGCGGTCTTCGTCGCCGCCGACCTGATCTATGCTTACCAGCAACTGGCCGGGACTTATGCCAGCGGCGGCCTGGTGGACATCGGCTGGGTGGCGGCCTACGTGTTGTTCGCGCTGGCGGCCCTGCGCCAGCGCGCCCCGGCCAGCGCCGCCGCCCTGCCGGCCCGCGTGGCCACCTGGGTGGATCGGCTCTCGCTGGCGCTGCCGTTCCTGGCCATCGCCCTGGGCTACGGCCTGCTGCTGGCGGTTGCGGGCGGGCAGTGGCAGGGCGATATGCGTTTGCAGGTCGAGCTGCTCACCGGCGGGCTGCTGACGGCGCTGGTCATCGGCCGGCAGACGGTGACCCTGCGCGAGAACCTGCGCCTGAACGCCGAGTTGAAGCGCCAGTACGAGCTGCTGCAGATCGAGCAGGAGAAATCCGAGCGGCTGCTGCTCAACATCCTGCCCGGCCCCATCGCCGACCGGCTCAAGCACACCGCCGACACCATCGCCGATAGCTTCCCGCAGGTCACGGTGCTGTTCGCCGACCTGGTCGGCTTCACGCCGCTCTCCGAGGCCTATTCGCCGGAGCAGATGGTGCTGGTGCTGAACCAGCTCTTCTCGAAGTTCGACGCGCTGGCCGAACAGCACGGGCTGGAGAAGATCAAGACCATCGGCGATGCGTACATGGCGGTGGCCGGGCTGCCCACGCCCAACCCGCGCCACGCCCAGTCCGCCGCCGACATGGCGCTGGCGATGCATGCGGCCGTGAAACGCTTTGCGGACAAGACCGGCCTGCCTCTGCAGGTGCGCATCGGCCTGAACACCGGGCCGGTGGTGGCGGGCGTGATCGGGCAGAAGAAATTTATCTACGACCTGTGGGGCGACACCGTGAACACAGCCAGCCGCATGGAGAGCCACAGCCTGGCCGGGCGCACGCAGGTCACGGCTTCCACCTACGCGGCGCTGGGGGACGGCTATGAATGTGAGCCGCGCGGCGAAGTAAACATCAAGGGCAAAGGCCCGATGCCGACCTATTTCCTGGTCCGGCGGCGTGACGGGAATAGTTGAACGGCCCAGGCTGACGGTCAGCACCAGCCGTCGGCGCGACAGCGGCCCGGGTCAAGCTCGGGCGGCAGCGCCACATCTACCCGGTCGCCCGCGATCCGGAGATATATCACGGCCGAGTTGTTGGTGTAATCGGCCTCGATCAGGCGGGCGTTCGGGTTGGCGGTCGAGACGAGCCCGTACACGGCGTCGGCCAGCTCGGACACATCGAGCGACTGGCCGTCGAGGAACGAGTCATACTTGTCGCCCCATCCCACCGACAGCCCCTGGCGTAGCCGCCCGCAACCCTGGTAATGGCGGCGCGCCTCGAAGCCGGGGCGCGCCTGGTCGATGGCGTCCGTGTCGATCAGGCAATAAGATAGCTTGGTGCTGCTGGCGACCAGGCGGTCCAACTCCCCGTGCGCGGTCAGGCTCCACAACTCGTAGACGGCGAAGTCCTCGAAGTGCCAGTGGTCATGCGTGGGGTGCCACACGAACTCGCCCACCAGGCGCGTGTGGTGAGTGTCGTCGAGCGCGAAGAGGCGCTGGTGCACCGTGGTGCGTTGAGTGCGTGGGTTAAGCTGGCCGAGCAATTCCAGGGGGCCCTGGCCGCTGTTCCAGACCGTGTTGGCCAGGCGCAGCTCGCGCCGGCCGCGTGAGAAGGACCGTATCTCGAAATCCGCAGGCGGCAACGTGCGAAGGTCGGGCAGCCGGAGACCGGTCGGAAGATGCGGGGCAGGGTCAACGGGCTCACCAAGGCCGGGCGGCGCCGCGCTCGCCGGGCTCGGGCCCGGGTCTGGTCCGCTCGCGCGGATCGGGGCGGCGAGCGCCGGCGCGGCGCCGGGGGCGGGCGCGGCCCACGCAGCGAGGCCCGATCCTTCGCCCAACCAGACGACCAGGACGATGGCCTTCCACAGGCCCCGCCTGACGTCGAACCGCCGCTGACCGACCATAGCCGTTGAGGACGCTGCCCTTCACCGGACGGCGATCCTGCCGGATTGCCGTCGCGCTATGGAGCAGTATCCACAGATAGATGAGCCGCGCCTGAGAGGTCGGAAAGCGGCGTTACCCCTTGTCGGCCGCGTGGAAGGCGAGCGGCTAGCGCAGGCGGTCGGCCATTACCTGTATCCCCCTGGCGGCGTCTCCCGCCGCACCACCTCGCACAGCAGCGCCTTGTAGACCGGGAAGCCCGAGATCGGGTCGCGGTTTTCCAGGTCGGTCAGGACATTGACGTTACAAACCTGCCAGGCCTCCGGGCCGAGCGGGCCGCCGCCGCCCATGTTGGCCTCGACCGCGCCGCGCACGATATCGTCGCTGACGCGCAGCCGGAAGGGGGCGCGCCCGCGCGGCGTGACCACGTCCACGGCGTCGCCGTCGCGCAGGCCGCGCGCCGCGGCGTCGTCCGGGTGCAGGTGCACCAGAGGCTCGGGCTGCAGGGCCACCAGCGATGGGATGTTGTGGTGCTGGGAGCGAAAATCCGCCTGGATGCGCGCGCCGGTGTTGAGCACGAGCGGGAAGCGGGCGGCCAGGCCGGGCGCGGCCAGCGGTCCCTCCGTCGGCTCGACGTAGACCGGCAGCGGCTCGTAGCCGTGGCCGCGGAACCACTCGGACGCGATCTCGAACTTGCCGGTGGGGGTGTTGAAGCCGGGCTGCCCGTCGGCGCGCAGTTCGCCGGCGGCGTACTTGCGGTAGCGCGGCTCCGGCTCCGCGTAGGGCAGTCCCTCCGGGTGGGCGCGGAGCTCATCCAGGGTGATCCCGGTCCCTTCCAGAAAGCGGGCCACCAGCTCGGGCTCGGTCTGCGGCCAGAGGTGGCCATAGCCCAGCCGGCGCGCCAGCTCCGCCCAGATCAGGTAGTCGTTGCGGGCCTCGCCCAGCGGCTCGATCACGCGCCGCCGATGCTGTACCCAGCCGCCGTAGTCCATGTACGACTCGATCTCGAACATCGTCGTGGCCGGCAGGACCAGGTCGGCGTAGGCGGCGTCGGCGGTCGGGAAGCGGTTGACGACCACCAGGAACTCCAGCGCCGCCAGCGCCCGGCGCCAGCGGTCCGGGTCCGGCCAGGCCGTGATCAGCGATGACCCGCTGATGATCAGGCCCTTAATGGGGTAGGGTTTGCCCTCCAGGATGGCCCGGGGCAGCAGGACGCCATGGGCCTCACGGCGGACCTCATAATAGATCGGGAACTCGTCCGCGCCGATGGGGCGGCGGGCGCCGGCCGGCGGCTCGGTGAGGATACGGTTGAAGCGCAGGCGGTCGCGCGGCTTGATGAGCTTGCCGCCGGGCGTGTCCAGGTGGCCGGCGATGGCCTGGAGCGTGAGCACGGCGCGGATGGCCTGCACGCCGCTGTTGGAATACTCCAGCCCGCTGTACATGAGCACGGAGAAGCCGCGCGCGGCGGCGATGGCGCGCGCCAGCTCGCGCACGGCCGCGGCCGGGACGCCCGTGATCCGCTCGACGGCCTCGGGTGTAAACGGCGCGGCGTAGCCGCGCAGGGATTCAAAGCCGTGCGTCCAGTGCGCGACGAAGTCGTAAGCGTACCGCCCGGTCTCGATCAGCTCGCGGATCAGGCCGAGGGCCAGCGCGCCGTCCGTGCCGGGCCGCACGCCGATCCATTCCGCGCGCAGGGCCTTGGCGGTCTCGCTGCGGCGGTGGTCGATGACGACGACGCGCGCGCCGCGCGCCTGGGCGTGCTTGAGCCGGCGCAGGTTCAGCGGCGGCGAGTCGGTGGCCGGGTTCTCGCCCCAGACGAAGATCAGGTCGGCGTGCTCGAGGTCCTCCGTGACCTCGCGCATATACTCGCCGAAGCAGGCGCGCGGCGCGATCATGCCGTAGGAGACGTAGCACAGCGCGCCCACGCCGGTGGTGTTGGGCGAGCCGAACGGGAACAGCACGGCGTTGGCGGACGACTCGGCCGTGCCGGCCGGCGCGAAGGCTTCGTTCAGGCCGAACTCGAAGTTGCCGCGGCCCGTGTACATGGCCACCGCCTCCGGGCCGTGCTCGGCCGCGAGGCGGCGCAGCTCGCGCACCATGATCTCGTAGGCCTCATCCCAGGCGATGCGTTCGAAGCGCCCCGCGCCGCGCGCGCCGACGCGTTTCTGCGGGTAGAGCAGGCGGTCCGGCGAGTAGACGATTTCGGGCGCGCGCATGCCGCGCGGGCAGACCAGGCCGAGCGGGTGATCCGGCCGCGGACTCTGCCGCGTGATGCGGCCGTCCTCCAGGTGGATGTCAACGCCGCAGCCGGAGGGGCAGATGCCGCACAGGCCGGGGACGGTGGTCGAAGTCATAGTCTCTCCGTCGTCGCAGCGCATGTCGGGGCGCACGGCCGGGCGCCGTTACGCCGCGGCTAAGATGTGATCGATCTCGGCGTCCACGCCGTCCGGCAGAGGCGGAACGCGGTGGGTGTCCAGGAGCGCGACGGTCTTCTCGCGCACGCGGTCGTTGACGGATTTTGCGCCTTTCTCCTCCCACGGCCCCAGACGCTGGCGGTCGAAGACGGCGGGTTGCCACAGCTCGCGCCAGTGCGCCATGGTGTGGTCGTGGCTGAGGAACTCGCCGCCCGGCCCGACGGCGTTGATCACGTCCACGGCCAGGGCCTCGGCGTCCAGGCGCGCGCCGCGCGCGAAGCAGCGCGTCTGCGAGATAATCTCGTCGGTCAGCACCATCATCTCCGGCGAGCCGGTCAGCCCGCTTTCGAGATACCCGACGTCATGGTTGAGGTTGGTGCGGGCCAGCAGGGCGACCAGCACCGAGAACTGGGCGTCGGCGGCGGCCTGGCCGTCCACCACCTTGCTGTCCGAGTGGCCGGAGTAGCCCCAGACCGGCAGGTGGTAGAAACGGCCCATCTCGGCGGCGAAGACGCGCGCCAACTGGAACTCCGGCGCGCCGTAGACGCTGATCATCTCCTTCATGTCCAGATGATGCACGCCGTGCCCGTACAGGAACGGCGCGCCCGGATTGCAGAGCTGGTGCATAACCAGACCGCTGAGCATCTCGGCGTTGCCGAGCACCACGGCCCCGGCGACCGTGGCCGGCGCGGTGCCGCCCATCATCGGCGCGGGCGAGTGCGTCACCGGGATACGGCGCTCGGCGCAGAAGAGCAGCTTGTCGGTGGCTTCGACGGAGTGCTGGAGCGGGGTGGTCGGTTCGGAATAAAGCAGCAGGGTCGGGTACTGCGCCAGCCGGTCCGCGCCGCCGGCGACGGCCGCGGCCATGGCGTGGATGGCCTCGATATCGGCCCGGTCGTTGCACACGAACACGATCGGCTTGACGGTGTGCCGCAGCATCACGGCGAACTGGTAGCGGAAGTAGGTCTGCGTCGGCACGTCGCGCGGGATGCCGGTGGACATGACGAAGCCGATCTCGGGCAGGGCGTCGCACAGGCGCATGACATCGGCGATGTCGGCCGTCTGATAATCACGGCGCTGGCCGGTGCGCGGGTCCAGGTAACGCAGCGTGTCCGAGCCGGGGCCGAAGTAGACGTGCTGGCCGTCGAGCTGGATAACGGCCTCGTCCGTGCCGCGCCGGTACAGGCTGAACGCCGACGGCGCGGTGGCCAGCGCCCGCTCCACCAGCGACGGCGGGAGCCGGACCAGGTCGCCCTGGACGGCGGCGCCGGCGTCGCGCAGCAGCTTTAGGCCCTCCGGGCTGTAGACGCGCACGCCGGTATGCTGGAGGACATCCAGCGAGGCCAGGTGCAGCTTGAGGCAGTCCTCGCGGCCGAGCATGGTCAGGCGCGGTTGGAGGTGGGGCAGGCTGGCAAACGGGGATGGGGACGGCGGCAGGGGGGTGCGGCTGGCACGGCGCGGTGGCATGAAGACGACAGCCTTTCCTGACAAATTTGGTGGAACTATTATGATTGTCCGGGGCGGCGGCTTCTAGTGACAAAGGTCATGCACCCCTGTCAGGTCTTAAGACCTGTCAGGGATGCAGCCGCTTAAACCAGGGGGCTGGCCGGATCGTGGAGGGCGTAACGGAAGGCTTCTTCCAGAGACATCGCCTGGCCGGCGGCGAGCGCGGCGGCCTGGGCGTCCGGCCCCAACGCTTCACGGGCCGGCGCCAGGGAGCGGTCCAGGCTCTCCTGTTCGGCCGGAGGCAATGGAGCGCCGATGACGTCGCGCAGCGCCTGGGCGGCGCCCACCAGTCGCAGCGCCGCGCCGGCCCGGTCCCGGCGGACGGCCAGCCGACCGATGTCTTCCAGCAGGTAGGCGACGGCCAGCCGGTCCCCCAGCTCCCGGTTGATCGTCAGGCTTTCCACATACAGCGCCTGGGCAGCGGCCGCGTCACCCTGATCGCGGGCGACGTTGGCCAGGTTGTTGAGCGAGTTCGCCAGGCCCCACCGGTCGCCGATCTCGCGCAGGAGCTGGAGCGCCTCCTCCAGCCGCTGGCGGGCCCGGGCGTGGTCGCCCTGGTCAAGCGCCAGCATCCCCTCATTATTGAGCGAGTTGGCGATGGCGCGCCGGTCGCCCAGCTCGCGGCGCAGCGCCAGGCCCTGGGCGTTGAGCCGTTCGGCCAGCGCCGGGTCGCCCTGGAAACGCGCGATGATGCCCAGGTTGTTGAGCAGGCTGGCGATGCTCGGGCGGTCGTCCAGCCGGCGGCGCAGGTCCAGGCTCTGTTCGTAGAGCGCTCGGGCGGCGTCCAGATCTCCCTGCTGGGCGGCCAGCGTCCCGGAGAGGTGCAGGGTCTGCCCCAGGCCGGCGTCATCGCCCAGCATCTCGAAGGTTAGTTGGGCGCGGGCCAGCCAGGCGCGCGCCTCGACGTACTGCGCCTGTTTCCAGAACAGGTCGCCGATGTCGGTCTGGCAGCGGGCGCGGGTCGAAAGGTCGTTCAGTTGGCCGGCCAGGTCGAAGGCCTGTTGAAAGACGGCCATGGCCTCATCCCAGCGGCCGGTCAGTTTGAGCACCTGGCCAAGCTGGCGCAGCGCCGGCACCTGGTCGGCGGGCGGCAGCAGCGGCATTACCTGCCGGTAGAACTCGATAGCGACGGCGTTGGCATAGCGCGCCTGCGCCGCCTGGCCGGCTTTTAGCCAGTACTCGCGCTTCTTGGCTTGGTTGTGGCTCAGGCCGAAGTGGTGAGCGAGCAGGTCCAGCATCTGCTCGCGCACCTCCGAGGGCGCCTGCTCCAGATACAGGCCGATCTGCTCGTGCAGGAAGGCGCGCGTGGCGAACGGCAGGCTCTCGTAGGCCACCTCCTGCGTGATGACGTGCTTGAACAGGTAGACCAGCTCCGGCTCGGGCACGTCCAGCGGGGTGAGGTCCAGCCGGTGAAGCTGCTGCAGGTCGGCCTTGATCTGCTCCAGGCTGCCGAGCTGGGGGTAGGCGCCCCACAGCATCGTCGCCCGGAACAGACGCCCGATGACGCTCGCCACCTTGAGCGTGCTCTTCTGACTCTCGCTGAGCTGGTCAATGCGGCTGAGGATCAGGCTCTGCAGGCTGGCCGGCAGCTCCAGGTGGTCCAGCCCGGCCTCGTCGTCGAGCGCGACCTGGCGGTCCCGCAGGTAGTTCAGCAATTCTTCGATGTAGAAAGGGTTGCCCTGGGCCCGCGCCGTCAGGCGCTCGACGAGCGCGGGCGGCGCGGCCACGCCCGGTCCGAAGAAGCGCTGCAGCTTCAGGCCGATCAGTTGGGCGGCTTCGTCCGGCGTGAAATCCGTCAGCCGGACCTCGGTGACGCGGGGCAGCGCCTGCATCAGCCGGGCCGGCGCGCCGGCCGGCCGATAGGCCAGGAGCAACAGGACGGGCAGATCGGTGATGGCGCGCCCGACGACCTCGATCAGGTCCTGCGAGAGGGGATCGAGCCAGTGGCAGTCTTCCAGGATGAAAAAGAGGGGCGCCTGCGCGGCGCGCGCCTGGACGCATTCGGCCAGGAGCGCCTCCAGCGAGGTCTTGCGCAACTGGGCGTCGAAGGTCGCCGTCAGGTCATTATCCGGGAGGGGTAGGTTGAGGGCCGCGCCCAGGAGCGGCGTCCGGACGGCCAGCGCCGGGTCGATGGCGCGCAGTTGCGCCTCCAGGCTGGCCGCCTGTTGCGCGGCGTCCAGGTCCGGATCAACCTCGAAGAAGTTGCGCCAGAGGTTATGCCAGACCAGGTAGCTGGTGCTGGTGCCATAGGACTGGCACTCGCCGACGTAGCCGGCCCAGCCGCGCGCCTGGGCCAGCCGCGCCGCTTCGGCCACCAGGCGGGATTTGCCCATGCCGGCCTCGGCTGTGATGCCCACCACCTGGCCGCGCCCGCCGGCGGCCGCCTCCAGACATCCTTCGATGAGCGCCAGTTCGGGCGCCCGCCCAATCATGGGCAGCGCATACTTCGGTTCCTGGTGGTGGACGGCCCGGCGCGCCCGTCGGCCAAGCAGGCCGAAGGCCGGCACCGGCTCCGCTTTGCCCTTGACGCGCAGCGCCTGCGGCGGGCCCCAGGTGAACTGGTCGCCGGCTGATTGGCGGACGGCCTGGCCGGCCAGGATCTGCCCCGGTGCGGCGGCCTGCATCAGGCGCGCGGCGACGTTGACCTCGTCGCCGAGGACGCCGTACGTGCGGCAGCCGCCCGCGCCGTAGGCGCCGGTGCGCATCCGCCCCTGGCTGAGGCCCATCTGCACGCTGCGGATGTAGTCCAGCGGCGGCGCGCGCAACTCCAGAGCCACCGACGCGGCGCGGGCGGGGTCGTCCTCGTGCGCCAGCGGCGCGCCGAAGGCCGCGTACAGCACGCTGCCCTTGTCGCCGGTGTTGAGGCTGAGCAGGGCGCCGTTGTAGCGCGCGATCGTCTGTTGTGCGTGCCGGACGAAGGCGTCCAGCCGGGCGGCGGCGTTGTCATCATCATACGAGATGCCGGAGAAGTTGAGGAAGAGCGCCACCGCCGGGCGCAACTCCGCCAGGAATTCGCCCTGGCCCGCCTGCAGGCGCTCGTGCACCGGCGGCAGCAGCCAGGGCCGCGCCTGGTCGGCGCTGAGCGCCCCGGGCTCCAGTTCCGGCCACGGCGACGCCGGGACATCCACGTTCAGGCGATCGACGACCGCGAAACGCTGGCCCAGCGTTTCAATGGAGCGCCAGGCCGCGATGGCGACGTCGGCCCCCAGCGCGTCCAGGGCGGACAGGTCCAACACCAGTTCGCCCTTGCGCGCCTGGCGCTCGGCCTGCGCCAGGCGGTCGAAGGTGGCCCCGGCCAGGACGTCGATAAGTTGAATGGCCGGGTCGCCGACGACGAAGCGCCGGGCCGGGCCGGCCGCCACGGCGATCTTCACGGCCAGCGAGACGGCGTGGCCGGAGGGGATGGCGACCGACGCGAAGGCCGCCATGGCGCGTTGCATGGACAGGGCGCTGGCGACGGCGCGGCGCGCGGCCGGGCGCAGGTCCGCGCCGCCGGCGTCGAACCAGCAGGTCATGGCGTCGCCCGTGAAGCTGACGGCGCTGCCGCCATAGCGGTGCAGCTCGTCGATCAGGGCGTCGTAGACCTCGTTGAGGTGCAGGCTGAGCTCTTCCGCGCCGCGTTGCGGGCCTAGCTCCTGGACCAGGGCCTCGGCCAGCGGCGTGAAGCCGGAGATGTCGGCGAACAACGCCGCGCCGCGCGCCCGGTCGGGCAGGCTGCTTCCGCGCGCCAGTGCCAGCCGGCGGTCGATGGGGATGTAGGCGCTCGGCGACTCCATGGATGCGCTAAGGATAGACGCATTTGACGCTGCGCGCAATTGTCTTTCGGATAGCCATGAATGAACAGGGCGGCTTACTCAGCCGCCCTGCCCGGTGTACGGGATTTTTCGACGTTCCAATGCAATCCTGAAACGAGTGCGGCGCCCGCGTCTCCTGAGCCTGTCGAAGGACGCGCGGGGCGCCGCGCAACTTACCGCCAACGCATCCGGATCGCCCCTAGCGCGCCACGGTCGAGTCGTACAGCGCGCCGCCGTCGATGGCGTCGATATTGCCGCCCTGGTCGTGCGGGATGATGGCCGTGCGCACCTGGTCGCTGCACACGCCGCCGCGCCCGTCGCTGGCGGTGTAGAAGAGGTGGTAGACGCGGCCGTCGCCGTTGCCATCGCGCTCGGCGCGCACCTCGGCCGAGTTCGGGCCCAGGATGCGGCCGTCCACGGTCTTGCCGGTCGGCTCATCCTGGCGGATAGCCGTGATCGTGATCGTCAGCGGGTCGCCGTCCGGGTCGGTCACGCCGACGACGCTGACCGGATGGAAGGACTTGTCCGGCGACCAGATGGTCGGCGCGCTGGAGGCGGCCCCCGCGCAGATGGGCGGGCGGTTGACCGCCTGCACCGTGATCGTCACGGTCGCGGTGTCCGTCGCCGCGCCGTCGGAAACGGTGTACGCGAACGTGACCGCGCCCGCGAAGCCGGGCGCCGGCGTGTACGTGAACTCGCCGTCCGCCGCCACCGTGACCGAGCCGCTGGCGGGCTGGGTGAAGGCCGTGACGGCCAGCGGGCCGCCGTCCACATCCGTGTCGTTGCCGAGCACACCCGGCGCGGCCACATTGAGCGTCGTGTTGCCCGGCATCGTGTAGGCGTCATCGGCGGCCACGGGCGCGTCGTTGACGCAGGCCACCGCCAGGCTGACCGCGGCCGTGGCGGTCAGGCCGCCGTCGGAGGCCGTGTAGCTGAACGAGTCCGGCCCGCACGCGCCCGAGGCCGGCGTGTAGGTGAAGGCGCCGTTCGGCGCTACCGTGACCGAGCCGCGCGCGGGCTGGGTGTAGGCAGTCACCGCCAGCGGGTCGCCGTCAGCGTCGGCGTCATTGCCGAGCACGCCCGGCGCCGGGACGGTCAGCGGCGTGTCCTCGGTCGCGTTGTAGGCGTCATCCGCGGCTGAGGGCGTATCGGGGACCGGCGTCACCGTGAGCGCTACCGTGGCCGTGTCCGACGCGAAGCCGTCCTCGATCCGGTAGGTGAACGTGTCCGGGCCGGCGTAGTTCACAGCCGGCGTGTAGGTGAAGCCGCCGTTCGCGTTCAGCGTGAGGGCCCCATGGGCCGGGCCGCTGAGCAACGCAACCGTCAGCGCGTCCGCGTCCGCGTCCGTGTCATTGCCCAGCACGCCCGGCGCCGGCACGGTGAGGGTCGCGTCCTCGGCCACGGAGTAGGCGTCGTCGCCCGCGACCGGCGCGGCGTTGACGCGCAGCGCGCCCGCCGCGGTCGAGGCCGTGTAGCGCTCGTCGGTCTGGGTGATCGGCGTGGGCAGCGGGATGAGGCCGCCGAAGTAGACGTTCACGGTGTAAACGCCGGGCGCCAGCGGGACGCCGTCCAGGCGCGCGCGCCCGGCGTAGTCGGTGATGGCGGCGGCGTAGTGCGCGCCGTTCGGGCCGGAGAGGGCGAAGAACACGGTCTTCTCGCCCACCGGGCGGCCCGCGCCGTCGGTCAGCGTGGCTGTCAGGCGGGCGTCCGCGCCGGCGCCGACGACGCTCGCGCCCGGCGTCAGCGCCAGCGCCGTGGTCTGCCGGGCGATCTCGAACGTCCCATCGGCCACGGATGGCGCGTAGGCCGCCGAGCCGGCGTAGAAGGCGTTGACGGTGTAATCGCCCGGCAGGCCGAGCAGAGGCAGCGCCACCGTCGCGCGCCCGGCGCCGTCGGTGATCGCCGCGCGGCCCTGCGCGCCCAGGTTGATGACCACGCGCTGGCCGGCCACCGGCGCGCCATTGCTGGTGAGCACGGCCGCGAACGCGCCCGTGTTGCCGTAGGCGCCGGAGGCGGCCGGGATTTCCAGAGCCAGGGTCGTGGGCTGGCCGGCCGTCCCGTCCTGGCCGGGCACGTAGTATGCGCCCAGGTTGGTGGCCATCCCCACCAGGCCGACGCCGTTCGCGGCCTGGACTATGAAGCGCACGTCGGCGGCGGGCGTGCCGCCGAGCGGCAACGCGCCCTCCCAGACCGTCGAGTCGGACGCGCTCTGGGCCAGGTCCAGCGATTGCCAGGTCCCGTACCACGGGCCGCTCAAGGCCGTGTAGGTAACCCAGACTTCCTGGATGCCGGCGGCCGGGTTGCCGTCCACGACCACGCGGAAACGGACGGCGCCGCCGTCGATCGTGGACGTGACGCGCACCAGCGTGGGCGCGGCCGACCCCGCGGCCAGGTCGTCGGCGACGTTGGCGCTGTAGTATAGGCGGAAGTCCATCCGGTTGAACGTCCGCAGCGTGCCGCGGTCGGTGGCCGGGTCCGAGACGAACTGCGCCGGGGTCACGGCCAGCCGCGTTGCGCCGCCGGTTAGCGCGCCGAAGTAGTTCACGCTCCACGGCCGGACCGGGTAGAAGACATTGGTGAAGAAGGGCGTGTGCACGCCGCGGATCTCGGTGACGGCGGCTCCGGTGAGCGGCAGCACGCCGGCCCGGTCCGTGTACGCGCCGCCGCGGAAGCCCACGCCGCGCAGCACCGCGCCGGCGGCCGTGACGTTGCGCACCTCGAGGGGCAGGGCCGGCTCGGCCGGGTTGGTGAGCACGCCGTCCGCGCCGCTGACCACCAGGGCCTCGACCGTCGTCTGGTCATCGGGATTGGTGAGTTCGACCACGCTCTCGCTCAAAGTCGGCGCCACGGAGACGTCGGCGTAGGCCAGGCCGAGCGCGCCGCCGGGGGCCGCCGCGAAGGGCGCCGTGCCGGCCACGCTCGAAGCGTCGCTGGGCGGCGTCAGCCGCGCGCCGGGCAGGTCGATCTTGAGCATCGGCAGGCCGAAGAGCGTGGCTTCGAGATAGGCCTTCTCGTGGATGCCGCGCATCTGCGGCGTGTCGGCCAGGTAGGCCTGCTTGGCCTGGACGAGCGCCTGGCCCACCGATACCGGGCCGGCGCCGGTGCGCAGCTCGCGCGTGAACTCCAGGTACAGGCGTTCGCTGTATTCGATGAACTCGGTGTCGCCGTACTGGTAGCCGGTGCCGGCGATGAGCGTCGCGCCTTTGCGCGCGAAGGCCTGCGGCCAGTCCGGCTCGAACGTCACCAGCGGCACGCCGTGCTCATTGACGATGTTGTAGCCCGAGTGGCAGCCGGCGCTGTAGATCAGGGCGTTGGTGAAGTTCACGGGCGAGCCCGTCACGTCGGTGGTGATCAGGCTGGTCTTGAAGTCGGCGGCCAGCGCGCTGGCGGCGCTGAAGTGGCCGGCCAGGAAGACCAGGTCGTGCCGCTCGCTGAGCAGCGCGGCGCGCAGGTCGTCGGCCGTCCACGAGCGCGGGTCCTCGGGCGACCAGGCCCGGTCGGCGATGAGCGTGTCTGCGGGCGCGCCCAGGCCGGCGCTCAACTCGGAGGCCACGGCGTCAGCGGCGTCCTGCAGGAAGTCGTAGCCCGTCACCAGCGCCGAGGTTGGCGTCGGCGCCACGCCGTCCGCCGTGGACAGGTAGGCATCCAGCGCCGTGACCATCTCGGCCGGCGTCTCCACCAGCCGGCCGACGGCCAGGCCGGCGACGGGCAGACGATCTTCGCGCCGGGAGACCTCCTGGCCCGCGCCGTAGCGGTCCTGGCTCAGGACGTAATTCAGGCGCAGGCTGGCCTGCGAGGCTGTCTCGTCGCGCACAGGCGGCACGTAGTTGGCCTCGCTGCCCAGCAGGGCCTGGTCCGGGTGGCGGAAGAACGGGAGGGCGGCGTCGCCGCCGATGAGGACGATATACTGCAATGGGTTGACGGCGCGGTAGCGATCAATCACAGCTTTGACAGCGTACGCCACCTCGTTCAGGGCATACGGGCATTGCGGGTGCGCGTCCGCCTGCGCCCAGGCCGCGGCCACGCGCGCGTCGGCGGCCACGTCCACGATCACGCCCCGGACCTCGGGCCGGGCGGCCAGCGCCGCCAGGCGGGCCTGGAGGACGGTCGTGTCGCCCGGTGTGCGGCTCAGGTTGGTGAGGATGATTGTCTGGTAGTCCCTGGCCGCAGCGGCCAGCGACGGCGGTGTGGTGACCGGGCTGACGCCCGCGCAGCCGCCGGCCAGCAGCGTGATGTCGAGCTGGAACGGCGCGGCCAGGCTGAAGGCGCCTTCGCGCCCGCGCACGCGCACGTAGAAGTCGCCGGTGTTGTTCCAGGTGTTGAGCACCAGGCCCTCGCCGGCCGCGCCCTCGAAGGCCGAGACGCCGATCAAACTGCGCGACTGCGCGCTGGAGAAAGCCGATGGGCTGAAAGCGGACGGCGAAAAGGCGGACGGCGAAAAAGCCGAGGGTGAGAAAGCGGACGGCGAGAACGCCGACGGCGCGAAGGCATCCGGCGCGAAGGCGTCCGGGCTGAAGGCGCTGGGGGAGAAGGCCGACGGGCTAAAAGCCGAAGGGCTGAAAGCTGAAGGTGAGAAGGCGGAAGGTGAAAAGGCCGACGGCGAAAACGCGGAAGGCGAGAACGCCGACGGCGCGAAGGCGTCCGGGCTGAAAGCGCTGGGGGAAAAGGCCGACGGGCTAAAGGCGCTCGGGCTGAAGGCCGACGGCGAGAACGCCGATGGCGCGAACTCGGCGCCCAGGCGGAGCAGGTCGTCCTGCGAGTCGATCAGCTCGCTCTCGTAGGCGGCGGCGATGTCCTTGTAGACCGTCAGGTCGTAATTGGCGGGCAGACCGGTGAGCGTGATCACCAGCCGGCTGTTGGGCTGGACCATGAATTTGTACCAGCGCGACTGGCCGAGCGTGTCGAGGTAGTGCGCGACGCTGGCGATGGCCGGGTCGCCGGCCAGGTCCAGGCGCAGGGCGCGCGGCCAGGAGTCGTTGCCCGGCCCGGCCAGCGAGCAGGCCGAGTAGCCGGAGAAATTGCCGGCCGGGTCGGTGGCGAGGGCGGTGACGAACTGGCCCTCCGGCACGGCCGACAGGTCGAACTCGAAATACACGTCGCCGTGCGCGTCGGTGGTGACGACGCCGGAGCCGAGCGGGGTCCGGGGGCCGGCCGGGTCACAGCCGGCGCTGGCGAAGAAGTCCAGGATGTAGTTCGTACCGGGCGCGCCGGCCAGGCGGCCGATGACGATGGAATCGGCCGCCGTGACGACCACGCGGATGACGACGGGCGGGGCCACGAAGCCGTTCTCGACGGCGCCGATGTCGCAGCGCGGCCCCTGCGGGCGCGTCACGCCGCGCTGGTCGGTCGCCGCGCACGCGCCGCTCCCCGACGCGGCCGGGTTGCCGGCGTCCGCCGCCGGGCTGCCGGCGCGCAAGGCGTGGGTGGCGGTGTTCCCGCCGTAGAAACCCAGCGGCCGGATCAGCGGGTTGACGTTGGTGAGGTGGCCCGTCGTGCTGCCCGTGAACGAGCAGCCGGCGGCGTTCTGGATCAGGTTATAGCCGAGCGAGTTGAGCGCGCCGGAGCAGTCCGGCTTCTCGGCGCCGGCGCTGTTGTCGCGGTTGCCGGCGATGAGGAGGTTGCCGATCGTGACAGTGCCGGCTCTGCGGAAGACGCCGCCGCCGTCGCCGGAGCCGTTAGCATCGCTGTCGGCCACATTGTCGGCGAGGGTGACATTATTGAGCACGGCCGTGTTACTGTAGTTGTACAGCCCGCCGCCGTCCTGCTGGCTGCTATTGCCGCTGAGGGTGACATTGGTCAGCGTCAATGTGCCCGCATTCTTGAGGCCGCCACCCCAGACGGTGGCCTTGTTGCCGGTGATGGTGCTGTTGGTGAGGGTGAGCGTGGCGGTGTTGTAGACCCCGCCGCCGTAGCCGGTGTTGCCGCCCGAGATCGTCACCCCCGTGATCGTGACGCTGCCGCTCAGGATATGGAAGATGCGGTCCGAGAACCCGCTAACAGCCGTGATGGTCACTGGCCCGGTGGGGCTGAGAATCAGGCTGCCCTTGATGTCCAGGTCGCCGGTGGAGGCGGAGTCCTCGTTGCCGCTGTCGTTGCGGGTGAGGGTGTATGTGCCTGCTGGAACCACGATCGTGTCGGCGCCGCTGCTGCTTCCGGCGCGGCATTCGCCCGGTTTGCTGCCCGAGGCCTGATTCTTGTTGGCCGCGATAATGGCCTCGCGCAGAGTGCAGACGCCCTCCGAGTTAATAGCATCGCCTGTCCCGGTGACCGTGATCGTCGCGGCGGCCAGGCTGGGGCGGGCCGGCAGCACGGGCAGCGCGAGGGCGACCAGTGCCAGGACGAGCGCAAGGCGCGTAAACTGGCGAAGTGCTGTCCTCAGTAGGCTGCGGATAGACATCGGCCCTCCTGCACAGGTGCGTTGTAGCGTGTCCCGGCCCTTGGCTGGATACGCCAGTTATTCAGATGAGGTCACATAAAGCCAGAAATTATTGTAGATATTACCGATATAAAAACACATGGTTCTTAGGGGCCAGTGCGGGGATTATTACCAAACTGTGACCTGCAGGCCTTTAAGTTGGAAATGGGTTGGCGGCTTGGGTGCGGTTGGATGAAAGTCCGGTGTCTTCAACCCCCTCCACGCCTCCTGAACAAAAGCCGAAGTCGAAGGACGTGCGGCGGCTGTATCCCGATTTCTGTGCCAATGCGTTGGGGCGCGCGGCGGTGCGCCCCTCCCGATGAGAAATCACACAACGCTCGAAAAGCGACCCGCGCGGCGCTTGACGGCGTTGCGCTTAGCATGCCGGGTTCATTTCAGAACCGGCCATGATTGAGTGCGTTCACTTCTTCCGGGTTGCAGAGTGGCTGAAAAGAGGCTGAGCGAGTTGCTCGTGGTCGGCGGCGCGTCGCTGGACGTGCTGCACCTGGCCGATGGCCGAACCGCGACGGCGGCGGGCGGCGCGGGCCTGTATACGGCGCTGGCCGCCCGGCAGGCCGGCGCCCGGGTGACGCTGCTGGCGCCGCGCCCGGACCCGATGCCGGAGTCGTTGCGGCCGGCCGCCGAGCGCCTGACCTGGATCGGGCCTGTCATTGCGGTGGAAGACCTGATGCGGCTGGAGATCGCGCATCACGGCGGCGGCCGGGCCACGCTGGTGAGCGCGCAGTGGGGGGCAGTGGCGCGCCTTGCGCCGGACGCGCTGCCGGCCGACCTCGCCGCTTTCGACATCATCCACATCGCGGCGCTCGGCGCGGCCCGGCGTCAGCGGGATTTTCTGCGCGCGGCCCGGAGGCGCGGCGCGCGCCGGATTTCCGCCGGCACCTACGCCCGCGCCGTCTACGGCGAAACCGACGACGTGCGCGCGCTGTTCGCCGGGGCTGATCTTTTCTTCATGAATGAGAACGAGGCGAACGGCCTGTTCGGGTCAGTGGAGCAAGCCCGCGCCCGGCCCGGCGCCCTCCTGTTCATCACGCTGGGAGAGCGCGGGGCGCGGGTCGTCGGCGTCGGCGAGGCCGGCGTCGCCCTGGCCGGCCTCCCGGCGCGCGAGGTCGATCCGACCGGCGCCGGCGACTCGTTCTGCGGCGCAGTCCTGGCCGGGCTGGCGCGGGGCCTGACCCCGGTCGAGGCGGCCCGGCGCGCCGTGTCCCTGGCGGCGCGCGTGATCGAGGCCGTCGGGCCGGCGGCGCTGCTATCGCAAGAAGGATGAACGCAGAGCGTCAGGGCGCCGGCGTCAGCGCCCCGTCGGCGGCGCTCAGCCACCAGTTCTGGCCCTCACTGTCGCGGACCAGGATTCGCTCCGGGTCGGTCCAATCGATTGGCGTGAAACGCCGCGCCTCGTCGCGTAGCAGGACTTGGACGGAACGGGTCGCGGCTTCCACGCTCAGCAGCACCGTCGGTGTATCAGGGCTGCACTCATCGGAGAAGGCGGCTACCAGGCGCCGGCCATCCGGCGACCAGAGCAGATGGTTGATCTTCCACTCGGGCAGGACGTCCTCGCCCAGGGCGATGGTCCCGGTCACCCCGGTCGTCAAATCGAGCAGGGCCAGCTGCCCATAGGCGGCCAGCGCGCCGTCGGGCGAGGGCGCCAGCCTCCCCCAGGTGAATGGCGCGACCTGCGTCACGGCCCCGGTTTCCAGGTCGACGCGCCACAACTCAAAGAAGGCCCCGCCGCAGCCGTCGGATGTGCCCTCGCGGGTGAAATACAGGCCGCGCTCATCGGGCGTGAACAGGAACTGGGCCGGGCTGTCGCCGCCCAGCCCGTAGCCGAGCCAGCGCGCGGAGACGGTCCAGGCCAGGCTGCCGTCGGTCCGGGCGAGGATGACCTCTTCGTAGGCCGCGTCGCCGGCGAGGTGGCCGCGCGCGTCGAGCGGCTCGCCCAGCCGGACGGTCGCGACCCACGCGCCGCTGGGCGATGGGAACTGACGTTCCGACCAGGTTAATTCCGATACGGCCATCGTCGGAGAGGGCGCGGCCGTCGGCGCCTCGATCGGCGTGGCAGCGGGCCCGATCGGCGTCGCCGGCGCCTCGGCTGAAGCCGTGGGCAGGGAGCGGACAGCGAGCGGCTCGTTGACGGGCGCGGCCGGGAGCGAGGCCAGCGCGCAGGCGCCCAGCAGTGTGGCCAGGATATTCAACAGCAGACTCACGCGCAACATACAGCACCTCCTGGAGGACCGGGTCAATCGCCAGGTCCACCTTAGGCCGGGCATGTTACGACGGCTGCAGGCCGGTCATTAAGACCCGGTAATCGGCCGTGACAACCCGGTAACATTTGGTTGACAGTCGGCGACGGGGGGGCCTATACTGCCGACGATCCTGGAACGACGTTGAGCCTGTGTGATGAGTGAGCCAGCCCCGCTGATCCTGCTTGTGGACGACGACGATGCCATCCGCGCCGGCCTGGCCGCGGCGTTGCAGCGCGCCGGATTCCGCGTGGAGCAGGCGCGCAACGGCCTGGAGGCCATCAGGCTGGTGGAGAGCCGCGCGCCGGACGTCATCGCCCTGGACATCCTGATGCCGGAACTGGACGGCCGCGAGGTGGTCCGCCGTCTGCGCCAGGCCGAGGTCTGGACGCCCATCATCATGCTCACGCAGATCAGCGCCACCGGCGAGAAGATCGCCAGCCTGGAGGAGGGCGCCGACGACTTCCTCAACAAGCCGTTCGACTCGTACGAGTTGATCGCGCGCGTGCGCGCGCTGCTGCGGCGGCAGGCGGTGGCCGGGCGCCCCGCGCACCTGTCCAGCGTGCTCAGCAGCGGGCCATTGCGCCTGGAGCGCGAGACGCAGCGCGTCTGGCTCGGCGGGCAGCCGGTGGCGCTCAGCAACAAGGCCTTCGGCGTGCTGGCCCACCTGATGAGCCGGCCCAACGCCGTGATCTCGCGCGAGCAGTTGTTGGATCAGGTGTGGGGCTGGGACGACCCCACCGGCATCCGGACGGTGGACGTGCGCATCGCCGAGATCCGGCGCAAGCTCGGCGACGAATATATCGAGACGGTGCCGGGCGAGGGCTACCGCTTCGTGGGCAGTGTCAGGACCGGAGGCGATTGAACCTCGCATGGCGCGCTGGCTGGGCTGGATCGGGTTGGGCTTTCTGTTCCTGGGCGCGGCGGCGGCGCTGGCCGTGCGGCTGGCCGCGCCGGCGGTCCTCCTGGAGTTCAATGCCTATGCCGACCCGGCCGTGGCCGTCCTGGCCCTGTCGGCGGCGGCGGCGCTGATCTGTCTGGCGGCGGCCGCCGGTCTGCGCGGGCAGGCGGCCCGATTGCAACGCGCGCTGGCCGAGCAGGCGGCGGCGCTGGAGACCGAGCGGCGCCGCTTCATCCAGCGCCTGGACCACGAGATCAAGAACCCGTTGACTGCGATCCAGATTCAGCTGGACAACCTGCAGGCCCTGGATGCGGACCGCAAGCCGGCCATCGCCGAGGTGCGCGCCCAGGCCGACCGGCTGGCCCAGCTCACCCGCGGCCTGCGCCGCCTGGCCGACCTGGAGGCGCGCCCGCTGGAGCTGGAACGCGTGGAGATCGGCGAGCTGCTGGACGAGGTGGCCGAGCTGCTGCAGGACCCGGAGCGCATCGCGTTCGACGTGCAGCGCGTGCCCTGGCCGATCCCGCCGATTGAGGCCGACCGCGAGCTGCTGCTGATGGCGCTGCGCAACCTGCTGGACAACGCGCTGAAGTACTCGTCGCCCGCGACGCCGGTGCAGGTGCGCGCGCGCGACATGGCCGGCGCGCTGGTGGTGGAGGTGATCGACACCGGGCGCGGCATCATGCCGGATGAGCTGCCGCTGGTGACCGAGGAGCTGTACCGCGGCTCCAACGCCCGCGATGTCTCGGGCAGCGGCCTGGGGCTGGCGATGGTGCAGCGCATCCTGGCCCGGCACGGCGGCGCGCTGGAATTGCGCAGCCGCGCCGGGCAGGGGACCATCGTCACCGTCCAGTTGCCCTACGAGCGGCGGCCGGCGGCGGACAAGCGCCGATGAGCACGGGGCCAACCCGGCCGGGGCCGCGAGCCAGGCGGTTCAACTGGCTCACCGCGTGGGGGGAAGGGGCGCTGGCCGCGCTCCTGCTGGGCGCCGTGGCGGCCTTCATGCTCCTGGTGCTGGGCACCGGGCGGGTGGGCCTGGCCGTGGCGCTGGTGACGCGCACGCCGTCGCTGGCGATGGCGACGAAGTCGCCCTCGCCCACTGATGCGCCGCCGCCCGGCATCACCGTCGTGTGGACGCGCACCGCCGCGCCCTCGGCGACGCCCACCCGGCCGCGGCCCGCCGCCTCGCCGACCGCGACGCTCGACCTGTCTGTCTCACCCACCCCCACCGCGCTGTCGCCCATCGCTACCTCGGCGGGCCGGACGGCCGCGCCCGGCGGCGGCTCCGGCCAGATCGCGTTCACGTCCGACCGGGAGGGCAACCCGGAACTCTATCGCATGGCGCTGGACGGCAGCGGCCTGACGCGCCTGACGTTCACCGAGGGCGAAGACCGCAGCCCGGACTGGTCGCCGGACGGGCGCCTGATCGCGTTTCTCTCGCGCCGCGACGGCGACCCCGAGATCCACGTGATGACGGCCGACGGCACGCTCCGCCGCCGGCTGACCGCCGACCCGGCCTTCGACGAATATCCGGACTGGTCGCCGGATGGCGACTTCATCCTGTTTGACTCAAACCGGACCGGGCGTTTCCAGCTCTTCCGCATGCGCGCCGACGGCAGCGAGCCGCAACTCATCGCCGAGTCGCCGGCCGACGACGCCGTGGCCGACTGGTCGCCGGATGGGCGTCTGATCGCGTTCCAGTCCCGGCGCGAGAGCGATCAGTATCAGATTTTCGTCATGAACGCGGATGGGTCGGGGGCGATACGCCTGACGCATACCTTCGCGCGCAACTTCCACCCGGACTGGTCGCCGGATGGCCGGCAGCTGGTGTTCGTCTCCGAGCGGGATGGCACGAGCGAACTGTACGTGATGAACCCGGACGGCACCGACCAGCGGCGGCTGACCGCTAATCTCGGCAACATTCGCACGCCGCAGTGGTCGCCGGACGGGCGCTGGATCCTGTTCGCGTCGGACCGGACCGGCAACTTCGATCTTTACCTGGTGCGCCCGGACGGCGCCGACCTGCGCCAGATCACGACGCACCCGTCCGACGATTATTCCCCGGCCTGGCAACCGGCCACCGCCGACGACGCCGGGCCGTAGCGAGGCGCGCTCGCGCGCCGCTACGGCCCGGTGAGAGGCAATCGGCAATGCTAGAGGTGCACGGCGACGACGGCCACCTCGCGGCCGCGCAGCCGGTTCCACAGCCTGGACCACCACACGCGCCGGCCGCCGTACTTGCGGCGCAGGAGCGCCTCGGCCCGTTCGGCCTCAGCCTCCCAGGCCAGGCGGGCGCGGCCCTCGAGCCAGGCGGCGTGCGGCGCGGCCCTGCCGGCCACGCGCACCTGCGGCGCCGCCTTCAGCCAGCGGACCCCGCCGAAATCGAGCGCGGCCTGGGTGTAGAGCACCCCGCCGTCTTCCACAAAGGGCACCGGCGCGCGCGCCGCCCCGCCCGGCGTGCGATACTCCAGGTCGAGATAGGTCTGATCGACCAGTTGAGCCAGAGCGGCATCGTGACGCTTCACTGCGGGCCTCCCTCCACCGGGGTCGGCTCGGTCGCCGTGGCCGTGATCGTGGCCGTCGCGGTAGCGGCCGGCGTCACGGTCGCGGTCGGCGTCGCGGTTGCTGTCGGCGTGAGCGTGGCGGTCGCCGTCGCGGTCGGCGTCGCCGTGGCCGTGGGCGTCAGGGTCGGCGTGGGCGTGGCCGGCAGCCGTTCCCAACGGACCTTCACCATCGCCCGCCAGGCGCGGTCATAGTATTCCACCAGCACCGCGTGCGGGCCGGTCAGGAAGCGCTCGGCCGTGTACGTGCGCGCGCCGTCGCTCTCATGCCATTCGTCAATGATGAGCTGGCCGTCCAGGTAGACGCGCACGCCGTCGTCGGCGTTGACCGAGAAGCGGTAGGTCCCCGGCTCGAACGTCACCCAGCGGCTCCAGCGCACGCTGAAGTTGTCCGCGGGTAGGCCGGCCGCTGCCGGGCCCTGGTTCCAGTCGAAATCCACGGCGCGGTCGTTGCGCACCAGCGCCGGGCTGCCGCTGAACTGGGCGTCCCTCCAGTACTCGCCCTTCCAGTCTGGGAAGGACGGCGAGCCGACCGGCTCCCACCAGAACTTGAAGACGGCGTCGCCCAGGTTCTCGTAATATTCGATCTTGACGCTGTGCGCGCCCTGCGTCAGCGATACCTCGGCCGAGACCTCGCCCGCGCCGCCGTCGCGCCAATCGTCGATCACCAGCACGTCGTCGATCCAGACGCGCACGCCGTCGTCGGCCAGAGCCCGGAACCTGTACGTGCCCTGGGCGAAGTTCAGACTGCGCGACCAGCGCACGGCGAAGGCGTCGGACGGCAGGCCGGAGGCGGGCGCGCCGCCGGCCCAGTTGAAGTCCAGGGCGGCGTCGTCGCGCACCAGCGCCGGGGCGGCCGCCAGGTTGCGGTCGCGGAAATACTCGCCGCGCCAGTTGACGATGGTCGTTGTGGCCGTCGGCGCCGGAGTCCTGGTCAGAGTGGGGGTGGCCGGCGGGGCGACGACGATCTGGGCCCAGAAGGCCACGCTGCCTCCGCCGACGCCGAACAGCGCGCCGTCCGGGCTGCGCAGTTTCCACTCGCTGCGATACATGCCCGGCGTGGCCGGGGCTGTGAATGCGGCCGAGACGTCCACGGTGGCGCCCGGGGCCACGGCGCCGGGCAGGGCCAGGACGGCCTGCGTGGCCGGCAGGTTGCCGCCGACCAGCACCATCGAGTAGCCGGCGCCCCAGGTGCACGAGCCCATGTTCTGCAGGCGCCAGGTCTTCACGAAATTCGAGCCCGGCAGGAACTGGGCGTTATCCGGCACCGAGATGTCCAGGATGAAGGCCGCGCGGTCCACGCAGCG
>DAOUAB010000128.1:0-17215 GCA_034434015.1 Anaerolineales bacterium
GACTGAAGCATAGTGGTCTCCTTACCGCCCTACACTAAATTATAGGGGGGCGGTGTCCAGACCATCATAGCGACACAGGGGATCGCGGGTCAGGCGGATCGGGCGGTGGTGACGATCGACGCTAGCGTCTCTGATGTCCTGTCCAACACGGTCGTCAGCGATCTGACGCTGCACAGCGGCGCCATGGGCCTGCGGCTGCGTGCCACGCAGTTGCGCATCGCCGAACCGCGGCTCAGCCGGCTGCGGATTCGAGACAACGAGGTGGGCGTCTACGTCGACAGCGGCGTCGGCCACGAGCATGGCGCCCGGATCGCCGCGGTCCTGTCCGAGGTCGAGATACTGAACAACCTGCGCTCCGGCGTCTACGTCAGCGCGTACGGCTATGCTTCCCCCATGCAGACGGCGCTGCTCATCGAGCACAGCCGGATCGCGGACAATGGCGGGCACGGCCTGGAGTTTATCGGCATGAACGGGCCGAGCGTGGTGACGCCCCGGATTGTTGATACAGTGGTTGAAAACAACGGGGGGCATGGCCTCCGGGCGGAAAGCACCTCCATGGGCCAGGTGCGGCCCGAAATTGAAGCCAGCTACCTGCGAGACAACGGGGGCTATGGGCTGAGTTGGGCGCAGGGCATCAGTGGCGGCGTTTTTGACGGCGTCATCACGAACACGGTGGTGGCCCGCAACCGGCAGGGCGGTCTTCAGGTCGGTGGGTCTTATTACTCTGAGCCACCCGGCTCTCTGCGGGTTGTCAACAGCAACATCGTTCACAACAGTGGCTACGGCATCTACTGGGAACGCCTGGTGCAACAAATCAGCCCCGTCATTGTAAACTCCGTTGTCTGGAATCCGGGCGCGGACGACCTGTACGCCACCATGGGCGCCTGGTCGACCGGCGAAGTCAGCTTCTCGGATATCGGGGATGGCGACCTCAATGGGCAGGGCGGCAATTTCTCCGCCGATCCCAAGTTGCTGGATGATTACCGCCTGTATGCGTGTTCCCCGGTCTTTAATAGGGGCGCGTCGACCGGCGCGCCGGCCGTCGACATCGAGGGCCAGCCGCGGCCTCAGGGGACGGCGGTCGACGTCGGGGCCTGGGAGGCCGAGATGCCCTGCTGGCTCAACCTGAACAAAGAGGTCTCGAAGACGGAGGCCCGGATCGGGGCCGCGCTGCACTACACCGTCAGCGTCACCAATACGCTGGCGGCCATCCCGCTGACCGTCCTGATCACGGATGCGCTGCCGTCGAACCTGAGCCTGGTGCCCGGCACACTCTGGGCGACCCAGGGCGCGGCGGCCGTGAACGGCGGCTCGGTCACCTGGTCAGGCACGGTGTCGTCGGGGGCGGTGGTGCAGCTCGGCTTCGAAGCCACCGTGCGCCAGGCCCGCACCACACTGCAGAACTACGCCACAGCCCAGGCTGGCAGTTCAGGGCCCTATCGCAGCGGGGCAGCCTCCACCGTGATTGAGCCGGAGCGGATCTTTCTGCCGAATGTGACCAGAAGCTATTGCCGGGATTTCTTCGACGACTTCAGCAACGCGGCGAGCGGCTGGTTCACGATTGACAGCGATCTGCGCCGGGTGGAGTACCTGCAAGGGGAATACCGGTCCTTGTCCAAACAGGGCGGTTATCTGTTTCTCTATCGCGCGCCCGCCTGCCCAAGCGAAAACTATCTTGTTGAAGCCGACATGCGCTGGGCGGCCGCGACCGGCAGCGATATTGGCCTGGTCTTCGGCGACACCGGCGACTTCGACCGCTTCTATTTCCTGGACATCAACACGGATTACCGGGCCTTTGCCCTGTTTCGCTTTGAACCCGATGCCGTGACCGCGATCGCCGGGCCGGCGCAGACGGGCGCCATTCGCGGCGGAACACAGACCAACCATCTGGCCGTTAGACGTGAGGGCCATGCGATAACCGTCATCGTCAACGGGTGGACACTCGGCACGTGGTATGACAGCGCGATTTCGGGTCTGACAACTGTTGGCCTGGCGACAGGGCCGTACGACAGCGACCCGGTCTCGGATGCGCGCTTTGATAACTTCCGCATTGTCCGGCTGCACACGGGCGGGCTGTCCGGCCCGGCTCAGAACCCGCTGCCGATGGCCGAGTTGCGTCCCCTGCCGGAGAACGCGCTGTGGCCCGCGCCGCGGCGGCTGGTGGGGCCGGCGGAGCCGGCGCGCTAGCTGAAACCGCGCCGGCGTTGTGCCTTTCAAGACGATACACATCGGGAGCGCCGCCGCACTGTCCTGTACGCCGGCTGCGTCCAGGCCGCTCAACGCCGATCTCGAATGGGTGTCCGGCGCAGGAAACGCTTCGGGCCGGGCAGGTCCAGCAGCAGACCGCTCTCCGGGTCGGTGTACGCCCTGAGCGACGCCGTCGAGGCCCGTCGCTGCCGCCGGCGTTCGAGACCCGCCTCCCCATGATTAGGACAGCGACCCATTCAGCCGTTACGAGCCTAGAAAGCCTTCAGCGCCTTCACGAACTGGCCGGGCGTCACAGCCGGGATAGGAGAGCGCCGGTAATCGCTGATGTTGCGAGTCACGATCCGGTCGGCACCAAACTGAACCGCCGAGACCACCTGGAAGGCGTCCTCGAGATCGGCGATCGGTAATCGCAGAGCTTGACGCGCCGCGTCGGTGGAAGCCTCAGGCACCACCACAAACCCCAGCAGGTCCTCCAGAAACGACCGCGCCTCACCCTTCAACAGATAGGCCAGATTGGCCAGCGTATGCCAGGCGACGGCGGCCGACCCAGGATGACCCTCGGCCCAATCCAGGGTCGCTCCGCTCGCCTCGGTATGCGGCTCTCGATCGAGAGCCACATCGAGCAGAACGTCGGTGTCGATCAAGATTTTCATGAGCGACCCAGGCCGTGCTTCGCCTTCATGGCTTCAAGTAGCCTGTCGGAGGCTTCTTCTCTTAGCGAGAACCGGCCCCGCCAACGGCGCGAAAACGAGCCGGGCCGCCGGCTTTGCCCAGGGCGTTTCTGCTCGCGCAGCAAGCCCTCGATCAGCCCGGACAGACTCGTCTTGTGAGCGCGCGCCACTCGCTTCCCATGGCGGATCACTTCGGGATCCAGGGTGATCGTGATGCGTTCTTTCATGATACATACTTTATGATAAGAGTATGTACTTGTCAAGCGGACCGGTGCGCGGCGCGCAAGCAGCAGAACCCAGGCCCGCCGCTCAGGGCCGCCGACGCAGAACCAGGCCGGCTGCCGGACGAGGGCTTCACTTTGAGCCTGCAAGGTCTGCGCCGGTCGGCGATGCGGGCGCCTTCATGGCTCGCGGATGGGTGTCCGGCGCAGGAAGCGCTTCGGGCCGGGCAGATCCAGCAGCAGACCGCTCTCCGGGTCGGTGTACGCCCTGAGCGACGCCGTCGAGACCAGCCACTGCTTCCGGCCGTTGCGCGCCGCCTTGAAGCCCCGCAGCACGCCCTGCCGCAACAGCCGCTTCAGGCTGTTCGGGTGCAGGCCGCTCCGCCGGGCCGCCTCGCCCAGGGGGATGAAGTCGCCCACGGTTTCCTAACCAATTTTCATTTCCGTGCCCTGCACGTCGCCCGGCGGGCAGCGCCGCAGGCCATCGTCGTTGAGCCTGTACGAGCTGGCGCGCGGCAACGACTCGCGGCCGCTCAACCCGGACGTGCCGCCGCTGCGCCCGGTCCGCTCGCTGCACCTGCCCGGCGGGGCCGTCGAGCGCGCCGTTCTGCTCGACGCCACGCGCCGGCTGTGCTGGCAACTTGCCAGGGCGCTCACGGCCCGCGGCTTCCACGCCAAGGCCCTGAAGCTCACGCTGTACGCCGAGGACGGCGGCGCGCTGGAGGCCGGCCAGGCCGTCAAGCCGCCGACCGGGGACGAAACACGCCTGAGCCGGATCGCCGGGGCGCTGCTCGGCCGGCTCACGCTCAAAGCCCCGATCGCCAGCCTGGCGGTGAGCGTCTACCCGCTGCGGCCCTGGCACCTGAGCCTGCACCAGCTCACGCTGGTGGAGGCCGGCGTCCCGGCGCGGCAGACAAAGCTGGAGACGGCTCTGCAGCTCATCGTCCATCGCTTCGGGCAGCTGGCCGTGCGGGTGGCGGCCCGGCTCGTCCCGCCGGTGCCGGTCGAGATCGACGTGCGCCTGAACGGGGCCGGGCGGCCGGCGGAGACGATGTCCGACGCGAGTTGAGCCCGCTGGGCGTCTTGCTTCAGCAATTGGCGGTAAGCCTCACTTTCGATCAGATGCCGCCGGGTCAGCCGCGAGCGAACCTCGTCCGGGTCCGGCGCCAGTCGGTCAAAGCACTCCCGGTCAAGCCAGTAACCGCCCTGCTGTGGGGTGAGGATGCCGAGCTGCTCCAGCGCGTCCAGCGCCTCCAGGAGGGAGCGGTTGCTGACCGGGCGCTCTTTGCGAGGCCGGCCGGCGGGTGTTCGCTGCCTGGGCTTTCGTCTGGCTTTAGCCCGGATCTCGGCCAGATCGATGGGCCGAACGCCGTGATCAAAGCGCATGAGCCAGATGATATTCAGCGCACGCTGCGGCAGGTTGGAACGCCCGATTCCATAGGCCGCCCGCAGCCAGCCGTTGCGGACGTAGCTGCGCGGCTTGTGGACAGCGCCCTGGCCCCCGGCAACCGCGGCGTAACCTGGCACATACACCTCGACCTGCTCGTGATCCCCAATGGTGCTCCAGCGGAACCAGCCGGCTTTCTCAGCCGAGTTCATCTCCTCGGTCACGGTGCTGCGGTCCAGGCCGGCCAGCCGGCTTATCTCTGCGAAGCGCAGGTCAAACGCGTAGGCGCCGTCCAGGTTGAGCGCCCGGCTGATATGCGCTGGGGCCGGCCAGGCGGGTGAAGTCTTCTCGAGTGTCAGCCACGACCCGGCTGGCTCCCAGCGACCTCGCCAGCTCCCCGGCCGGTTCCTGGCCCAGGATCGGGTGGCTGGGTTTCAACAGGCCGTTGAAGCCCGGAGCCGCCCGCATGTCCGGGTCTTCTTGGCACACAGTGGCGGCGTGAACGCGGATGAGCGCCTCCTTAGCCCTGGGCGCCTGGCCCACCTGAAGCGCTTCGGGCGGGCCGAACCGGGCATAGAGCGCGGCTTTCATGCTGCCCCTCCCAGCGCAATCACGCGCCGGGCGACGCGCCCTCGGGCGCGCAGCAGCGCGATGCCTGCCCAGGCCGACCAGACGATCATCCCCGGTCCAAAGATCATGATCATCGGCTCGGCCAGCGGCGGGATGATGGTGAGGAGGCCGGCGAGACTGATGAATACGCCAAAGAGGTTCAGGGTTTTGGGCAGCTCCCCGGTCCGCCAGGCCGTGAGGCTGAGCGCCAGCACCCACAGGCTGCCGACCACTTCATTCCCGCTCACGATCCCGTTCTCCACCGCCTCCAGGGTGACCCAGGCGGCGGCGGCCTGGGCCGGGTCGCTGGCATAGAGCTGCGCGACGACGCCGACATCCCGGAGCATCAGGTTGCCGCTGCCGATGATGAGCGCCGCCCAGATCAGCCCGAAGGCTGCCGCCAGTTGCGCCCCGCCCGGCGCGGCAGACTTCAGCCGCTCGTGGAGCGCCAGCACCATGACCACCAGCGTGATGGCAGAGCCCCAATACGCCACCAGATTCCACACGTAAACCACCGCCTGGTTGCCGGCGACGAAGGCCACGTAGGCGCCCGGCCCGCTGCCCAAGCGGGGGAAGATTACCGCCGCCCCCAAGAGCATGCTCACGACATAGGCCAGGGCATGGGCCACCCCGCCCCAACCACCCAGTTTCTGCAAGTTACTCATGGTCCGTCTCCCAATGTGAATGCACGTGTTAGAGCTGATTCCGATCTGACCTGGGCGTTTCGCCACCCCCGTCCCCGCCGGCGCGGGGCAGGCGCCGGCGGGGGGGCCAGGCTGTGCCCCTGGATCCCCGTTTGCGTCTGCCCGGCCCGGGGCAAGGGCGGGAATGACTCGGCGCAAGGCCCAAGGAACTCGCTATACTCTCACCGCCTTGGTCCTTCGGTGCGCCAGCGCCAGGCGAGCCAGATAATGGCCAGCAGGCAGATGGTCTCAACTGCGGCGATGAAGGTGTAATGAGGATAGGGGGCTGCGCCAGCCCATATGTACGCAAAGGTGATTAGGCCGACCATGATGTTGACCCAGGAATTCACCCTGGATGGCAACACGCGGGAGAGAATGATCATGGCAAGCGCGAGCCCATTCATGACGGCGCCGATGAACATCAGTTGAGGAATCGAGAGACCCGCGCTGACCGACGTGGTCTTCAGCAATTCTTCCGAGCCGGGAATGTTCAGCGAAAGAACGTCCGCCGCCAGAATGCCGATCATGACCACAATCCACAACGTGGAGAGCAGGGCTCGGGCATCCGGCTGGTTGGTGGTGTTTGCGTCCATTTTCGTAGCGCTCCTCTTGTTTGTCGCGCTGTGCGGCTTCGGCGGGCCGGTGGCGCAATTCACCGCAACGAGCGGCAATCCGAGATCGCGCGCCTTCCGCAGCAATCCGTACAGGGCGGGCTGATCAGACACAGGCCCAGAAATCAGCGTGTTGCCATCTTCTTCCAGTGTGATGGACATGCCGTCGAACCAGTCTGCCCATTTACCGTCCAAATGCCCTTCGATGCGTATCTCGTAGAACTGGGTCATCACCTCGCGCCTTGAGTGCACGCGAACGAATATACCGGCAAAAAGGTATTGCCGGATAGCAACTAAAGTATTGTCGGGAGTACTGTTTGGGGGATTAGAGCAAACCCAACTCGCGGGCGCGGGCGACGGCTTCGGTGCGGTTCTGGACTTGCAGTTTGTTGAAAATCCGCAGATTATGGCCCTTGACGGTGCTGAGGGCCAGGTAGAGCCGTTGACCGATCTCTGCGTTAGATCGCCCTTCGGCGATAAGGCGCAACACTTCCAACTCGCGCTCGCTTAACGGCTCGAGGCGTTCGGAGTTTCCGCGGCGGACTACCGCTTGCTTCTGCGCTGGTTGATCAAAGGCAGGCAGGAGTCTCTCGGCATAGTTCCACAGCGGGTGGCTTCGGCCGCCTGGTTGCTTTTCAATATTGGATCGGAAATCCAACAGCAGCAATCGCATCGGTTCGCCTTCATCCACAAAGAGGCGCAGATAGCCCTCGGGCTCGGCCAACCCTAGGGCGTGTTCCAGCGCGGCCAGCGCTCCAGGCCGGTTGCTTTGCGCCTGATGAGCCAGCGCCTGCGTCACGAGGATTTCGATCACGCTCCCCGTGCGTTTTTGCATTTCGGCCAAGGCCAGCAGGCGTTCCAGCAAGGTGCTGATCCCGGCGAACGCGCCTTCGGCCAGCCGCACTCGGGCCAGGGTGAGGTGGTCGTACTCGTCCAGGTAGCGAACCTCAGTCTCCGGCGAAATGCCCCGCTCCCGCGCCCAGGCTTGGGCCTGATCCAGCCGTCCTTGTCTGAGATAGAGCCGCGCCTTGCGGGCTTCCACCGGTTGCAGGATGGGAACCGCGTTTTTGATGTAAACCCGCCTGGCTTCATCCAGCAATTCCAGCGCCGCCTCCCATTCCCCGGCCGATT
This sequence comes from Anaerolineales bacterium, assembly GCA_034434015.1. Classification (GTDB taxonomy): domain Bacteria; phylum Chloroflexota; class Anaerolineae; order Anaerolineales; family UBA6663; genus SpSt-583. Next base: position 7,522 of record DAOUAB010000128.1, read on the forward strand.
CTTTGAGCCGGGCCCGGGCCAGACTCCAGCGGTACAGCCAGTCCACCAGGGTGGTGCGTTGACCCAGATCGGCGGCGGTTTGCAGGTGCCGTGCCGTAGCCGCCTCATCGCCCCGTTCATGGGCCAGCAGGGCCAGCCCCAGGTGATGATGGGCGGTAACAGTCTCCGCTTCCCGGCCCTGCCAAGCGGCTTGCTGGATGGCCTGCCGGAGGACCTTTTCGGCTTCATCCAGGCGGCCCATGATCACTTGCATATCGGCCACGGCAAAGGCGCTGGCAATCACAAAGGCGTGGTTGCCGAGTCTTTGCATAGCTTCCCTCCAGGCGTGCAGGGCCTGGAGGGAGGCTTCCAGGTTGCCGGCGGCCCACCGGGTGAACCCGAGCGTGATGGCGGCCGCGGCGCGGAGGTAAGAATCGTCTTCGGGGATGAGCCGAAAGGACAGCTCAGCGTATTTCACCGTTTCGGCCAGGTCGCCCTGACTCTGGGCGTTGGAGGCGCGGATCAGGGCAATCTTTCCCGGCAGGGACTTCGCCTCATCCTGATCCGGCGCGCCGGCCAGAGCGCGTTCGGCGTATTGCAGGTGAATTTCACTTGCCTCCAGCTCGCCGGCGTCCGATAGAGACCACGCCAGTTGGACACACAGCCCGGGCCGGGAAAAAACAACCGCATCCGGCAATTTCTGCACCCAGCCCAACCAGGCCGCGGTCTGGAAACTGCGGTTCATGCCCTGCCAGGCCGCTTCGGCCAGGCGCGCCGCGCGCTCAACATCGCCGGCCGCCAGGGCGTGGTGGAAGGCTTCGGCCAGGTCGTCGTTGGCCTCATACCACACGCTGGCGCGAAGGTGATAGCTGGCGAATTCTTGGGGTCGACCAAGGCGCTGGCGCAGCAAATCGCCAAACAAGTGGTGATAACGATACCAGCGCCGCTCCTGGTCGAGGGGGACCATGAACAGGTTGGCGCGGTCGAGGCTTTCCAGCGTCTCCTGGGCGGAAGGGGGCCTGTGGCCCAGGACGGCGTCGCAGAGGGGGGCGCACAGGCGCTTGAGAATGGACGTGCGCAGTAAAAACGCCTGTATAGGTTCCGGCTGGCGTTGGAGGACTTCTTCCAGCAGGTAATCCAGCACGAAATGATGGCTGCCGGTGAAGGCCTGGATGAAACCGGCGGCGGCCTCTTGCCTGGACAGCGTCCCTTGCAAGGCCAGGGAGGCGAGTTGCAGCCCGGCGATCCATCCCTCGGTGCGGGTTTCGAGAGCCGCGATATCGCCCTCCGAGAGATTCAGCCCCATCACCTGGTTGAGGAACTCGGCGGCTTCAGCCGGGGTGAAACGCAGGTCGGCGGCGCGTAACTCGGTCAATTGACCGCGGGCGCGCAGGCGCGCCAGGGGTAACGGCGGGTCCTCGCGGCTGGCAATGACCAGATGCATTTGTGGCGGCTGGTGGTCGACCAGGAAGGTCAGGGCACCGTCCACTTCTTTAGAATCGACCAGGTGGTAGTCGTCGAGGACCAGGACGAAGGGCCCCGGCCGAGCGGCGATTTCATTGACCAGGTCGGCTAGCAGGGTTTCGGCCGGCGGCGGTTGAGAGAGTTGCAGGGCAGCCTGCAACGCCTGGCCCAGGGTGGGGTGGATGCTCTGTAACGCCGCGACAAGGTAGGCCAGGAAACGGTCGGGGGCGCTGTCGGCCTCGTCAAGGGAGAGCCAGGAGAATTGCACGTGGCTGAGGTCCGATTGTTGAGAGGGGGCGGATTGGCGCTCGGGCGACGCCTGGCAGGCCGCAATCCATTCGCTGAGCAGGGTGGTCTTGCCGGAACCGGCTGAAGCGGAGATGAGCAGCAGCTTGTGGCCGGCCCGCAAACCCTCGGTCAACCGTTCGATCAGGCGCGGGCGCGCGACGCTTTTTGAGCGAGGCGCGGGGAGGTAAAGCTTGGTGGCCAGCAGGGGGGCGGGCATGCGTCAATTATAGAGTGTCCCTGACGGACGTGGACGCGGCGCAGGACCGGAAGTGGCGCGCGCTGTACGAGCTGGACGTGGCCAGTGGCGCGACGCGCGCGCTCACCGACGGCGCGGCGTTCGACACCGAGTCGCGCTTCTCGCCGGACAGGCGGTTCATCGCCCTTTTCGGCCCCGCCCGAACTCGAACCTCAGCCAACCGACCTTCGATGATCTGGACGGGCCGGCGGCCGTGGTGGGGCGTGTAACTGGATCACGCCGCGGCGCCGGAACAACCGTCACCCCCCTTTGCTGACAACCATCACCTCCCACGGCTGGCGGTACCCTCTACGATCTTATTCGTAATTCTGAATACGCTGGCGGAGGCGCTCAGGATGGAGAGGCATGAGCTGGACACGAAACTTTTCAAGGCCCTGGCGCACCCGGCCCGGCTGGCCATCCTGGAGGTTCTGCGCGAGGGCGAGGCGTGCGTGTGCCATCTCGAAGCCACGCTCGGCTATCGGCAGGCCTACATCTCGCAACAGTTGATGGGGCTGCGGGAGGCGGGCCTGCTGCAGGACCGGCGCGAAGGCTGGAACATTTACTATCGGGTGGCCAAGCCGCAGGTTTTCGCCGTCCTGGACGCTGCCCGGGCCCTGACAGGTACGGCAGCACCGGCCGGCCGCCGGCCGGCGCGACCAGGCCAGGCGCCCAACTGCACTTGTCCGCGCTGTAGCCCGGTGAGCGCGGGCGCCCGCGCCTGACGTGGGTCACCGCCGCAACGCGTGAATGCGTGCGGCTTGGTCGACGGCCGTAAGGAGGCTGCCATGCTAGACATCAAAGTGCTTGGGACTGGCTGCGCCGGCTGCCTGAAGATGGAGCAACTGATCATCGAAACGCTCACGGCGCTGGGCGTTTCCGACGCCCGGGTGGAACTGGTCACCGAGGAGCGGATGATTGAGCACGGCCTGCTCGGCGACCGCGCCCCCGGCCTGCTCATCAACGGCCGGCTGGCCTGGGCCGGGTCGGTGCCGAGCCGGGAACAGGTCGCCGAGTGGCTGAAACAGGCCCTGGCCTCGGCGCCAGCGTGAGAAGGAAAGGACCATGCCGGAGTATCTCGAAACCACTGTCGACAAGTTCACCTTCCGCGTCGCCGCTGATCGCCACTACACCAGCGAAGGCCTGTGGGCCCTGGCCGAGGGGGACCGCGTCCGCGTCGGCGTCTCGGATTTCCTGCAGCAGCGCTCGGGCGATGTCGCTTTCGCCGAGGTCAAACCGGTGAACACCCCGGTCGCCGCCGGCGACGAACTGGCCGTGATCGAGACCATCAAGGTCAACGTCGTACTGACCTCTCCCGTGAGCGGCAAGGTCCTGGAGGTCAACCCGGCCATGACCGAGGCGCCCGAGGTCATCAACCAGGACCCATACGGCGCCGGCTGGCTGGCGGTGGTCGAGGCCGCCGACTGGGAGGCCGACCGCGCTCGCCTGCTGGACCCGCCGGCCTATTTCCGCCTGATGCAGGGCCAGGCGGAAGCGGAGGCCAAACGATCATGAGCGGCGAAAAACGCGTGGTGATCGTACCGTGCAGCGGCATCGGCAAGACGTATGGCACAGTCAGCCGTGAGGCGGCCTACGAGGTGGTCGAAGACCTGCGCCCGGCGGCGACCCAACTGGTGGCGCTCTCGCAGCTGGTCCTCGGTGATGAGGCCAGCCGGGCCGCCGTCGCCGCCTGCCCGGCCGTGACCCTGGACGGCTGCAAGCTGGCCTGCGCCACCAAGATGGTGCAGGAGAGCGGCGGCGCCGTGGCGCAGGCGTTTGCCGTTCTGGATGTCTACCGCCGCTACAAGCAGTTCAAGCCGCAGGGCATCGCCGAACTGAATGAAGGCGGGCTGAAGCTCGCCCATGCATTGGCGGAGGAAGTGGCGGCCGTGGTGGATGGCCTGATCACCCCGAACGAGACAGATGGAGGCCGCCATGCCTGACCTGCCCAGGAAGAAAGTCGGCATCGTGGCCTGTTCCGGCGAGGAGATCGCCGAAGGCACCGTCACGCGCCTGGCCGCGCTGCGGGTGCTGGAGCAACTGCGGCCCGGCGACACCGTGACGATCTGCCTGCCGCTGTTTCTCGCCGGCGGCGAAGGCGACCGGGCCTTCGCCCGCTTCTATCCAACCATCGCCGTGGATGGATGTGGTGAGCGCTGCGCGGCCCGCGCTACCGAGCGATATTCCGGCAAACCCGCCGCCGAGGTGGTGGTGACCGAACTGGCGGCCGGGTGCGGCCTGGCCGGCCTCCACGGGCGGCGCCGCCTGAACGAGGCCGGGCAGCGCGCCGTAGACCTGACCGCCGGGCGCGTGGCCGAACTCGTGGACGAACTGCTGGAACGGAAGGGCTGGGACCGCCGCCGCGGGTCTTTCGAGGCCGAGCCGCCGGCCGAGGCGCCCGCCGCGCCCGTCGCAGCGACCTGTTCATGCGGCGCGGGCATCCCGGTCCAGAAGGTCGTGATTGACGGGCGGACAGTGACGTTGATCGGCCTGCCGCTGATCTTTGAGCAACTCCGCGAGGCGGGCAAGGCGCCGTCCGATCACCTGGCGCGTGAACTGCTGGAGACGGTCCGCATTTACAACCCCATCCCGGCCGACGAGGACGAGACTTACGCCATGACGCTGCTGCGTGAATACGCCGCGTTTTGGGGCGGCAAGGAGCCGGCGCGATGAGCCGCACCGCGACGTATCACACAACGGTGACCTGGAAAGGCGAGCATTGGGGCCACCTCGTCATGGGCAATGGGCCGGAGATGGACTTCTCCGCCCCGCCGGACGCGCAGGGCCATCCGGGCGTCTTCACCCCGGAGGACGCCTTCGTGGCCGCGGCCAACACCTGCATCATGATGATGTTCATCTGGGCGGCCGAACGTTTCAAGCTCAAACTGCTCAGCTATGAGTGCCGGGCGGAGGGCGTCAAGCTCATCGAGCTCGATCGCACCGAGATCTTCACCCAGTTGAAGCTCATGCCCGTCATCCGCGTTGCGGCCGGCGACGAAAAACCGGAGGCCGTAGAAGCCCGGACCCGCCGCGCCCTGCAGTCCGCCCAGAAGTACAGCCTGGTCGCCAACTCGGTCAAGTCCGAGATCATCGTCGCACCCGAGATCATCATCGAAAAGAAGGAGACAGTTCCATGTTGAAGATTAAAGTGCTCGGCCCTGGTTGCGCCAACTGCAAAAAGGTGGAAGCCACCGCCCGGCAGGCCGTCGCCGGCCTGGGCCTGGAGGCCGAGATCGAAAAGGTCACGGAGTACCCGGACATCATGGCCTACCGCATCCTGGGCACGCCGGGGCTGGTGATCAACGAGAAGGTGGTCTGCGCCGGCCGCATCCCGTCCGTGGCGGAGGTCACCACCTGGCTCACGAACGCGCTCGAAGCGGCCTGAGCGCCTGGCCCTCCGCCCGCCGGCGTCGAGGAATCGGCCGGCGGCGCGCGAGGGCCTTCCTCGGTCCCTGGATATTCGAAAGAGAGAATGTGATTTATGAAAGTCGCCGTTGAGCCCCCGGCGCTGGAAGCCGGAACCGATCGCCGGATGTGGGCGCTCTTGGGTTTGGCGGTCCTCGCCTGGGTCGCGGCCTACAACCTCATCCAGCCCCTGGCCGACTGGCTGGCCTACTCAGCCCTCGGCCTGGCGCGCGGCTCGCATCTGGGCGAAGCCGTCGCGTTCTTCCTGTATGACGTCCCCAAGATTCTGCTGCTGCTCACCGGCATGGTCTTTGCCATTTCCCTTGTCCGCACTTTCTTCAGCCCGGAGCGCACGCGCGCCCTGCTCGGGGGCAAGCGGGAGGGCCTGGGCAATTTGCTGGCCTCTCTGCTCGGCATCGTCACCCCCTTCTGTTCCTGTTCGGCTGTGCCGCTCTTCATCGGTTTCGTCGAGTCCGGCATCCCGCTCGGCGTGACCTTCTCGTTCCTGATCGCCGCGCCCACGATCAATGAAGTGGCGCTGGTGATGCTCTTCGGCCTGTTCGGCTGGCAGGTGGCCGGCCTGTATGTCGCCTCCGGCCTCACCATCGCCGTTATGGCCGGGGCCGTCATCGGCCGGCTCAAACTGGAGCGCTACGTCGAGGACTTCGTCTGGCAGGTGCGCGGCGGCGCCGGCGACGTCTTTGTCGAACAACTCACCTGGCCCGACCGGATCAGGCGGGCCTGGGACTCGGTGAAGGACATCGTGGGGAAGGTCTGGCTGTACGTGGTGATCGGCATCGCGGTCGGCGCCGGCATCCACGGCTATGTGCCGGAGAGCGCGTTAGCCGGGATCATGGGCCGACAGGCCTGGTGGTCGGTGCCGGCGGCCGTGCTCTTGGGCGTGCCGCTCTACTCCAACGCCGCCGGCGTGATCCCCATCGTCAGCGCCCTGATCGAGAAGGGCGCGTCGCTGGGCACGGTCCTGGCTTTCATGATGTCGGTGGTGGGGTTGAGCCTGCCGGAAATCATCATCCTGCGCCGGGTGCTCAAGCCTCGGCTCATCGCCGTCTTCGTGGGCGTGGTGGCGTCGGCCATCATGCTGACCGGCTACCTGTTCAACCTGGTCCTGCCGTAGCGGCGGCCAGGGAGACGTGACCGATGCTGTACGCGATCCTGACGACCCTGCTTTTCGCGCTGTCTTTCCTGGCCGGCATGCTGGGCCTGGGCGTGGCTTTCATCGCCACGCCGGTCCTGGGCCTGTTTGGGTACGAGCTCAAGCACGTCATCATGCCCTGGTCGCTCATGCTGAACGGCCTGACGGCTATCGCCGGGGCGGTCACCTTCGCGCGGGCCAGGATGGTGGATTGGCGCACCGCGCTCCCGCTGCTGATCATCACGACGCTCGCCGCGCCGGCCGGCGTGTGGCTGCTGCAATTCGTGCCCACCGACGTCGTCTGGTGGATTTATGTGGGTGTGCTCTTCTTCCTGGCTTACCGGATGGCCTTCCCGCCCAAGATGGATGACAGCCAGGCGCCGGTGATCACGGATGGGACCCGCGTGAAGGGCGGCTTGTTGAGCGCCGGCATCGGCGTGTTCGCCGGTTTTCTGGGCGTGGGGCCGGGCTTCCTGATGATGCCCACCCTGGTGCTGCTGGGCTACACGGCCCGGTTGGCGGCCGCCACCAACGCCGTCATCGTCACCCTGCCGTCGTTTTCGGCTTTTGCCACTCACCTGGCCGACGCGCAGTTCGACTGGCTGATGCTGGCCCTGACCTCGATCAGCGCCGTGATCGGCGCCTGGCTGGGCGCGCGCTTCATGGCCAAGCGGGTGAAGTCGCTCACCCTCAGCCGCGTCTTCGCCGCCGCGCTGGCGCTGCTGGCCGTGCAGCGCATTTTCATCCTGCTGACAGCGTAACGGCGATGGCCGGGCTCGGCGTCTCCCTGTTCGTGCCGCTGATGAAGGACCGCCTCTCGGCGCCCGGCTCAGGCGCCCCACCGACGCTGTGCTGTAGATCATCGCGGTCAATATGAAGCACACACAATTTCGTTTGCTCTGGTCGGCCGCCGGGGCCAGGTGAGGGACTATGCTGATCGAAAAATACGATCTGGATGTCTTCACACCCGCCTGTGAGCCGGGCGCCGAGCGGTACGCCACGGTGGCGCGGCTGACGGCGGACATCTCCGAAGCCCTGCCTTATCTGAACGCCACTCTGCCCGGCGCGGTCTACCACCGGGCGGCCAACGCCTTGATCTGGAAGAAGGGCGGGCACGCCATTGCCTTTCACGCCTTTGAGATTGCGATCAGCAATGTCGAGGACCAGGAGGCCGCGGTCAAAGAGATGGAAGGGCTGATCGAGCTGGTCAATCAGACCTGGGAGCGGCGGGCGGAGCTCGCGCCCGACTACGAGACGCGCCAGCGCCCAATTCCCATGGCCGTCTACAAGCTGCTGCCGCAGACCAACTGCAAGCAGTGCGGCGAGCCGACCTGCTTCACTTTCGCCCTGAAGCTGGCGGCTTCACAAAGAAAGATCGCCGACTGTCCGCCGCTCCTTGAGCCACGGTTCGCCGAGAAGCTCGCCGCGCTGAGGGCCATCGTCGTCGAGGCGCCGGCGATCGGGTGAATGGCTTGAACCACGCGTCGGCGGTTGACCCAACTGGGCGATCCAGTTGTTTAGGCCGGTAGGAATGGCCCGGAGCGGCCATGGCGCGGGCCAAGGCCTGGCCAGAACCGGGATTCTGTTCTGCGATCATCAAGCGCGGAGAGACGACATAAGACCGGGCCGCGATCTCCGGCCACCCTGTTCCCACCCAGACAGAAGTAACCCCGACAATTCAGACATCCATCATGTCAATCCAGTGCCGAATCGCTCTACTGCCCGACGCTCATCCCGCCCACAATTCGGCTGGTCCTGGTCTACTTCGCCTGAAACGGACGAATGCGTCGCATCGCCCTCCTCTTGCTGGTTGTCCTGCTGACAGCCTGCTCAGCCACGACGACGGATGGGCCGGCAGCTCTGAGCGAGTCGGTTGTCAGGCTATCTGACCTTCAGCCCATCTCGGCGCCGGCGTCGAGCGCCGTCGCCCCGCTGCGGGTGGCGGTCGCCGCCGTGATCTCGCCCAAAGGGACCGTGGAGAGCTACCAACCCCTGCTGGACTTCCTGAGCGCCCGGTTGGATCGCCCGATCGAACTGGTGCAGCGCCGGACGTACGCCGAGGTGAATGACCTGATCGAGAGCGGGGAGGTGGACCTGGCCTTCGTGTGCACCAGCGCCTATGTGGACGGCCACGACAAGTTTGGCATGGAATTGCTGGCCGCTCCCCAGGTGAATGGCGCGACCGTCTACTTCTCGCTGCTGATCGTCCCGGCGGACAGCCCGGCCCAGGTGATGGCCGACCTGCGCGGCAAGGTCTTCGCCTTCACGGATCCGATGTCCAACACCGGCCGCAACTACCCCACCTATCTGGTGCAGCAACTGGGCCAGACCCCGGAGACGTTCTTCGCCCGGACTTTTTTCACGTACAGCCACGACGACGCTATCCGCGCCGTGGCAGACGGCCTGGCGGATGGGGCGGCCGTGGACAGCCTGGTGTACGATTTCGCGGTGGCGCGCGAGCCGGCGCTCGGCCAGAAGACGCGCATCATCCATCGCTCGGAGCCGTTTGGCATTCCACCTGTGGTCGTCGGGTCCCAGGTCCGGCCGCAGCTCAAGGCCGAGTTGCAGGACGCGCTTCTGAGCATGGCCGAGACGGCGGCCGGCCGGCGCAGCCTGGCGGCGGCCGGCCTCGAGCGTTTTGTCCTGATCGACGACAGCGCCTACGACTCGGCGCGGGCCTTGTTGCAGGCGGTCAGCGCGACGCCATGAAGGCCCTGATCGCCCGCCTGCCGCAACGCTTCTGGGCGCTGGCCGGCTCGGTCAGCATCCGCACCAAGATCCTGGGGATCGTCCTCGGCCTGGTGCTGCTCCTGGGCCTGGGCGTCACCGTCCAGGTCCGGTACACGCTGACGCGCGCCATGGACGCCCAGCTCCAGGAGCAGAGCGTCTCGGTGGCCCGCGACGTGGCCGCCCGCGCCACCGACCTGATTTTGACCAACGACCTGTACGCCCTGCATCAGCTCCTGCGCGAGACGCAAGCCAATAACGAAAGCGTGCGCTACGCCTTCGTGCTGGCGCCGGACGGCCAGATCCTGGCGCACACCTTCGGCGCCGGCTTCCCGGCCGGTCTGCGCGACGCGAACGCGGTGGGGCCGGCTGAACACCATCGCACGACCATGGTGAACACCGACGAGGGGCCGGTCTGGGACACGGCCGTGCCGATCTTCGAC
>DAOUAB010000129.1:0-27694 GCA_034434015.1 Anaerolineales bacterium
CACCCCGACTTCGGATTTCGGGCGCCTTCGGGCTTTTGGGCTGACCCGTCCGCCTGGGCGCAACCATTTCCACCGTCGCCCCGGCGAAGGCCGGAGCCCAGAAGCGCCCGCTCTTCTGCGAGCGTCTTCTTCTTGGATGCCGGCTTTCGCCGGCATGACGTGGGTGATGGCTGTCTGCCAGGCGCGGCGGCCGGGAGATTGACCCCCAGCGGCGAAGGCGCCCCGGATTTCTCCCCGGTTGCGATTCCGCTGATTCAGCCGTATAATGCCGCCATTCTTCTTCGGAGTAAGCAACTGCATGACGTCCAATGACCAGACTGTAGGGGGGCCTGCCGCCGACCACCCGATGCACTCTCTGCTTGAGTCAGAGAGCGGCTTGAACATGCCTCAGCGCGGCGAGATCCGCGATGGCCGCATCGCGCGCATCACGCCCAGCGAGATCCTCGTTGACGTCGGCGCGAAGTCGGAGGGCGTGATCTCCGGTCGGGAGCTGGAAAGCATCGACGAGCCGACCCGCAAGAGCTTCGCCGTGGACCAGACCATCTCGGTCTACGTCGTCGATCCGGAGGACCGCAACGGCAACATCGTCCTCTCGTACACCAAAGCGCGCGAGGAGCGGGACTGGCAGACGGCCGAGAGGCTCATGGAGACCCAGGAGGTCTACAGCGGCCTGATCGCGGGCTTTAACAAGGGCGGCCTGATCGTCAAGGTCGGCAATGTGCGCGGCTTCATCCCGGCCTCGCAGGTGAGCGCCGCCCGCCGCCGCCGGGCCGAGGGCGTGGAGGCCCCCGAGCAGAAGTGGGGCAAGATGGTCGGCGAGACCACCCAGGTGAAAGTGATCGAGGTGGACCGCAACCGCAACCGCCTGATCCTCTCCGAGCGCGCCGCCAGCAAAGAGACGCGCGAGATGCAGAAGGAGAAACTGCTGGCCGAGATCAAGCCCGGCGACGTACGCAAGGGCCACGTCATCAGCCTGGCCGAGTTCGGCGCCTTCGTCGACATCGGCGGCGCGGACGGCCTGGTGCACCTCTCGGAGATCTCGTGGAAGCGCGTCGCCCACCCCAACGAGGTCCTCAAGGTCGGCCAGGAGGTGGAGGTCGAGGTCCTGAACGTCGACCGCGAGCGCAAGCGCATCGGGCTGAGCCTGAAGCGGCGCGAGGTGGACCCGTGGACCATGCTCCAGCGCAAGTACCAGATCGGCCAGCTGGTCCAGGGCACCATCACCAAGCTGACCAAGTTCGGGGCGTTCGCGCGCATCGAGGGCGAGGACGACATCGAGGGCCTGATCCACGTCTCCGAGCTGTCCGAGAGCCACATCGACCATCCCAAGCAGGCGGTGGCCGAGGGCCAGCAGGTGACGCTGCGGGTGCTCAAGATCGACCCGGACAAGCGCCGCATCGGCCTGAGCCTGAAGCGCGTGTCGTCGGCCGAGTACGCCGACAAGGACTACTGGGAGCAGGTGGCCGCCTCCGTCAACCTGGACGAAGTCGCCCTGAGCACGGACGACACCGAAAAGTAGCCGGTCCAGGCGCAAGCGAGACGCCAGGCGCAGACGGCCCGGCGTCTTTTCTTTTTAACGAAGGACAAACGGCCCTCCCCCGAATGGGCTGTCGCACCGATTTGGCGTTTTTTGATAGAATACTTTTGGTTGGCGAACCCATTCATTGAGGAGAAAAGCCACCGTGTCAAACAAACTGGAACGGTTCACGCAGCGGGCCCGGCGCGTGCTCAGCCTGGCGCAGGAAGAGGCCGAGCGCATGAAGCACACCTACATCGGCACCGAGCACCTGCTGCTCGGGCTGATGAAAGAAGAAGGCGGTGTGGCCGGGCGCGTGCTGCGCGAACTCGGTCTGGAGACGCGCCGGGTGCAGGAGATGGTGGAACGGCTGACCGGCGCCAACAAGACCGCCGGGCTGACCAAGATCGACCTGTCGCCGGGCACCAAGCGCGTGCTCGAGCTGGCCGTGGACGAGGCCCGGCGCATGGGCCATCATTACATCGGCACCGAACACCTGCTGCTCGGCCTGGTGCGCCAGAACGAAGGGGTGGCCGTCGACGTGCTCAAGAAACTCGGCATCTCGGCCGAGCAGATCCGGCGCCAGACGCGGCGCGTGCTGCAGGAGAACCCGTCGCAGAGCGCCCAGATGCAGCGCCAGCCCGTGGCGCCGCAGGGCTGCGAGCAGAAGAAAAAGGAGAAGGCCAAGACCCCGCTGGTGGACCAGCTGGCCACCGACCTCACCGCCCTGGCCGAGGAGAGCAAGCTCGACCCCGTGATCGGGCGCGAGATGGAGATCGAGCGCGTTATCCAGATCCTGGCGCGCCGCACCAAGAACAACCCGGCCCTGATCGGCGAGCCGGGCGTGGGCAAGACCGCCATCGTGGAGGGCCTGGCCCAGCGCATCATCGCCGGCGAGACGCCGGAGCCGCTGCTGGGCAAGCGCGTGCTGCAGCTGGACGTGGGCTCGCTGGTGGCCGGCACCATGTACCGCGGCCAGTTTGAGGAGCGCCTCAAGCGCGTCATCGACGAGCTCAAGCAGGCCGAGGCCATCCTGTTCATCGACGAGGTCCACATGCTGGTGGGCGCCGGCGCGGCCGGGTCGTCGGTGGACGCCGCCAACATCCTCAAGCCGGCCCTGGCGCGCGGCGAGCTGCAGGTCATCGGCGCGACGACGATGGACGAGTACCGCAAGTACATCGAAAGCGACGCCGCCCTGGAGCGCCGCTTCCAGCCCGTCCACGTGGACGAGCCGACCATCGACGAGACGCTGGAGATCCTGCGCGGCGTCAAAGGCGCCTACGAGGAGCACCACAAGCTGACGATCTCGGACGAGGCCCTGGAGGCGGCCGCCAACCTCTCCGCCCGCTACGTCCCGGACCGTTTCCTGCCGGACAAGGCCATCGACCTGATCGACGAATCCTCCTCGCGCGTGCGCATGTACAAGAGCCCGGAGGCGCGCCGCTTCAAGCAGGCCATCGGCGAGCTGCGCACCCTGCGCTCCGAGCACCAGCTGGCCATCGAAGAGGACCGGATGGAGGACGCCCAGGAGCTGATAAACCGGCAGGCCGAGGTGGAGGCCATGATCGAACAGATGCGCGCCGGCTGGGACCGCGCCAGCAGCCCCCAGGTGACGGCCCAGGACATCGCCGAGGTCGTCTCCATGTGGACGGGCGTGCCGGTGACCCAGATCACCGAAGAAGAGACCACGCGCCTGCTCAAGATGGAGAGCGCGCTGCACGAGCGCATCATCGGCCAGCAGGAGGCCATCGAAGCCATCTCCAAGGCCGTGCGCCGCGCGCGGGCCGGCCTGAAGGACCCCAAACGCCCGATCGGCACCTTCATGTTCCTGGGCCCGACCGGCGTGGGCAAGACCGAGCTGACCAAGGCCCTGGCCGAATTCATGTTCGGCAGCGAGGAGGCCCTGATCCAGCTCGATATGTCCGAGTTCATGGAGCGCCACACGGTCTCGCGCCTGGTCGGCGCGCCGCCCGGCTACGTCGGCTACGAGGACGCCGGCCAGCTGACCGAGGCCATCCGCCGCCGCCCGTACTCCATCGTCGTCTTCGACGAGGTGGAGAAGGCCCACCCGGAGGCGCACAACATGCTCCTCCAGATCATGGAGGAAGGCCACCTCTCGGACGCCAAGGGCAAGAAGGTCAACTTCCAGAACGCCATCATCATCATGACCTCGAACATCGGCGCGGACCTGATCAAGCGCCAGACGTCGCTCGGCTTCAACCTGCGCCGCGACGAGGCCATGACCGAACAGATGGCGTACGAGGAGATGCGCAAGAAACTGAGCGAGTCGCTCAAGCGCGTCTTCCGGCCGGAGTTCCTCAACCGGCTGGACGGCACCATCGTCTTCCGCGCCCTGACCCGGGACGAGATCAAGCAGATCGTGGCGCTCGAAATCAGCAAGGTGCAGGTGCGCGTCAACGAGCACCAGATCAAGCTGGAACTGACGCCGGAGGCCAGCGACCGGCTGGCCGAGCTGGGCTACGACCCGGACATGGGCGCGCGCCCGCTGCGCCGCGTCATCCAGGCCAAAGTGGAGGACGTGCTGTCCGACGGCCTGCTGGCCGGCAAATTCAAGACCGGCGACACGGTGCGGATCGAGGTGGTGGAAGACGACGTGGTCCTGAACACCGTGGGCCAGACGCTGGTCGAGCCGCTCCCCGCCCCGCCGGGCCTCAACTGACGGCCCAAACGCCTGACCATGACCGACACCGGGCGGCGCCGCCCGGTGTTTTGATTCTCCGCCTCATAAGCGGCCTCAGAACAGATGTTTGCATTTTTCCGGGCCGTGGGGTTTAATGGCGTCTCCGATCAGCCACCGCGGAGAGCGCCATGTCCAAGACCCGTGTCCAATATGTCTGCCAGCAATGCGGGCGTGTGTCGCCGCGCTACATGGGCAAGTGCCCGCAGTGCGGGGCCTTCAATTCGATGGTCGAGCACGTCGTGGCCGAGCCGCCCAGGGCGGCGGCGCGCGCGCCGGCCGGCGGCCCGCGGTCGGCGCCCAAGCGCCTGCGCGACGTCGAAGGGCAGAGCGACGCGCGCTGGGGGCTGCCCATCGGCGAGCTGGCGCGCGTGCTGGGCGGCGGGATCGTGCCCGGCTCGCTGGTGCTGGTCGGCGGCGACCCCGGCATCGGCAAGACCACGCTGCTCACCCAGATGGCCGTGCTCATGGCCGAGCCCGTCGGCCCGGTGCTGTACGTCTCCGGCGAAGAGTCCGAACGCCAGATCAAGATGCGCGTGGACCGGCTGGCCCAGGAGGCCGGCGCCGCCGATCCCCGCAGTCCCCTGCTCCATGCGGCGCAATCGGAGAAGCTGTTCCTGCTGACCGAGACCAACCTGGACCTGATCCTGGAACACATCCAGCAGGTGAAGCCGCGCCTGGTGGTGATCGACTCGATCCAGACGGTCTACCTGTCCGGGCTGGCGTCCACCGCCGGCTCGGTGGTGCAGGTGCGCGAGTGCGCGGCGCGGCTGCAGGAACTGGCCAAGACGGCCGGCATCGCCGTCTTCCTGATCGGGCACGTCACCAAGGAGGGGACGCTGGCCGGCCCGCGCGTGCTGGAGCACATCGTCGACACCGTCTTGCAACTGGAGGGCGACCGCTATCAGGCCTACCGGCTGCTGCGGGCCGCCAAAAACCGCTTCGGGGCCACGTCGGAGGTGGGCGTCTTCGAGATGACCGGGGCCGGGATGAGCGAGGTCACCAACCCGTCCGAGGTCTTCCTGGCCGAGCGGATGGTGAACGTGCCCGGCTCGGCCATCGCCGTGACCATGGAGGGCACGCGCCCGATCCTGGTCGAGGTCCAGGGCCTGACCAGCACCACCAGCTTCGGCAACCCGCGCCGCACGCCGAACGGCGCCGACCTGTACCGGCTGATGATGATCACGGCGGTGCTGACGCGCCGGGTGGGGCTGCGGCTGGCCGACCAGGACATCTTCGTCAACGTGGTCGGCGGGCTGCGCGTGGAGGAGCCCGCCGCCGACCTGGCCATCGCCGCCGCCGTGGCCTCGTCCGTCCAGGACCGGCCGGTGCTGGCCGACTGCGCCCTGATCGGCGAAATCGGGCTCTCGGGCGAGTTGCGCGCCGTGGGCCAGCTCCCGCAACGGCTGCGCGAGGCCCGGCAGCTCGGCTTCCGGCGCGTGGTGGTGCCGCGCGCCCTAAGGCGCCGCCCCGAGACCTGGCCGGACGGGCTGGAGGTGGTCCAGGCGCGGTCCGTCCGCGAGGCGCTGGAGGCGGTGTTGATGGCGCGGCAGCCCGGCGCCTGAAGCCCTTAAGCTTCCTCTCATTGACGCTCCCCTCTCCCTATGTTAGCATTGAATAGACGCACGGATTTATTCATCATAAGCGTTATTGCGTTGACCCGGATTCATTCTCGCCTCGCGTGACAAGTTCAATTTCAAGACCCGGCTGGCGATCTCGATTATTGTCTCTTATCCGGCGGCATTAGCCCCGGAGCCAGCGGTCTATCGTTGTTGAGCTTAGAACGGGTGAGCGCCGGGTCCCGGCCGCTCGCCCGTTGCCGTTTTATTGAGGAGTTATCCCGTGAGCCTGGAATTTGCGTTTCGACTTATTGGTATGGTCGGCCTGTCGATTGGGGGCGTCTACCTGGGGGTGTGGTGGGCGCGGTTGGCCACCGCCCCGGCGGAGCTGCTGGCGCTGGTGTTTGGCCTGGTGGGCGCGCTGGTGGGGCTGATCCTGACCCCTTACTTCACCACCCGCCCGGCCCGCGCGATCCGCAACCGCGTGATGGAGATGCCGGCCTCGATGTTGGTCTCCGGCATGATCGGCCTGATCGTGGGGCTGGTCATCGCGGGCCTGCTGTCGTTCCCGCTTTCGCTGCTGCCGCAGCCTTTCAGCCAGGTGCTGCCGTTCGTGGGGGCCGTGGTCTTCTCCTGGCTGGGCATGTCGGTCTTCATCATGCGCCAGCGCGATATTTTCTCGCTGTTCCGCGGGCGCCTGTACGGCCGGCTGGCGGCGGAGGGGGCGGGCACCCAGAACGAAGGCCGGAGCGTCGTCCTGGACACCAGCGTCATCATCGACGGCCGCATCGCCGACATCGCCCGGACCGGCTTCATCTCCGGCACCATCCTGGTCCCCAAGTTCGTGCTCAACGAATTGCAGCATATCGCCGATTCCCCGGACACGCTGCGCCGCAACCGCGGCCGCCGGGGCCTGGAGGTGCTCAACGAACTGCGTAATGGGGCGGTGGTGCCGGTGAAATTCACGGACATGGACGTGCCCGGCGTGCGCGAGGTGGACGACAAGCTCGTCAGCCTGGCCAAGCAGCTCAACTGCGCCGTCGTCACCAACGACTACAACCTCAACCACGTCGCCCAGCTGCAAGGCGTGAGCGTGCTCAACATCAACGAACTGGCCAACGCCGTCAAGGCCGTCTTCCTGCCCGGCGAGAGTCTGACCGTGAAGATCATCCAGGAGGGCAAGGAGATCGGTCAGGGGGTCGGCTACCTGGACGACGGCACGATGGTGGTGGTGGACGACGGCCGCCGCTACATGAACACCAGCCTGAACGTGGTGGTGACCAAGATTTTCCAGACCACGGCCGGGCGCATGATCTTCGCCAAACCCGAAAACGGCGGCCCCGTGGATATCGCCGAGCGCGTCGGCGCGCCGGAGCGCGGCGGGCGCGGCCGCGAGCGCAATTGAGACGCCGAGCCCGGCCGGCGCGCCGGGTTCTCGGACCCCGGCCAACGACCCTGCCCTAACCCTATGCCCATCACCGTCTACAACACCCTGACCCGCCGCAAAGAAACGTTCCAGCCCATCAGCGCCGGCCGCGTGCACCTCTACGTCTGCGGCCCGACGGTTTACGACCACGCCCACATCGGCCACGCCAAGACCTATGTGGCCTTCGACGCCATCGTGCGCTTCCTGCGCTACGCCGGCTACCAGGTGCGCTACGTCCAGAACATCACCGACGTCGGCCACATCCTGGACAGCGGCGAGGACCGCATCCTGAAGGGCGCGGCGCGCGAGCGCCTCGAGCCGATGGAAGTGGTGGAACGCTACACGCGCTCGTACTTCGAGGACATGGACGCGCTGGGCGTGCAGCGGCCGGACATCTCGCCGCGCGCCTCGGCCCACATCCCGGAGCAGATCGAACTCACCAAGCGCCTGATCGAGAAGGGCCACGCCTACGAGGTGGACGGCTCGGTCTACTTCGACGTGCGCTCCTTCCCGGAGTACGGCAAACTCTCCGGCCGCCGTCTGGAGGAGCTGGAGGACGGCGCGCGCGTGGCGGTCCGCGACGACAAGCGCCATCCCGAGGACTTCGCCCTGTGGAAGAAAGCGCCGCCCGAGCACATCCTGCGCTGGCCGAGCCCGTGGGGCTGGGGCTACCCCGGCTGGCACATCGAGTGCTCGGCCATGGCCACCAAGTATCTCGGCGAGACCTTCGACATCCACGGCGGCGGCGTGGACAACATCTTCCCGCATAACGAGTGCGAGATCGCCCAGAGCGAGGCCGCCTTCGGCCGGCCGTTCGCCAACTACTGGCTGCTGACCGGCTCGCTGACGCTGGACGGCGTGAAGATGAGCAAGAGCCTGGGGAATGTGCTCACCATCAAAGACGCCCTGCGGCGCTGGCGCCCGGAGGCGATCCGCTTCTTTATCCTGTCCGGCCTGTACCGCAGCCCGATCGACTTCTCCGACGAGGCCGTGGATGCGGCGCTGAAGGGCTGGGAGCGCGCCATCGGCCCGGCGCTGGCCGTGCGCGAGCGGCTGCGCGCGCCGGGCCTGCCGGACGGCGGCGCGGCCGAGATCGCGCCGGCGCTGGCCGAGATCAAGGAGCGCTTCGTCGCGGCGATGAGCGACGATTTCAACACGCCGATCGCCCTGAGCGTGCTGTTCGATCTCGCCCGGCTGACCAACCAACTGCTCCACGCCGAGTCGCCGGCCGGGCGCGGCGCGCTGGAAGCCGTGGAAGCGCTGTACCGCGAACTGGCCGGGCAGGTGCTCGGCCTGCTGCCGCCGGCCGACACGGCGGCCGGGAACGCCGAGCGTGAGGCGGCGCTCATCCGCCTGCTGATCGAGATGCGGGCCGAGGCGCGCGCCCGCAAGGACTTCGCCGCCTCCGACAAGATCCGCGACCGGCTCCGGGCGGCGGGCGTCATCCTGGAGGACGGCAAGACCGGCACCACCTGGAAATTCGGATGACGGCCGGGGCATGACCCGCGAGCTGATCTACAAGCGCAACGCCATCCGCGAGTGCCTGCGCGCCGGCCGCCGCAAACTCTACCGGCTGCTGGCGGCGCGCGACGCCGACCTGGCCGACGCCCAGGACCTGCTGGCCGAGGCGCGGCGGCGCGGCGTCCCGGTGGAGCTGACCGACCGCAAGGCCCTGAACCTGGCCGCGCACGGCGAGCGCCACCAGAACCTCCTCCTGGAGGTCGGCCCATACCACTACGCGGAGTTTGACGACCTGCTGGTCCGGGCGGCGCAGCGGGGAGAGCCGCCGCTGCTCCTGCTGCTGGACCTGGTGCAGGACCCGCGCAACGTGGGCGCGCTGCTGCGCACGGCCGAAGCGATGGGCGTCCACGGCGTGATCCTCCAGGAGCGCCGCGGCTGCGAGGTGACGCCGACCGTGGTCAACACGGCGGCCGGCGCCACGGAACACCTGCTCATCGCCCAGGTCACCAACCTGGCGGACGCCATGCGCCGCCTCAAGCAGCGCGATGTGTGGCTGGCCGGCCTGGACCTGGGCCCCGAGGCGCAGCCGCTGGACCGGCTGGACCTCAACCTGCCGCTCGGGCTCGTCATCGGCAACGAGGGCAGCGGCCTGCGGCGGCTGGTGCGCGACCGCTGCGATTTCCACGTCGCCATCCCGATGGCCGGCCAGATCCAATCGCTGAATGCGGCCGTGGCCGGCTCGGTGGCGCTGTACGCCGCGCGCGCGGCGCGGCGGCGCGCGACGGCCGACGTCCCCGGTCTTTCCCGGACCCCCTGACCGCCGCCGTGGCGGGGGCCGGACGACGGCGCGGACCGTTGGCAGACGCCGCCAGCCGGGCTAGAATCAAGTCGCCATGATCGAACCGTGGGCCGCGACCGCCGAACACGAAGCGGAACTGGAGGCCTTCGTCGCCCGCCTGCGGGAGCGCGTGCAGGCTTACCTGAGCCCGCGCCAGGACAGCCCCGAGCAGCTCGACCACCTGCGCCACGTCGCCAACCGGACGCGCTGGCTGTACGCCGCCGAGCTTGGCCGCGCGGACGCCCGCGCCTCGCTGTCCATCCCGCGTCACGACGACCACCTGATCGACGCCTGCGTGCTGGGCCACGACATCGGCAAGTGGGTGCCGCGCGATCTGCTGCGCCGCCTGGTCCCGGACCAGCCGGAGGCCATCCTGCCCATACTGCGCGAGCTGCGGCTGCTGCCCAACCAGGCCGAGCTGCTGCTGCTCGGCATCCGCCGCCGCCTGGCCCTGGCGCAGGATACGTACAGCCCGGAGTACGACGCGGCCCACCACCTGGTGAGCGCCTTCCTGCTGGCGGCCGAGCCCGGTCTGGGCTTCCACCGCCTGAGCCTGGCCGACCAGGAGCGCCTGATCAACGCCATCATCGGCCACCAGTTCGGGAGCTACTTCAAGGAGCGCCTGTTCGAGATCAGCCTGCACGACGCGACCGTGACGACCGGCATGCTGGTGGACGTCTCCCGGCCGGACCAGCTGGCCGGCGACCAGCTGGCCTGCGCCTTTCACGACGCCGACATCGCCGACCTGTTGTTCGTAGGCAGCCTGGAGCGCCGCCCCAACCGCGAGGAACACCTGCACGCCGGCGGTCTGGTGAAGATCCTGCTGATCAATTTCATGACCACCGTCTATCGCGTGCCGGACGCGCCCAACAGCTACGCCGCCTGCCTGCGCTCCTGCCAGTTGACCATCAACAACGTGTGCCAGGAGTTCCTCACCGCCACCGCCGTCGAGCACGGCGTCAAATGGCGCCGGCAGGCGAACGCCTTTCTGGCCCAGCTCCGCGAGCCGGAGACGGCCGAACGCTTCCGGTCGATCCTGGACGATGCGACCCGCCCGCCGCAGGAGCGCCTGGACAGCCTGCGCCTGCTCGCCCACCTGTACGCCCGCGAATTCCTGCGCCAGGCGCCGGACTGAGCCCGGCCAGGTCGTGCTCGCCGCCAGGACACGCGGGGCAACAAGGGTCGTTTCTCGAATGTTGTGTAATTTCCCACCAGCCGGGGCGCACGGCCGTGCGCCCCAATGCTTTTACACAGGCATCGGGATACGGCCGCAACAAGGCGGATCAGGCCGAATCGGCGGGCTCAACCCACGGATCGTTGAAATTGCGAATGACGATGGGGGGCAGCTCGACCTGGCGAGGCGCCGTCACCAGCCAGCGCACCAGGTCGGCCACGATCTCCGGCGGCATCATGCGCGCCCGCACCTCGGGCGGCGCCTGGCCCTCCCAGATCGGCGTATCCGTCTGCGCCGGGCAGACGGCGAAGGCGCGCAGGCCGTGCGGCTTGCCCTCCAGGGCCAGGACCTCGGTGAGGCCGTTGACGCCGAACTTGCTGGCGCAATACGCGGCCGAGCCCGAAAACCCCTGGACGCCGGCCACGGAACTGATGTTGACGATCTGGCCCCGGCTGGCCGTGAGGTGCGGCCAGGCCGCGCGGCAGACCAGGTACACGCCGCGCAGGTTGCTGTTGATCGTCTGATCCCAGAATTCCGGCGTCGTGGCCTCAAACGGCCGCCGGTGGAACACCCCGGCGCTGTTCACCAGCAGGTCGAGCCGGCCGAAGGCCTCGATCAGATCGGCCATCAGGCCGGCCACCTGGGTTTCGTCGGCGACATCGCAGGCGAAGATGCGGGCGGCCGGGCCGAGCCGGGCCGCGACCGCCGCCAGCCGGTCACGGCGCCGGCCGGCCAGCGCGCAGGCCGCGCCCTCGCCGGCCAGCGCCGCGGCGATCGCCGCGCCCAGGCCGGAGCCGGCGCCGGTGATCAGGGCAACCTGGCCGCGCAGTTTCACAGCGGGATGTTCCCGTGCTTCTTCTGCGGGTTGCTGTCGCGCTTGTTCTCCAGCATCTCCAGGCCGTTGATCAGGCGCGCGCGGGTCTCGTGCGGTTCGATGACGTCGTCAATGTAGCCGCGCGAGGCCGCGACGTAGGGGTTGGCGAACTTCTCGCGGTATTCCTTCACCAGCTCCGCCTTGCGCGCCGCCGGGTCGGCGGCTTCGGCCAGTTCTTTGCGGAAGATGATGCTCACGGCGCCGTCCGGGCCCATCACGGCGATCTCGGCCGTCGGCCAGGCCAGGTTGAGGTCGCCGCGGATGTGCTTGCTGCTCATCACGTCGTAGGCGCCGCCGTAGGCCTTGCGCGTGATCACGGTCAGCTTGGGGACGGTCGCCTCACAGTACGCGTAGAGCAGCTTGGCGCCGGAGCGGATGATGCCGCCGTGCTCCTGTTTGAGGCCGGGCAGGAAGCCGGGCACATCCTCGAACGTCACGATGGGGATGTTGAAGCAATCACAGAAGCGGATGAAGCGCGCCGCCTTCTCGGAGGCGTCGATGTCCAGCACGCCGGCCAGCACCGCCGGCTGGTTGGCCACGATGCCCACGCTGTGCCCGCCCAACCGCGCGAAGCCCACGACGATGTTCATGGCGTAATGCTCGTGGACCTCGAAGAACCCGCCGTCGTCCACGATCAGGCGGATGACCTCCTTCATATCGTACGGCTTGTTGGGGCTGTCCGGCACGAGCGTGTCCAGCGCCGCCTCGGCGCGCAGCGGATCGTCATTGGACCGGACGAAGGGCGGGTCCTCCATGTTGTTCTGCGGCAGGAACGAGAGCAGCCGGCGGATCATGTACAGGCAGTCCGCTTCGCCCGGCGCCACGAAATGGCACACGCCGGATTGGGCGCTGTGGACGCTGGCGCCGCCCAGCTCTTCAAAGGTCACCTCCTCGTGCGTCACGCTCTTCACCACGTCCGGCCCGGTGACAAACATGTAGGCCGTGTCCTTGACCATGAAGATGAAGTCGGTCAGGGCCGGCGAGTAGACGGCGCCGCCGGCGCACGGCCCCATGATGGCCGAAATCTGCGGGATGACGCCCGAGGCGAGCGTGTTGCGCAGGAAGATGTCGGCGTAGCCGCCCAGCGAGACCACCCCCTCCTGGATGCGCGCCCCGCCCGAGTCGTTCAGGCCGATGACCGGCGCCCCGACCTTGAGGGCCATGTCCATGATCTTGCAGACCTTCTCCGCGTGGACCTCGCCCAGCGAGCCGCCGAAGACGGTGAAATCCTGCGAGAAGACGTAGACCAGCCGGCCCTCGATGGTGCCCCAGCCCGTCACCACCGAGTCGGCCAGGATCTTCTGCCGGTCCAGGCCAAAATCCACCGTCCGGTGGGTGACGAAGGGGTCCAGCTCGCGGAAGGAGCCTTTGTCCAGCAACAGGTCCAGCCGCTCGCGCGCGGTCAGCTTGCCGCGCTGATGCTGGGCGGCGATGCGCTCCAGGCCGCCGCCCAGCGCCGCCTGTTCCCTGAGCCGACGCAGATGTTCGATGGAATGATCCAGGCTCATAGCTCTTCCTTTTTGGGAGACGGGCGTCCCGGCTCCGGGGCCGCGCCGGGCCGCGCGAGCACGCCGACCAGGACCAGCAGGGCCAGGTCGGCCGCCGCCGCGCACGGCGCGGTGACCGGGAGGTAATCCGACCGGCCGAACGCCAGCCGGTTGAGCCAGCCCTGGGCCAGATACACGCCAAGCGCCGGCACCACGACGCGGCGCGCCCGGCCGGCGCCCCGCCACACGCCGACCGCGAGCGCCGCCCAGACGACGGCCCAGACCGCCGCGCTGACCCAGACATAGCCCGGCGCCACCGACAGCGGCAGCGCTTCCAGCAGGCGCGCTTGCCGGTGCGCGTCGACGGCGCCGAGCAGATTGAAAGCCGACAGGCCGGCCAGGATTATACTGAGAAACACGCGGGACCGGGGACGCATGCGGCGCTCGGGTCCGCTCAGTCCACGGTCAACACGATCTTGCCGAACACGTCGCCCTGCTCGAGGCGCTCGTGGGCGGCGCGGATCTCGCGCAGCGGCCGCGTCGAGTCGACGACGGGCCGGAGCCGGCCGGCGAAGACCAGGCCCATGACCACGGCGAACTCGGCGCGCGTGCCCATCGTCGAGCCGATCAGGCTGAGGTGCCGGGCGAACATGTAGCGGTTGTCGAACTCGAACCGCGGGCCGCTGGTGTTGCCGACGGTGAGCACGCGCCCGCCCTTGCGCGCCGCCCGCAGGCTGAGCGGCAGCGTCGCCGCGCCGACGTTGTCCACCACCACGTCCACCCCGCGTTTGCCAGTCAGCCTGTAGACCTCCCGGCCCCAGTCCACCCGGGAGCGGTCAATCAGCACGTCGGCGCCCAGGTCGCGCGCCCGGGCCAGCTTGGCCGCATCCGAGCCGACGACATAGACCGTGGCGCCGGCCAGCTTGGCGATCTGGATGGAGGCGGTGTTGACGCCGCCGCCCGCGCCGACCAGCAGCACGCTCTCGCCGGCCCGCAGGCCGCCGCGCGTGATCAGCGAGTGCCAGGCGGTCTGGTACACCAGGCCGGCCGCGGCCGCCTGCTCGAACGACACCGTATCCGGCACGCGCAGCAATTGCCGGGCCGGCACGGCCACGCGCTCGGCGAACAGGCCGGCGGTGGTCTCGCCCAGCAGGTGCCAGTTGTCGCACAGGTTGTCGCGGCCCTCGACGCAGGCCGGACATGTCCCGCAGCCGAGGTTGGCGTTGATCACCACCCGGTCGCCGGGCGCCCAGCCGGCCACATCCGGCGCGACGGCCGCCACCACCCCGGCCGCATCCGAGCCGGGCCGGTGCGGCAGGGCCAGCTTCAGGCCCGGCCAGCCGTCGCGCACCCACTTGTCCAGCCGGTTGAGCGCCGCCGCCCGGACCTCCACCAGCACCTCGCCCGGCCCGGGCGCCGGTTCGGGCCACTCGCCATACTCCATGACTTCCGGGCCGCCGTGTGCTCTAAAAAAAACCGCTTGCATGAGTCTCCTGCAACTCTGAGATTGAGCGCGGCGCGTGCGCTTATCCCCTCCGCCGCGAGACGGCCAGCGGGCCGCGCGTGATCCAGCGGAGCCAGAAATGAAACATGTCGCGCAGTGTGCGCGCAATCAGGCCGGCGTGGGCGCCGGTGGACCGCCCGCTCAGGCGCGGCGCATAGCGCACGTCCACCTCCACCAGCCGATAGCCGAGCGCCCGCGCCTTGATCAGAACTTCGGCGTGGAAGAAGGCGCTGCGCCAGTAGTCGATGGTCATCGACCGCAAAGCCGCCACCCGGTACAGGCTGATGTACTGAAACTGGCGCTCGCGCATCCCGAACAGCGTTTGCACCAGCGCAATATTGGCCCGATGGACCAGGAGCCGGAACGGCGAGTAGTCGCTGTGGACGTCGCAGACGCCCACCACCACGTCCGCGTCGCGCGCAGTCTCCAGATAGCGCCGCAGGTCGGCCAGGTCCATCGCCAGGTCGGCCGGGATGAGGATCAGCCATTCGCCGCGCGCCTCGGCCACCGCCGTCACGAACCCGCCGCCCAGGCCGCGGTTCCGGGGGTGATGCACCACCCGCACGTCCACGGCCGGCGCCGCCGGCCCCGACGCCTCGGCCGCCAGCGCGTCGGCGATGCGGCCGGTGCCGTCGCGGCTGGCATCGTCCACGATCAGGATTTCGGCGCGGACCTGAAGCTCGGCCAGTTGCGCGGCCACCAGGCGCACGCAGCGTTCCAACCCGGCCGCCTCATTGTAGGCCGGGATCAAGACCGTCAGGGTCAGGCCGGCGTCCGGGGCCTCACTGCTCAAACACGATCTCCCGGACGTGGATTTGGGCGACGTCGCCGGCCAGGTTGTTCTTGACCTCCAGTTCCAGCCGCTCGACGCTGGCCGGGCCGTTCAGGAACGGCAGGCGCACCGTGGGGTCATTGGGCTGATTGACGAAGGTGTCGGTGTAAATCGCGGGCTGGTCGCTGCCGGGCGCGTAGGCGCGCACCGTCACCGAGAAATTATCCATCGAGCCGAGGGTGACCGCCAGGCCGGCGACGGCGCGCGGCTCCGGAAAGGCGAAGTCGAAGCGCAGGGGATTGGCCTCCAGGCCGCGCGCCAGCGTGAAGCGGTCGCCGTCGAGCAGGTCAACCATCCGCCCGGAGTCAAAGCGCGAATGGGTGACGGTCGCCAGGCGGTTGTCGATGAGGACTTCGTCCACCACCGGCTGGCGGCGGGCCGCCTGCTCGGCCGCAAACAGGGCGTCGACGTTGTCCGCGTACTCCAGCC
This sequence comes from Anaerolineales bacterium, assembly GCA_034434015.1. Lineage (GTDB taxonomy): Bacteria > Chloroflexota > Anaerolineae > Anaerolineales > UBA6663 > SpSt-583. The sequence continues at coordinate 15,799 of DAOUAB010000129.1, forward strand.
GGGCGAAGTAGAAGCCGGGCGAGCCGTCCGGGTAGGGCACGAGCCTCTCCACGTCCAGGCGCTTGAACTTGCCGCTGGCCTGCGCCTGCGCGTACTCGCCCGGCGTCATCACCAGCACGGTGTTCAGGTCCAGGGGGCGCCGCTCGAACATGTAATACTCCACGTTGCGCATCAACACGCGGTCCACATCCTCTGGCGGGATGAAGAACGGGATGAAGGCGTCGGCGCCGTTGGCCCACGTGGACGAGACCATCACCGTCGCGGCCGGATCCTGGCGCAGGAGCTGCGGGATGGCCTCCTGGAACAGCTGCTTGGCGCCGTACTGCATCCCGTACAGGCCGTAATCGCGGAACCAGAGCGGCGCATCGGCCAGCACACTGCGGAACATGAGCACGGTGGCGGCGGCCAGGCCGGCATAGACCGCGCCGGTCGTCAGGCGCTCCGGCAGGCGCGGCGCCAGCGACAGCAGCCATTCCAGGCCGAGGACGGCCAGGATCGTCGCCGGCATCAGGAAGGTCATCACACGCGCGATGCCGATGTCCAGCAGCGCGGCGCCGGCCGGGGCCGCCAGCGCGGCCAGCAGCACAGCGCGATGGGGCGATGAGCGCGCCTTCCACAGGCAGAGCGCCACGCCGGCCAGGAAGAACGGCAGCGCCGCGGTCGGCATCTGGCCCGCGCCCGGCATACGGTGGCGCTGCAGGTCGGTCTCGTTGGAGAAGAACCAATATTGCGGGCTGAGGCCGTAGGCATACTTGGTCAGGTATAGCCGCGCTTTCTCGGCCGCCGGCAGGTCGCGGAACATATACGAATCGACGGCGCGCAGGTGCGTGCTCAGCGCTTCGGGCTGGCGGGACTGGAAAGCCAGGAACGGCGCGGCCAACACCACGGCCAGCAGCGCGCCGGCCGCCAGCGTCCGCCAGTTTTTCAGGTGATAGCGCAGGTCGGAGAGGAACAGGAAAAGCGCCGTCGCCCCCATGACGAGTTGGGCGTTGGAATAGGTGTAGAACGTGGCCGCGCCGAAGACCAGGGCCGGGAACAGGAAGCGCGGCGAGCGCTCCCGGTAGAGCAGATAGCACAGCAGGAAGCAGGCGTAGAACGACGCCATCGTCACCGTCTCGAAGGCGGTGCGGGTGTGGATGAGCCAGGCCGGCGAGACCGCCAGCAGGAAGATGCCGGCCCACCACCAGCGCGACTTGAAGACCAGCTTAAGCGTCAGGGCCACAGCCGCCACCCCGAACAGGCTGAGGAGGGCCGACGTGGCCCGGGCGGTGAAGATGGAGCGCCCGAACAGCTCAATCGCCAGACCGTGGAAGTAGATGCTCAACACCGGCGTCCAGCGCAGGCCGGCGCCCTCGAAGTAGATCGGCAGCCAGTGGCCCTGGGCGTCGCGCAGGCCATTCTCGAAAACGCGCTCGCCGAGCATGGCGATGTTGGCTTCGTCCGAGAAGAAGTAGATCGGGAACTGGTCGAGGGCGTACAGGCGCGTGAAGGCGTAGATCAGCAGCGCGCCGGCAAACAGCGCCCATTCCCAGCGCGAGACCCGGCCCAGCCCGGCGCGCAGGGCGGCAAGGCCGCGCGTCAGCCAGGGAAGCCGGGCCGCCCAGGTCTCCCCCCACAGGCCGAGAGGCGGTTCCGCCTGGGGTGGCGCAAAACGGGTCAGCCCGGGCGCGCCGGGCGGGACGACGGTCTGATGGACGACGGGCGTCCCGTCGGCCGCGGTCTCAACGGTCACGCGCACGGAAACGCCGGGCGGGACCTCCAGCGTCACGCGGACGGCGGACGGCGCAACGTCCGGCGCGGGGGCCGGGGCCGGCTCCACAGGCGGCGCCGGTTGAACGTCCTCGCCGGCGGGCGACGCGGGTGGAGCCTCCGCCGGCGCCGGGATAGGATCAAGGGCAGGAGTCATCGGGTGATGTGCCTCAGCCAGGAAGCGGGCCTGGAGCCAGGGCCAGACGCGGTACCTGAGCCAGGTCAGCGTTGGCGATGGGACCCCCAGGATCAGAACCTCGGGCGGCCGGGCCGCCCAGGGTGGTCGGCGCCGCCGGCGCCTCAGCCAGAGGAGCAGGCCCACATCGCAGACAAGGGCGACCAGCAGGCCGCCGGCCCACATCAACCAGGCGTCAGGCATAGGGCCCGTCAGGACCGGCTCTTCTCACGCGCCTTATCTCTGGCCGCAAGCTTACCGCGCTGCCGCCGCATCATACTCATACAACCAGTACAGGAGCTTGTCTTCGTAAGGCCAGGTCTCCCGGAGGGTGCGGCCGCCCGGATACTGCGCCCGGACCTCGTCCAGCCGCTCGACCTGGGCCGTGAGAAACACAAACACCAGCCGGTCGCTGGTGAGCGTCACGTCATTCAGAGAGCCATCCGGCAGGGTCATATCATAGCCGGTCACATGCGGCGCCAGGTATTGCAGGCTGGGGATGGAGCCCCAGCCCAGCCGCGGCCAGCCGTAGTAGGCCACCTGCCAGTCGCCCGACTTGGCGCGCAGGTAATTGCCCAGGCGGGTGGCCGTGGCGGCGCCATAACCGGCGTTGTCGAAGTGAAAGTTGTAGTCCCAAAAGACCCGCGCCTCGGCCGCGCCCATCACCGCCGTCAGCGCCAGGGCCAACGGGCCGGCCAGCCGCGCCAGGGGCCGCCACAATCGGCCGGCCAGGGCGAGCACCTGATCCGCGCCAAAGCCGACGACCAGCGCGCAGGCCGGGAGCACGCCGATGAAGCGCCAGTGCTGCGGCGTGTTGACGCTGAAGGCGGCCACCAGCGAGAACGTCAGCAGCCAGAGCAGCGGCACCCAGGCCCGCGCCTCACGCCGCCGCGAGACCAGCAGGGCGACGCCGAGCAAGAAGAGCGCCGCCGCCGCCGGCGTCAGCAGGATCGTGTCCGGCAGCCAGCCGATGAGCGGCGTGAACGTGTAGGCCTGCAGGCCCAGCCCGAGCTGCCGCAGCAGGATCAGCCACGCCGGCTGGCCGCTCTGCCGGACGTTGAACTCCAGCCAGGGCCCCAGGACCGAGACCAGCTTCATCGGCCCCAGAAACAATTCCCAGTAGTTGAGAAAGAACCAGGCGATCGGCCAGACGACGGCGAACGCCACTGCGCCCATGGCGACCAGGTCCGGCAACGACCGGCGCAGACGGGGCCGGTCCAGCCAGCCGATCACGGCGATCACCAGCGGCACCAGGATGACCAGGGCGCGCGCCGAGGCGTAGAAGTACAGGCAAAAGCCCCAGGCCAGGCCCGCCAGCAGGAACATCTGCCGGCGGCCCGTCTGCCAGCCATACCACAGCGCCCCGAGCGTCAGGGTGTAAACCAGACCATCCCAGATATTGTTGAGCGCGGTGCGGCTCCACTGGACGTGCAGGGCCGAGACGATCAGGTAGGCCGCCGCGACCCACGCCGCGCGCAAGCCGAACATGGCGCGCGCCGCCAGATACAGAACTCCGACCGTCAACGCCCCGGCCACGGCCGACGGCAGCCGCAGCGCGGCCATGGACTGACCGAAGAGCGCCACCGACACGGCATTCAGGGCCGGATGCAGCGCCGGCCACGACTGCCAGCTGGCCACAAACGGATTGTCGCGGGCGCCTCGGACGAAAGCGGCCGAATCGAGGCCGGACGCGCCCTCATCGCCGGACAGCGTGTCCGGGAGGCTGCCCAGCGCCACGGCGCGGACCGCCAGCGCCACGAGGCTCAGGGCCAGCGCCCAGGCCAGGGCATCCCGGGGGATGGAGAGCGGTTTCTCGCCCGGGCGCCAGCCGCCATAAACGGCCAGGCCGATGGCCGCGGCCCACGCCGCGATGGCCACGCCCGGGTTCCGCATCTCCGGCGCAAAACCGGCCGCCGCCGTCGCCAGCACGGTCAACAACGGGCTCAACGCCAGGCACAACACCTGGCTGGTGCTGACCCTCAGCCGGCTTCCCAGCCAGGTGAGGGGACGGAACAGCCACCGGCCCGCGGCCTCGTTGGACGACAGGCGCACTCCCAGGAGGAACAGGGCCATCCCGCCCAACGTCAGGGCGATATCGGACCAGCTCGAACCGGGCGTGCGCCAGCGGGCCCATTGTGTCCCAAAGACGATGAGGACGCCGGCCACGATCAGGAAGGCAGCCACCTGGGCGGGCAGAGGCTGGGTGGGCGCCGGGTCTGCCGCCGATTCAACTTCGATGGGGCCTTCTGAGGGCCGGGCTGGCTCCGGGGCGCCGCCGGGCGAGGTCCCGGCCGTCGGGGCGAGCGGCGCGCCGCGCAGTTCCGCCCGAAGCCGGGCCCCGCTGTCGGCCTGGCCCAGGCGCAACGACGCAAGCCGGGCGTTCAGCGCCGCCTGCCGCTGCTTCAGCCAGGTCAATGCAGGTGAAGGCTGGCCCAGGACACGCACCTCGCCGGGTGAAGCGCGCGTGAGGCGTTTCCGGCGCAGCCAGCGGATCAGCAGCCAGTCCAGTCCGACGGCGGCGATGACGCCCAGCCAGATAGAGGGGCTCAGCTCCACGCGCGCTCCCCGCGTCCTCAGCGCAGCCCCAGCTCGTTCCGCGCGATCACCATCCGCTGGATCTCGCTGGTCCCCTCATAAATCTCGGTGATCTTGGCGTCCCGAAAGAAGCGTTCCACCGGCAGCTCCTGGCTGTATCCCAGGCCGCCGTGGATCTGCACCGCCTGATGCGCGCAGAACATGGCCGTCTCCGACGCAAACAGCTTGGCCATGCTGGCTTCCAGCGTGTAACGCTCGCCGGTATGCTTGGAGCGCTCTTTGGCCAGCGCCGCGTTGTAGATTAACAGCCGGCTGGCCTCGATGCGCGTCTTCATGTCCGCGACCTTGAACTGCATCCCCTGGAACTCGCCGATTTTCTGCCCGAAGGCTTCACGCTCGCGCATGTACTTCAGGCTGGCCTCGTACGCCGCCTCGGCGATGCCCAGCGCCTGTGACCCGATGCCGATCCGGCCGGCGTCCAGCACCGTCATCGCGATCTTGAAGCCCTCGCCCTCCTCCCCCAGCCGGTTCTCGACCGGGCAGCGGTAGTCTTCAAACACGATCTCGCTGGTGGCGGAGGCGCGAATGCCGAGCTTGGGCTCCTTTTTGCCGCGCACAAAGCCGGGCCGGTCCGCCTCGACGATAAAGGCCGTGATACCCTTGTGCTTCTTCTCGGGGGCCGTCATCGTAAAGACCACCACATAGTCGGCCACCGGGCCGGAAGTGACCCAGCTCTTGCGCCCGTTCAGCACGTAGGCGTCCCCGTCCCGGATGGCCCGGCTCTTCATGGTGCCCGCGTCCGAGCCGGACATCGGCTCGGTGAGCGAGTACGCGCCGATCTTGTCGCCGGACGCTACCGCGCGCACATATTTCTGCTTTTGGGCCTCGGTTCCGAATTTCAGGATGCCATGACAGAAGAGCGAGTTGTTGACCGACATAATCGTGCCGTGGGCGGCGTCAACCTTGCAGATCTCCTCCAGCGCCAGCACGTAGGCCAGCGTGTCCAGGCCGGCCCCGCCATAAGTCTCCGGCACTTCGATGCCCATCAGACCCAGCGCCCCCATTTTCTTGATCGTATCCAGCGGGAACTCGCCGGTCTCGTCCAGGTGGGCGGCGATGGGCGCGATTTCCTTCTCGGCGAACTTGCGCGCCAGGTCGCGGATGCTCTCGTGTTCCGGGGTCAGGGTCAGGCTCATGCCCAGGGCGGGCGCCTCGCTGATAGTCATAAGGACCTCCTGTGAACCGGCCTGCGGTCTGCCGCGATTATAGCATCCGCGCCGACCTGGAACACGGCTGCTCAGTGGGGTTATACTAGGCTTATCCACTTTCCACACGGAGGCAATATGGACACATCGGGGTTGATCAACCGCATCCTGCGCGTCATCCGCTTCGACGCCTCGGTCTACCGTGAAGTCGCCGCCGACACCAACGCCCTGCCCCAGGCGCTGATGGTCGTCGCCGCGGCGGCCATTCTCACGGGCCTGGGCAACTTCGGCCAGCTGGGGACGCAGTCCCTCGGCGGCGTCCTGGTGCTGGTGGTGCTGGGCGTGGTCGGCAGCCTGGTGGGGTACGTCCTGTACGCCGGCGTGGCGTCGCTGGTCGCCCGCTCGCTCTTCCAGGGCAAAACCGACTTCCAGGAAATGGCGCGCACGCTGGGGTTCGCCTACGCCTGGAACGGCCTCGGCATCCTGAACATCATCCCCTGCGTGGGCGGGGTGTTCGTGTTTATTGGCAGTCTGGTCGCCATCGTCGCCGGCATCATCGCCCTGCGCGAGTCAGCCGAGTTTGACATGACCAAGGCCGCCATCACGGCCATCCTCTCCGGCGTCATCGCCGGCTTCGCCGTGTTCTGCGCCACGGCCATCGTCGGCCTGCCGATCCTGGCCATGCTCGGGCTGGCATCCGGCGCGGGCCAGTAGCCGGCCGACCTAGGCGCCCCGAGACCGCGCCCGGCCGGCGGCCGCGCGGTCTCTTTTTCTTTGCGCCGCCCGTGGCCGTCAGGTACAATCCAGGGGCCCAAGGAGCCGCATGAGCGACATCATCACCCCCGAACTGTTCACCTATCTGGTGAACCTGGCGGCGCTGGAGCTTGGCCCGGAGGAGGCCGATTACCTGCGCCGCCAGCTCAACAACCAGCTCAAGGCCATCCGCGAGCTGGAGCGCATCCCGGTCCCGGACGACGTGCCGCCGGCCGCCCACGGTGTGACCTTCGGCCCGACCGAGCGCCCCGCCCTGCGCGACGACGTCATCACCCTCTCCGGCCTGGCCGCCGCCATCCTGGCCCAGGCCCCGGAGATCGACGAGGGCTATTTCGTCGTGCCGGAGATCTCGCATGGCCCTGCCTGACCTGCCCGCCCACGAACTCGTCGCGAAGCTCAAAGCCCGCCAGGTCTCGGCGGTCGACATCGTCGAGGCCACGCTGCGCCGCATCGACGCCGTCGACGGCGACCGGCCCACGCCCGGCGGCCGGGCGGCCCCCGATGATCGCCGCATCCACGCTTACCTCTCACTGCAGCCCGAGCGCGCCCTGGAGCGCGCCCGCGCCATCGACGCGCAGTTGGCGCGCGGCGAGGACCCCGGACCCCTGGCCGGCGTGCCGCTGAGCGTCAAAGATATCTTCTGCGTGGCCGGCACGCCGTCCACGGCCGGCAGCCGGATGCTGGCGAACTTCGTCGCCCCCTACACGGCCACGCCGGTCGAGCGCCTGGAGCAGGCCGGCGCCATCGTCATCGGCAAGACCAACCTGGACGAATACGCCTACGGCTCGTCCAACGAGTCGTCCGCCTTTCAGCCGTCCACCCGCAACCCGTGGGACCCGGCGCGCGTGCCGGGCGGCTCGTCGGGCGGCAGCGCCGCCAGCGTGGCGGCCGGCATGGCCGCGCTCTCGCTGGGCACCGACACGGCCGGCTCCATCCGCCAGCCGGCCGCGTTCTGCGGCGTTGTCGGCGTCAAGCCCACCTACGGCCGCGTCAGCCGCTACGGCCTGATCGCCTTCGGGTCCTCGCTGGATTGCCCCGGCCCGCTGGCCCGCACCGCGCGCGATGCGGCGCTGGCGCTGGCGGCCATGAGCGGCGCAGACCCGCGCGATGCGACCGCCGCCGCCGTGCCGGTCCCGGCCTTTGACCGCGCCCTGACGGGCGACGTCAAAGGACTGCGCCTCGGCCTGAGCCCGGACTATGTGCGCATCCGCTACCCCGACCCCGGCACCGGCGAGATCCGTGACGCCGAGATTGACCCGCAGGTGAAGGGCGCGTTGCTGGCGGCCGCCCAACGCCTGGCGGCGGCCGGCGCCGAGATCGTGGACGACGTGCCGATGCCCAACACATCGTTCGGCATCCCCGCCTACTTCGTCATCTCGCGCGTGGAGGCCGCCTCCAACCTGCACCGCTTCGACGGCGTCAAGTACGGCTACCGCACGCCGGCGGCCGTGGACGATTTGCCGGCCATGTACCGCCGGTCGCGCGGCGAGGCCTTCGGCCTGGAGCCCAAACTGCGCATCCTGATGGGCATGTACGTCTCCGGCGCGCAGTATGCCAAACAATACTATCAGCGCGCCCTGCGGGTGCGCACGCTCATCCGCCGCGATTTCGACGCGATCTTCGACCCGGCCGGGCCATACCGCCTGGACGCGCTCCTGACGCCGACCACGCCGACGACGGCCTTCCCGCTCGGCGCCGTCTACGGCGACTCCGTGCTGATGCAGTACGCCGACCTGCTGGCCGTCAACGCCAACCACGCCGGCCTGCCGGCCGTCTCATTTCCGGGCGGCCTGGACGCGCAGGGACTGCCCATCGGCCTGCAGTTATTCGGCCGGGACTGGGACGAGGCGCGGCTGCTCCGCATTGCGGACGCGTACGAGGCGTTGACGGCCGCAGAACCCTGGCGCCAGGCCCGGCCCACGGCGCTGAGCGGGGCGGTCCAGGCCGGTTGATCCAGGTGGAGAGAGGCCGCACAACCGCACGTGATCACCATCTATCACAAGCCGGCCAGCCAGGCCCGGTTGGAGACGCGCGTCGAGCCGTGCGATGGCAGTTGGGTGCACGTCGTCGAGCCGACGGCCGAGGAGCTGACCCGGCTGGAGCGCATGGGCCTCCCGGCCGACTTTCTCACTCATCTCTCGGACCCGGACGAGCGCGCGCGCGCCGAGCGGGACGACGGCCTGGTCCTGATCGTGCTGCGCTTCCCCTACGCCCTGGGGCCGGAGGCCGACCTCCCGTACGCCACCGTCCCGCTGACGATCATCATCACCGAACAGCTGTTCGTCACCATCACGCCCAAGGCCACCGGCTTTCTGCAGAAGTTTGCGGCCGGGCACGTGCGCGGCCTGTCCACCGTCAAACGGACGCGCTTCGTCCTGCACCTGTTCTGGCACATCGCCAACGCCTACCTGGGCCACGTGCGCGACATCAACGCGGCGGTGGACGCGCTCGAGGACCGGCTGCAACGTTCGCTGCGCAACCAGGAAGTGCTCGGCCTGCTGAAATACCAGAAGAGCCTGGTGTACTTCACCACCGCCCTGAAGTCCAACGAGCTGGTGCTGGAGCGCCTGCAAAAGGGGCGCCTGCTGCAACTCTATGAAGAAGACGACGAATTGCTGGACGACGTGCTGATCGAAGTCCGCCAGGCGCTTGAGATGACCAGCATCTCCGAGAGCATCCTGAGCCAGATGATGGACGCCTTCGCGTCCATCATCTCCAACAACCTGAACGTGGTCATGAAAGTGCTGACGTCGGTGACCATCGTCATCAGCCTGCCGACTCTGCTGGCCAGCCTGTACGGCATGAACGTGCCGCTGCCGGGGGCCGGGCATCCGCTGGCCTTTCTGGGCGTCCTCGGGGTGGGCGTGCTGCTGGCGGTCCTGGTCGCCTTCGTCTTCTGGCGCAAGGATTGGTTATAAGGATATTCCCATGTGGTTCTACGTGCTCCAGGCCGCCAGCCTGGGCTTCTCCGTCGCCATCGCGCCCGGCCCGCTCCAGGCCTACCTCCTGGCGCAGACCCTCCGGCACGGCGCGCGCCGGACGATGCCCCTGATCCTGGCGCCCGTCGTCAGCGACATTCCGATCATCGCGCTGGTCCTCTTCGCCCTGGCCTGGCTCCCGGAATGGGCGCTGCGCGGCCTGCAGGTGGCCGGCGGCCTGCTGCTGCTCTACATGGCCTTCGAACTTTACCGGACTCTGCGCGTCCACGCCGCCGGGACCAACGCGCCGATGTCGCGCTTTGGGGCCGGCCAGAGCTTCGCCCGGGCCGTGCTGATGAACGCCCTCAGTCCCGGCCCGTACCTCTTCTGGAGCACCATCGCCGGGCCGCTGTTCTGGCGCGCCTGGGGCGAGGACCCCTGGCTGGCCTATGCGTTCCTGGCCGCCTTCGGCGTGGCCCTGGTGGCCGGGCTGGCAGCCTATGTGTGGGCCACCGGCTCGACCCGCCACATCGACGACCGCTACAAGCCGCTGGTCAACGGCGCCGTGGCCGTCGTGCTGCTCGGGTTCGGGGCCTACCAGGTTTACGCCGGCCTGTTCGCGCCGGCCGCCGTGGCCTTCGCCTGGTGATGGCACGCACGACCGCTTCCCGGACGAAGCCGCGCGCGTCCGGGAACGCCGTTCAGCCGACGGCCTCCCGTTTTGAGTATCCGGCGGCGCCCCGCCGGACCGCCTGACCATGAACGTCCAACACGTCTCGCGCTCCCTGCCCGCCCGCAAGCGCATCGCGCTCGTCGCCCACGACAACCAGAAGGACGAGCTGATCGCCTGGGTGGAAGCCCACCGCGACCGCCTGGCCCGGCACGAGCTGTGCGCCACCGGCACCACCGGCGCCCGGCTGGAGGCCGCCCTCGGCCTGCCCGTCCGCCGCCTGCTCAGCGGCCCGCTCGGCGGCGACCAGCAGCTCGGCGCCCTCATCGCCGAAGGCGGGATCGACGTCCTGATCTTCTTCTGGGACCCGCTCGAGCCGATGCCGCACGACCCGGACGTAAAGGCGCTGCTGCGCATCGCCGTCGTCTGGAACATCCCGGTCGCCAACAACCGCGCCACCGCCGACTTCATCCTGGCCTCGCCCTGGCTGGACGCCGAGTACGCGCGGCCGGTGCCGGATTATGACCGTTACCAGCAAGCGCGCGCGGAGGCGCCATGAGCTTCGTCGAGGTGGAGGCCGGCCGACTGTATTACGAGACGGTCGGGGCCGGCGCGCCGCTCGTCTGTCTGCACGGGTTCGCGCTGGATAGCCGGATGTGGGCCGATCAGGCCGCCGCGCTGGCGGGCCGTTTTCAGGTGATCGGCTACGACCTGCGCGGTTTCGGGCGCTCCTCGCTGCCGGCCGGGCCGTTCGCGCACGTGGACGATCTGAGCGTCCTGCTCGACCGGCTCGGTCTGCCGCGCGCGCACGTCATGGGCCTGTCGCTGGGCGGCGGCGTCGCCATCGACTTCGCGCTGGCCTACCCGGAGCGCGTGGCTTCGTTGATCGCCGTGGACTCCACCCTGGGCGGATTCCCGTGGACCAAGGACTGGAGCCCGCCGGGCCGCGCCGCGCGCAGCCAGGGGCTGGCCGCGGCCCGGTCCGTATGGCTGGAGGATGAGCTGTTCGCGCCCGCCATGACGCAGCCGGCCGTCGCCGCGCGCCTGCGCCAGATGGCGGCCGACTACTCCGGCTGGCACTGGCTCAACCGCAGCCCGGAACGGCCGCTGGCCGGCGGCCCGGCGTACGACCGGCTGGGCGCCATCCGCGCCCCGGCCCTGGTCGTCGTCGGCGAGCTGGACCTGCCCGATTTCCATCGCCTCGCCGGGCACCTGGCCGCCCACCTGCCGGACGTGCGCCGCGTGGTCCTGCCCGGCGTCGGCCACATGAGCAACATGGAGGCGCCGGCGGCCTTCAACGCCGCGCTCCTGGAATTCCTGGAAACCGCACCAACGCCATGACCACTTACGAAGCCGTTATCGGACTCGAAATTCACATCCAGCTCAACACGCAGACCAAGATCTTCTGCGCCTGCCCGGCCGACTCGTGGGGCGCGCCGCCCAACACCAACATCTGCCCGGTGTGCTGCGGCCTGCCCGGCGTCCTGCCCGTGCTCAACCGGGCGGTGGTGGAGAAAGCCGCGCTCCTGGCGGCGGCCATGCACAGCGAGGTCCAGGCCGAGAGCTTCTTCGACCGCAAAAACTACTTCTACCCGGACCTGCCCAAGGGCTACCAGATCACGCAGTACGACGCCGCCATCGGCCGGGGCGGCTGGTTCGAATACCCCATGCCGGACGGCCGGCTGGTGCGCGCCTCGATCCACAAGCTCCACATGGAGGAGGACGCCGGCAAGACCAGGAACGACGCGGCGCGCGGCGCGCGCCTGATCGACATGAACCGCTGCGGCGTGCCGCTGATCGAGATGGTCACCGGCCCGGATTTGCGCTCGGCGGACGAGGCGGCCCAGTGCCTCATCCGGCTGCGGCAGCT
>DAOUAB010000130.1:0-4982 GCA_034434015.1 Anaerolineales bacterium
CGCCGGCGCGGGCATGACCACGGTGGTCGGCCGGGTGCGCGCCGATCCGCTCTTCCACGTCAAATTCGTGGCGCTCTCGCACAACACCATCCGCGGCGCGGCCGGCGGCGCCCTGCTCAACGGCGAACTGCTGGCCGCGCAGGGCTACCTCGCCGGCGCGTGACAACCCGGGCCGGGCGTGTAATAAATCCGTTGGGAGAGGGCCGAACCTCAGTCGGCGCGTTCGAGAATTTGAGTACAATATAGGCATCTTCCCGTCCGGGCCGGTCGATAAGTTGAGGGGATTCGCGAAGCGGGCATGTCTCTCTCCATCGGGCAACTGCTGCACGACCGGTACCGCATCGACGGCCTGCTCGGGCAGGGCGGCATGGGCGCCGTCTACGACGCCTGGGACACCCGCCTGGGCGTGCGCTGCGCCATCAAGGAAAACCTCCTCTTCACCGAGGCCAACCAGCGGCAGTTCGAGCGCGAGGCCCAACTGCTGGCGCGCCTCCACCACACCAACCTGCCGCGCGTCACCGATCACTTCGTCATCCCGGCCCAGGGCCAGTACCTGGTGATGGATTACGTCGAAGGCGAGGATCTGCGCCAGCGGCTGGAGCGCCTGGGGCCGCTGCCGGAGGCCGACGTGCGCCAGTGGGCGGCCGATATCCTGAGCGCGCTGGCCTACCTGCACGGGCGCCAGATCATCCACCGCGATATCAAGCCCGCCAACATCAAGATCACGCCGGACGGGACCTCGGTCCTGGTGGATTTCGGCATCGCCAAGGAGCTGTCGGCCGGCAGCGGCGAGATGACCACGGCCGGCGCGCGCGGCATGACGCCGGGTTTCGCGCCGCCCGAGCAGTATGGGCTGGGCACGGGGCGCACCGACGCCCGCTCGGACGTGTACGCCTTCGGCGCCACGCTCTACACGCTGCTGTCCGGCGAGGTCCCCGCCGACGCGCTCTCGCGCATGACCAGGCCGGAGAAATTCATCCCGCTCTCGCGGCGCGCGCTGGAGGTCAGCCCGGACTTCGCGGCCCTGATCGACCGCGCCCTGGAGATGGAGCCGGAGGCGCGCTTCGCCGACGCCGGCGCGATGCTCTCCGCTCTGCGCGGGAACGTCCCGGCGGCAACCCGCCTGACGCCGACGCCTCCGCCCGCGTCCTCGTCCGCGTCGTCCACCCACAAGGCCACCTCGCTGGTGGACACGACCGTGCGCCCGTCCCGGCCCGGCGGCCTGCGCTGGCTGGCGTTCACCCTCGGCGGCGTGATCCTCGCCGGGTTGGCCGGCTTCGGGTTGCTGCAGGCCGGCGGTTTCATCCCTGTGGCCCGCGCGCCCACCCCCACCACCGGCCCGTCGCCGACGGCGAGCGCGACCCTCACCCCCAGCCCCACCGCCACCGCCACGCCGACGCCGACCGCCACGCCCACCCTCACGCCCACGCCCACGGAGACGCCCACCATCACGCGCACGCCGCGGGGCGGGGGGCAGGGCGAGATCGCGTTCGCGTCCATGCGCGACGGCGACAGCGACATCTACGTCATGAGCGTCGAGGGCGCTGACCTGCGCCCGTTGACCGACAACACCGTCTACGATGGCGAACCGGACTGGTCGCCGGACGGCCGGCAGATTGTGTTCGTCTCGCGCCGCGACGGCAACAGCGAAATCTACGTGATGAATGCGGACGGCTCCAACCAGCGCCGCCTGACGACCAATCCCTCTATCGACTACAACCCGGCCTGGTCGCCGGACGGCGCGCGCATCGTGTTCGCCTCGCGGCGCGATGGCCGCCGGGACGACCTGTATGTGATCAATCCGGACGGCGGGAATCTGGTCCAACTGACCGACAACCCCGGAGACGATTTCGAGCCGGACTGGTCGCCGGACGGCCGGCAGATTGTCTTCGTGTCCAACCGTCTGAGCCGCGTCGACCTCTACCTGATGAACGCCGACGGAAGCGACGTGCGGCGATTGACGACCACCGGCGCCCGCTATCCCGCCTGGTCCCCGGACGGGACGCGCATCGCCTTCATCTCCCTGCGCGGTCCTAAGGCCGAGGTGTTCGTGATCGGCGTCGACGGCGAAGAGGCGACGCAGCTCACGCTTTATCCCGCGCACGCCTCCAGCCCGGACTGGTCGCCGGACGGGACGCGCATCGTCTATGTCTCCGACCGGGCCGTCAATGTCGACACGCCGCGGCCCGACGACAACCGGCTGTTCGTGATGAACGCCGACGGCTCGGTCAAAACGCAGTTGACCGACGAGTCAGTTAACGACAACTGGGCCGCCTGGTCTCCATGACCCAGCGCCTGGCGGATCGGCTCCAGGCGGCCCGGCGCCGCCGCTTTGTGGGACGCTCGGCGGAGCAGGCTGTGTTTCAGTCTGCCCTGGCCGCCCCGGAGTGGCCTTTTCAGGTGCTCTACATCTTCGGCCCGGGCGGCGTGGGCAAGACGGCGCTGCTGGGGGAGCTGGCGCGCCTGTGCGAGGCCGCGGGTTTTCCCGCCACCTACCTGGACGCGCGCCACATCGAGCCTACGCCAGAGGGTTTTCAGGGCGCCCTGCGGCTGAGCCTGCGGCTGGAGGGCGGCGATCTGCCCCTGACGCACCTCGGCCGCCAGCCGGGCCGGCACGTCCTGCTCTTCGACACCTGTGAGAACCTGGCGCCCCTGGAAGCCTGGCTGTGGACGACGTTCCTGCCCGAACTGCCCGAGAAAGTCCTGGTGGTCCTGGCGGGCCGCCAGCCGCTCGATCCGGCCTGGCGCGCCGATCCGGGCTGGCAGGCGCTGGTGCGCGTCTGGCCGCTGCGCAACCTCAGCCCGGAGGAGAGCCGGACTTATTTGAGCCAGCAGGGCGTCCCGGATGAGCAACATGGCCCGGTGCTGAGTTTCACCCACGGCCATCCGCTGGCCCTCTCCCTGGTCAGCGACGTCTTCAACCAGCGCGCCGGCCAGAGTTTCCAGGTGGAGGCCACGCCCGACGTCGTCAAGACCCTGCTCGAGCGTCTGGTGCAGAAGGCGCCCGGCCCGGCCCACCGCGCGGCGCTGGAGGCGTGCAGCCTGGTGCGCGTGGCCACCGAGAGCCTGCTGGCGACCATGCTGGGGACGCCGGACGCGCACGAATTATTCGAATGGCTGCGGTCCCTGTCGTTTGTGGAGGCCGGGCCGGGCGGCCTGTTCCCGCACGATCTGGCGCGTGAGGCGCTGGCCGCCGACGTGCGCTGGCGCAACCCGGACTGGTACGGCGAGTTGCACAAGCGCGCCCGCGCCGACTACACCGCGCGCCTGCAGCGCACGGCCGGCCTGGCCCAGCAGCAGGCGCTGTTCGACCTGATCTTCCTGCACCGCGACAACGCCGTGGTGCGCCCGTTCTTCGAGTGGCAGACGGGCGGCAACCTCCTGGCCGACTCGCTTCGGCCCTCCGACCGGGACGCGATCGGCGCGATGGCCCTCCGCCACGAGGGGCCGGACTCGGCTGCCTGGGCCGCCTTCTGGATCGACCGCCAGCCCGAGAACGTCGTGGTCTTCCGCGATCCAGCCGGGCACCCGGCGGGCTTTATGCTGCAGGTGGCCCTGCAGGCGGCCGCGCCGGACGAGGCGCAGCGGGACCCGGCGACGCGCGCCGCGGTCCGCTATCTGCAGACCCACGCGCCGCTGCGCCCCGGCGAAGCGGCGACGCTCTTCCGCTTCTGGATGGCGGACGACAGCTACCAGGCCGTGTCCCCGGTGCAGAGCCTGGTCTTCGTCAGCGCGGTCCGGCATTACCTCACGACCCCCAACCTGGCCTTCACTCTGTTCCCGTGCGGCGAGCCGGATTTCTGGGCGCAGGTGTTCGCGTACGCGGATCTGGCGCGTCTTCCGGACGCCGACTTCGTCGTGGACGGCCGCCGCTTCGGGGTGTACGGCCACGACTGGCGCGTAACGCCGCCGGCGGCCTGGCTGACGCTGCTGGCCGAACGGGAGACGGCGCTGGGGGCCGCCCCGGCCGCGCCGCGTGCGGGGGCGCCCCTCATCGTGCTCAGCGAGGCGGACTTCGCCGAGGGCCTGCGCGAAGCGCTGCAATCGTTTACCCAGCCGGACCTGCTCCGCGGCCATCCGTTGCTGCGCTCGCGGCTCGTGTCCGAGCGGGCGGGCGCTCAGGCGGATGACGCGGCCCGCGTGGCGGCCCTGCGCGCCCTGATCCACGAGGCGGCTGAGACGCTGCGGGCCTCGCCGCGCGACGCCAAGCTGTATCGCGCCCTGGAGGCCACCTACTTCAGGCCGGCTTCCACACAGGAGCGGGCGGCTGAACAGCTCGACCTGCCCTTCAGCACCTACCGCCGCCACCTCAAGGCCGGCCTGACGCGCGTCGTCGAGGCCCTCTGGGCGCGCGAGATCGGCGCGGCTTAGGGCGGTTTCCAACTGCGTTTACGGGCGCCCTGAGCGGCGGCCGCATCCCGATTTCGGTGTCAACGCGTTGAGGCGCACGGCCGCGCGCCCCCTGCCAGCGGGCAATTGCACAAAACTCGAAAAACGATCCTGCGTCGGGGCCGTCGAACGATAACCGCGGGCGTCTGTCAGCCGTAGAGCGCGGCAACGGCATCGCGTTCCGGCCAGGGCCAGGGGCGGCCGTCTGGCTGGCGCACCGCCGGCGGGCCCGGCATCACGTCCCCCAGCTCGGCGCACGCGATCCCGTCGGCCTCCAGCGCGCGCCGGATCGCGCCCGCGTCGGCGGGCGGCGTGGTCAGCAGGAGCGCGCCGGAAGCGATGGCGGCCAGAGGGTTGATGTTGAGCGCCTGGCACAACCGTGCGCTCAGAGCCGGCACCGGTACACAGGCCGGGTCCACCACCAGCGCCTGCCCGCTGGCCTCCGCCAGCTCCCACAGCGCCGCCGCGAGCCCGCCCTCCGTCGGGTCGTGCATGGCCGTCACCGCCCCGGCCCGGAGCGCAACCTGGGCGTCGCGGAGCACGCTCAGACCGGGCGTGTGCAGGCAGGCGCGCGCCTCGGCCAGGTCCGCTTC
>DAOUAB010000131.1:0-18946 GCA_034434015.1 Anaerolineales bacterium
AGGCCTTCGCGCCGGGCCTTGTCGGCCATCTTCACCAGCATCTCAATCGCGGCGGCCGGGGAGTCCTTGTGGCCCTTAATCGCCCCTAGGATCAACTGGGGCAGGCTGAGGATGGTCTTGAGCGGGACCGTGATGGTGGCCGCCGCCATGGCGCCGCCGATGGTCAGGATCAGGGCGGACGGGTGCGCGAACAGCTCGGCCGGGGAGCCGCCGTCCATGATCATGACGACGATGACCACCACCAGGCCGGCCCCCAAACCGATAAGTGTGCTCAGGTCCATCCGGGCTATTCTCCACGCGACAACAGGCGATCGGCCTGCACTTGCCGGCGATAGGCGATCACGGCCTGGGCCACGGCCGCCGGGGCTTCCCGCACCACCAGCTTGGCGCCGTCGGTGAGCGTGATCACCGTGTCCGGCGTCGCCTCCACGTACTTGATCATTTCGGCGTTGACGTAGAACTGCGAACCGTTGAGCCGGGTGACGGGGATCACCGACGCACTCTTTCTCCGAGCAGGCGGGCGGACACCCGGCGACCGACCGGGACCACAGCCTGACTGTTCCGCCTGCTCCGACGGCCACAATCTAGCATGCCGGGCGCGGCACTGTCAGTAAACCGGTTGTGAAAGGGTAGTTAAGGGGGCCTAAACGGGGGCGCCGGCCGGCAGCGGGAGGACCACGGTGAAAACCGTACCGCGCCCGAGCTGGCTGTCGACGCGGATGTGGCCGCCGTGCTGCTTGATGATGCGGTGGCAGGTGAACAGGCCCAGCCCCGTCCCCTGGCCGGACTTCTTGGTGGTGTAAAACGGCTCGAACAGCCGCGGCAGGCGCTCCGGCTGGATGCCGGCGCCGGTGTCAGCCACCAGCACATGGACCTCGTTGCCCTGGCGGCGGCTGATCACCTGGATCTCGCCCTCCTGGCCGGCCAGGGCGTCCCGGGCGTTGAGCAGGAAGTTGAGCCAGACGCCTTGCAGATGATCCAGACTGGCGGAAACGGGAGGCAGATCCGGCGCCAGATCCGTGACCAGCTTGAGGGCCGGGTCGCGCAGGAGCGGCGCGGCCAGAGCAAAGGCGTTCCGAATGGAGACGTTGACGTCGGTGGGCGCGAACTCGTACCTCTCCTGGCGCGCAAAATCCAGCAGGTTGCGGACCACCTGCAGCGCCCGGTCGCTGGCCAGGGCGATCAGTTGAACCGACTCCTGGCGCTCATCCTCCGCCGGCAGCTCACGCTTCAGGAGTTGAGTATTGGCGATGATGGCCGCCAGCGGGTTGTTGATTTCGTGCGCCACGCCGGCCGCCAGCTGGCCGACGGCGGCCAGCTTTTCGGATTGAGCCAGCGAGACCTCCAGCCGCCGCTTTTCGGTCACGTCCTGCACGAACACGACGGCCTGCGCCACCTGGCCGTGCTCATCCAGGATCGGATAGGTGCTGACATCCCACTCGGCCACCTGGTCATCCTGGCCCCAGCGGCGCTCGGCCCGCTGCGTGCGCTGGCCCGCAAACAATGTCTCGGCGACGCGGCACCCGACGCACGGCTCGGCGCGCCGAAAGAGCGCCTGGTAGCACACCTGCCCCACGAACGCCCCGAAGGGGTTTTTCTCGCCCGGCGCCGCGTCGGCGCGGTTGGTCTGCGGCTGGCCGGCCGCCAGCAACAGCTCGGCCGGGGGAGGCGCCGGCAGGTCGGCGCCGGCCAACTGCGCGCTGGCGCGGTTGAGCGCCACCAGGCGGTAGTCCCGGTCAACGATGTAAATGGCGTGCGGGATGCCGTCGAAGAGCGCGCGCAGGGTGTTGCGCGAGCGGACCACCTCCCAGCGGCTGGCCTCCAGGTCGGCGTTGGCGACGGTCAACTGGTGGAAAAGGCGCGAATGGTAGATGGCGTTGGCCACGGAGGCCGTCATCGAAACCAGCAGGTCCTGATCGTGCAGGTCAAACGGCCCGTCGCGCTTATTGATGACCTCGACCGCGCCCAGCGTCTGGCCGCGGGTGGCCAGCGGCGCGCACAGGACGGAACGGGTCTTAAAACCGGCGACCCCGTCCACCTCCGGGTAAAAACGCGGATCGTCGGCGACCGTGTTGACCAGCAGCGGCCGGCCGCCGCGCACGCACTCGCTGACAAGCCCGCGCTCGGCGCGCAAGGAATACTGAAAGATCCAGTCCGGGTCTTCGCCCAGAGTCTTCTTGAAGATCAGCTCGCCGCGCTCCTCGTCCAGCAGCAGCAGCGAGACAGCTTCGACATTCAGAATTTCGCGAATACCGTCGATGGTCGAGGTGAGAATTTCATCCAGCTGCAGCGTGGAGGTGAGTGTGGCCGCGATCTTGTTCAGCGCCGCCAGCTCCCGGCCCCGGCCCCGGCTGACCGCGTACGAGGTCTGAACCTGCAGCAGCCGGCCGGCGACGTGCCCCAGGTCATCCAGCCAGGGCGCCTCCACCGGCGCGCTGCCGGTCAGCAGGATGATCCCGGCCCGGCGGCCGTCGGCCAGGATGACCGGCACGGCCGCCCCGATCCCCAGCTCCGCATCCCGCCAGCCGGCCGGGCCATCGCCCCCGCTGGAGACCAGCCGACGCAGCCGACTGTCCGGCGTTTCAATCTGCGCCTGCCAGGCCGGCGACAGGTTGTGTGTGATGGTCCGCGTCCAATCCGGCCCGCCGCCGGCGGCCTCCAGCAGCATCAGCCCGCCCTCGCCGCCGGACATCCGGATCACGGTCTGGAGCAGGTCGAGCAGGGCCGCCTGGACGTCGCCAGGCCGGGGCGCGCCGGTTGCGCCTTCACCCAGCGGCCCGGTGTCGAAGGCGAAATGGACAGGGGCGGTCATGGGCGACGGCTCTAATCGTTGGCGGCGGAGACGGTGTAGCCGTGGCCGGCCACGGTCCGGATAAAGGTCGGCGTGCGCGGGTCGCGCTCGACGCGCTCACGCAGATTCTTGATGTGAACCCGGACCAGGTCCGGGCTGCCGGCGTCCGAAGGGTAATCCCACACTTCCTGCAACAGCCGGGTGGGCGAGAAGACCTGGCCCGGATGGCTCATGAGATGGTAGAGCAGGTCATACTGCACGGGCGTGAGCTGCACTTCCCCGCGCGGCGTCGCCACCTTGAAGGTGCGCGTGTCCAGCGTGTACTCGCCGATCACGACCAGCGGCCCGGCCTCGGCCGAGGGCGGCGCGGCGTGCTGCGTGCGGCGCAGCACGGCCCGCACGCGCAGCAACAGCTCATCGACATTGAAGGGCTTGGTCAGGTAATCGTCCGCGCCGGCGCGGAAGCCCGTGATCTTGTCTTCGTCCTTGCTCTTGGCGGTCAGGAAGATGATGGGCACCTCGGCCAGCAACGGGTCGGCGCGCATCTCGCGGCAGACCGTGTAGCCGTCCATGCCGGGCATGATGACGTCCAGCAGCACCAGGGCCGGCGGGCGGCGGCGGGCCAGCTGCAGGCCCTGCACCCCGCTGTTGGCCACCGCCACCTGGAATTCGTGTCCGCGCAACGAGCGCTCGATGGTCCGGGCCACAATTTCGTCATCTTCGATGACCAGGATGTCGATTGGGTTCATGGCGTCACCTCGTCGGCAAAAGCACACTGAAAGTCGTGCCGCGTCCCGGCACGCTGTCCACGGAGATCTGGCCGCCATGCTGGCGAACAATCTCGCGGCAAATGCTCAATTCCAGGCCCGTGCCGCGTCCGGCCACCGGGCCGACAAAAGCCGGCTCAAAAATCGTGCCCAACACCTCGGCCGGGATCGGCAGGCCGTTATCGTGGACGCTCACCGCCACCCAGCCCGCCGGATCGAGGCGCGACTGGGCGCAGATGCGGTGACCATCGGTCGGGCGGCCCCTGGCGGCGTCGACGGCGTCGCGGGCCAGCAACAGCAGGTTGACCCACAAATCTTCCAGCTGGCGGGCGTTGCCGTGGACCGGCGGCAGCCCCTCGGCCAGGTCCACTTCCAGCCGCGCGTCAACGGCCTCCACCAGCCCGCCCACCAGCGCCCGCGCATGGTCGATGGTCTCGTTCACCGAGACCGGCTCACGGGTGGCGGAGGCGGGCCGGGAGAAATCGAGCAGGCGCTGCACGGCCTCCTGCGCGCGCCAGCCGCCGCGCTCAATGGCCTGCAACGCTTCGCGCAGACCGTCGGGCGCGGTCGGGCCGGGCGGCAGCGCGCGCAGAAGCAGCTGGGTCTCGGCGATGATGGTGGTCAGCGGATTGCTGATCTGGTGCGCGACGCCGGAGGCCAGCTCGCCGATGGCGGCCAGCCGCACGGCATGAGCCAGCTGGGTCTGAGCGGCCTGGACCTGGGCCTCCAGCCGCTTACGGGCGGTGATGTCGCGGGCCACATCCATATAACCGATGACGCTCCCCTGCTCGTCCCGCAGGGTGGACAGGCTGGAGCTGACCCAGACCTCCTCGCCCGTGCGCCGCCGGCCGCAGCGCTCGGAGTGATAGGGGGCGACGCCGTCGAGCGGCGGCATGTCCGCCGGCGGTTGGAAGAGAGTCAGATAGCAGTGCGCGGCGGGCTGACCCAGCCAGGTCGCGGCCGGCCAGCCGAACACCTCCTCGGCGGCGCGGTTCCAGAACGTGATCCGGCCGTCCAGGTCCCAGACGATCACGGCGTCGTGGACGTTGTTGAGCAGCAGGGCCTGATAACGGATCTGCTCCAGCGAGCGCCGGTTGGCCTGCACCAGCGCGTGGGTGCGCGCGGCTTTCTGCACGACGGCCGCCAGCGTGCTGAGATAGTCGCCGGTCTTGACGATGTAGTCGCTGGCGCCATGCTGGATGGCCTGCGTCGCCACACGCTCGTCGCCGCGTCCGGTCACCATCACCACGGCCACATCGTGCCGGCGGGCGGCCAGCTCCTCCAGCGCCTTCAGACCGTTCCCATCCGGCAGATTGTAGTCCAGGGTCACGACGTCGTAGCTCTCGGCGGCCAGGCGCCGCCACAGCGATTCCAGGTCCGCGGCGATCTCGGTGACGAACGGGCCGGAGGCTTGCAAGAACTCGCAGGCCAGGCGGGCGTGATCCTCGTTGTCTTCGACAATCAGCACGCGCAGTGGGGTGATCACGTTGCGCTCCATCTCCTGCCGGGCGCCGTCACGGCGCGTCGGCCTCCGTCGGGGTCTGCTCCCAGACAACCTGATCGAGGGGCAGCCCCAGCAGGTCGAGCATACCACGCGCCAAGGCGGGCACATCAAACGGCTTGCCGAGATAGGCGTCCACGCGGGCGATGTTCGTCGCCAGCAGACGCTCAGCCGTGTTATCCCGGGCGTTCAGCACCAACACGCGCATCGCCGGCTTGTGCGGCCCGCGGCGGATAGCTTCGAGCGCCCGCCAGCCGGCGAGGTCCGGCAGGTTCAGGTCCAGCACCAGCAGGTCCGGCTGCCACTTGGCCGCCAGCGCGATCCCGGTCTCGCCGTCACGCGCGGCCATCTGGCGCACCGGCAGGCGGGCCAGCACTTTAGCGAGGATTTCCAGCGTGCGCGCATCGCTGTCGATGCACAGGACCAGAGGGCGAAGATCAGTCATTGCGGCCTTCTGCTTTCATCGTGGGTGTAGCGCGCCTCGGCCGCCAGGCCGCCTGGTCGGGGAATGTCCGGCAGCGACGTCTCCACCGCCCGGATCAACTCGGTCATGGCGCCATTCAGGGCCGACATCTTGCTCAAATACGCGTTGGCGCCCTGCGCCAGGCTGGTGCGGATGTCGGCCGGGTGGTTGGAGGTGGTCAGGACGATGACGGGCACCTGGCGCCAGGCCGGCGAGGCGCGCAGGGCGCGCAAGATGTCCAGGCCGTCCACCTTGGGCAGCTTCAGGTCGAGCAGGATCAGGCACGGCAGCTCCGGCAGGGGCGCGGCCGACAACCAGCGGATGTATTCCAGGGCCTGGGCGCCGTCGTTCATCACCATCAGCGGCCGGGCGCGCGGCAGAGACTCCAGGGCCGCCTGGATCAGGAGGATGTGGTCAGGGTTATCTTCGATCAACAAGATCGCGCGCCTCATGCGGAGCCTCCGGCCGCCGGCGCAGCGTCGCGGGCCAGCGGGAGCGTGAAAAAGAACGTCGCGCCCTGGTCGGGCTGGCTCTCGACGCGGATCACGCCGCCGCGGCTCTCGACAATACGTTTGACGATGCTCAAGCCCACCCCGGTCCCGGCCACGTCCACCTGCTTCAGGCGCTCAAAAGGCACAAAGATGCGCTGCTGATAGTCCGGGTGGATGCCGATGCCGTTATCACGGACATAGAACTCGACATAGCCGGGCGGCACGGCCGGGCGGCCGGCGGCCTCTCGCGGAATGAGCGCCGGGAAATCATCCTGATCCGTTGCTCCGGCCTGCCAGCCCACTTCAATTGATGGCTGGGGCTGCGGCCCCAGAAACTTGACGGCGTTGGTGAGCAGATTGGAGAAGACCTGCCGCAGCCGGGTGCGCGAGTAACGCACCCGCGGCCACTCGGCCGGCAGCGTGAGCGCCACGTTGCGCTCCGCCAACGCCTGGCCGAGGTCCTGCACCACTTCACCCACGACCGCCTGGACCGACACACTCTCATCTGGCTCTTCCTGCCGCCCGACGCGCGAGAGTTCCAGCAGGTCCTGCAACAGGCGCGCGAGGAAGTCGGCGTTGGCCAGGATGCGGGCCACATAGGCCGCGCCGCGCTCGTCCAATTGCGACTGGTAGCGCGATTGCAACAACGTGGCGAAGCCGCGCATGGACACCACCGGCGCCTGCAGGTCGTGGGAGACCGTGTAGACGAAGGCCTCCAGTTCGGCGTTTTTGGCCTCCAGCTGGCCGGCGGCCCGCCGCACGCCGTCGAACAATTCGGCGCTGCGCAGCGCCAACGCCAGCTGGTCCGCGATGCCGCGCAACAGCGCCACGTCGGCCTCCGTCCACTGACGGGCGTGGGTCAACTGCATGAGGCTGAAGGCGTACAGCCGGTCCGGGGTCTGGCCCGGGATCGGCACCCAGATCAGCGAGCGGACGCCATGCCGGCGGACCAGCCAGTCCCAGTATTCCCGCAAACCGGGATAGACCTGTTCCTCGGTGGAGAGGATGACATCGCCGGCCCGCAGCAACTCGGCCACCTGCGCCAGCGCGCCTTCCAGCGGCTCCCGGCGCTTGAGCGAACGCCGCTCGGTGAGCAGCGGGTTGATATGCTCATGCGTCACGGCAAACAACCGCTCGGCCAGATCGAACACGCTCAGAGTGCTGCGGTCGGCCCGCAGGCTTTTGCCCAAAGCGTCGATGGCCTGGTGCAGCATCTCAACCGGATCTAACCAGTGGCTGGCCACATGGCTGATGCGAGTGAGCAGGTGCTCGCGCTCGACCTGTTCGGCCTCCCGCTGGCGGCTCTCGACGGGCAGGATAAGGTGGGCCAGGTGCCCGGCCAACGCTTCGAATTCCACGCTCTCGCGGGAGCGCAGCCGATCCGGCTGGCTGGCCGCCAGGATCAGGACGCCCAGCAGGCGGTCGCCGTTGCGGATGGGGACCGACAACTCGGTCAGGGGCTGATCGAGGCTCAGCGCCGGCGCAATCCACTCGGACGAGTCCCGCCAGACGAGGCGCCCGTGTTGGGCGGCCTGGCCGGCTGAACCCTGGCCGAGTTTCAGGTAATAGGCTGCGGACGGGATGCGGGCGGCCTCTACCCCGGCGACGGCGACGAGAGCCAGTTGATCCAGGCCCGGCTCGGCCAAAAAGATGGCGACATAGTCATAGCCCAGGCGCGCGTGGAGCTGGTCGGCCGCCAACTGGAGCAAGGCGGCAAATGGGGCGCCCGCGGCGGACGCCTGGGTCAGAACCTGCTGGAAGCGCAACAATTCCAGGCGTTCGGCGGCCAGGTCCGCCCGGCGCCGTTGCTCGAGCGCGGCCTGAATGGTCAGGTCAAGGCGCCGGGAGAACGTCCTCTCAGAGAAATCATCGACCGACACACAGGCGGCCGCGCCCGCCTCGGCGGCGGCCAGAGCCTGGGCCGGCTGATTGGCTGAAGCCAAAACCACCACCGGCGGCAGCGTCGGCGCCGTCAGCCGGTGACCCGCCCGCAGGGCCGATGCCTCCAACAGGCACAGGTCGTGGCCGGCGGGAGCGCCGGCCGACTCCAGGCAGTCGGCCCAGTCGATCTGGCCGCCCGGGAAAAGGTCTTCAATCACCCGCCGCAGGCCGGGCTGCCGCGGCGCCGCCACACCGACGACCAGGAGACGTTTCACGGCTCGGCCGCCTCCGTGGAGGCCCGCTCCAGACAGGTGTTCAGCGCCGCCAGGCTGAAGCGGCGGTGGCCGCCCGGCGTGCGCAGGGCTTTGATCCAGCCCCGGCGTTCCATGCGCCGCAACGTCGACAGGCTGACGCGCAGATAGGCCGCCGCCTCGCGCGCGGTCAGAAGCGTCAGTCGCGCCGTCGCCTGATCAGGCCTATCCGCCATAGCCAAAATCGGTCAATTCCTTTCAAACCCGGTCAATGCACGCTATGGTAAGCGAGCGTCCGGAGCGACGTCCATAAAGCGCGCGTAAACGTTCGGATAGAAAACCGGTAAACGGGCGGCGCGCAATTCATGGTGATTTCATCGTGGGCGGCTTCAGCTCGCCCTAGAATGCCGGCTATGAGTGAGTTGCGGACCCCGCCTGTGAACACCGCCGTCGGAACGGCCGCCCAGCCGGCTGCGTCACGCCGCACGCCGGTTGATCCTTTCGTGCAGTTGCTGAACATGCAGATGGACTGGGGCGCGTCGTCGGCCCAGAACGGCGCCGGCGGCCTCGAGGGGTGGGCGGGCCTGTTGGGCGGCGAGACAGGTCTCAATCCGCCGTCGTCCAACGCGCTGTTCACCTATACCCTGGTCCGCCTGCTGGAACGCCTGATCGACGCTCAGGACTTCGGGACGCCCCAGAGTCCGACGCCCGATCCGGCGCTGCCGGAAGGCCTGCCGGTTGAAGGGCGTCGCACGCAGGCCTACCACGCCGGCCATCGCGGTCTCGACCTGGCCGTACCCATCGGCACGCCGATCCGGTCAACAATGGCGGGCCGCGTCGTCCACGCCGGCTGGAACAACGAAGGCTACGGCAACCTGGTGATCGTCGAGAACGGGCGGTATCGGACTTACTACGCCCACCTGGACTCTATCCCGGTCAGCCAGGGTCAGACGGTAGCCGCCGGCGATGTCATCGGCCTCTCGGGCAACACCGGCAACTCCACCGGCCCGCATCTGCATTACGAAGTGCGCGTGGACGGGCAGCCCGTCGATCCCGACCCATCGCACTGAGACCAGGCGCGCTGGCCCGGAGCTTGCAACTTCGGGCCAGCGCCTTACCGAAAAAAACGGCCGCCCCATGGGGAGCGGCCGTTTTACTTTGACGCCCGTCTCCGCTTCGGCGGGCGGGCGCCAGCCGATCAGTTGAACGAGATTTTCTCCACCCGGTGGCCGTTCGTGGGGCGGCCGTTCGCGGCTGCACGCGGCGGGGCCGCCACCTGGACAGGCGCGCCGGGCTGACCGTCGGCGGCCAGCCGGAACTGGGCCACCACGTCTTGCAGCGCGCGCGCCATCTCGGCCAACGACTGCGCGCTGGCCGTCACCTCTTCCACCTGGGCGTTCATCTCCTCGGCCGAGGCCGAGACCTCCTCCACCGCCGCCGAGTTCTCCTCGCTGACGGAAGCGATGTTCTCGATCGCGCCGGCCACTTCGCCGGCCCCCGCCGCCATCTCCTCTGTCGCCGCCGTGTTCTCCTCCACCACCGCGCTCATGCTGTCCATCGCCCCCACCAGGTCGTTCGACAGGCTGCTCATCCGCTGGGTCGCGCTGCGGGCCGCCTCCGCCTGGACCTGCACTGCCTCGGCCGCGCGCATGATCCGCGCCAGCGCCTCGCCCGCCTCGTTCGCCAGCTGCGAACCCGCCTCCACCTCCCGCGCCCCGTCGGCCATCGCCCGCACCGCCTCGCCCACGGTCGCCTGGATGCCCTTGATCAGGCCGCCAATTTCCTTGGTCGCGGCTGACGCTCGCTCGGCGAGCTTGCGCACCTCGTCCGCCACCACCGCGAACCCCTTGCCGTGCTCGCCGGCGCGCGCCGCCTCGATGGCGGCGTTCAGCGCCAGCAGGTTGGTCTGCGAAGCAATGTCGTCGATCGCCTCCACGATCGTCCCGATCTGGTCCGACCGACGCCCCATCTCCTGAACCTTCTCAGCCGACACCCCCACCTTGGCCCGGATGCTCGACATGCCCTTGATGGTTTCTTCAACGGTGCGCGACCCGGCCCGCGCCGCCTCGGCTGCCCCGGCCGACTCCTGCGTCACCGCCGCCGCGTTCCCCGCCACCTGCTGGATGGCGGCCGTCATCTCAGAGGTCAGCGTGGACACCCTGCCCACCGCCGCCGCCTGCTCCTGCGCCCCGCGCGCCACGCCGTCAATGGCGCGCTTCATCTGCTCCGTCGCCGTCGCCGTGCGCGTGACGCTCTCCGACTGCTGCGCCGTGCCGCGCGCCACCTGTTGCACCGTCGTCGCGATCTGGCCGGTGGCCTGGCCGGCCTGGCCCGCGGCCTGCGAGAGCTGGCTGGAGGCGGACGCCAACTGCTGGGCGTTATCGGCCACCTGGCCCACCGCCCCGCGCAGGCGCTCGCTCATCGCGTCGAACGCCTGGCCGATGCCGCGCAGGCGCTCGATCATGGCGTTGAAGGCCCGCGCCATCTGGCCGGTCTCGTCGCGGCCGGCGATATCCAGCGGCTGCGCCGTGATACTGACGCGCCGGGTCAGGTCGCCCTGCGCCAGCGCCGCCATCTCCGCCGCCAGCGCGGGCAGATCCACCTGGGCGATCTGTTCAATGGCGCCGGTCAGCGCCTGGAGCGCGCGCGTGATGCCGCGGGCGATGAGCACACCCAGCCCCAGCGCCAGCATGATCGCCAGCGCCAGCACGGCGACGACGACGACCTGCGTCTGCGCGACGATCTCACGGGTGCTGGCCTCCTCGGCGTCGAAATCCGCGCCGACGCTGTCGGCCATATCCACCGCCGCCTGGACGATCTGCGGCCCGAGCTCGTTGAGCAGCCTGTTCTCCAGGGCGATCTGGCGGGCGTAGCCGTCGTGCAGGCCGTTGAAGCCGGCGATATAGGCGTCCAGGGCGGCCACGGCCGCGTCAAAGGTCTGGCGCTGGCCGGGGTCCAGCAAGGCCGAGTCCAGTCCGGCCAGGGCCTGGTCCAGCTCGGCCTGGCGGTCGGCGAAGCGGTCAACCCATTGGCCGTCGCCGCTCTCAAGAAACTTCAGCATGTTGACGCGCAGCCGCTGGAGCGACTCCTGGGCCAGGCCGGCGTAGTACAGGGCGGCCACGTCGCCATCGGCGCGGGCCGCGTCCATTAGAGCGTTGAGCGCGTCCTGGGCCGCCTGCGACTGCACATCCAGGACGTCGGCGCGGATCTGCTGCCGGGCCTGGATCAAAGCCACCATCTCGGCCACCGTTTCGTGATAGTCGGCGGCGTCGGCCCGGATCGAATCCAGCATCGCCACCCGCTCGGGTTTGGTGATCTCGACCTGCGCCGTTTCCAGGGCCGCCTCCAGCTTTGCCCATTCCTGCTCGTACGTTTGTAAGCTGGCGGCGTCCTCGGCGCGCAGATAACGGGTGAAGTACAGTCGCGCTCTCAGGAGCTGTGTCTGGATAACACCAGCCACATCCAGATCCACCGACAGATTCCCGGTCAGGTTAGACACCTTGGCCTGGATCTCGGCCAGCCGGAACAACGCCACGCCCCCCACCACGGCCATCAGGGCCAGGGCCAGGGCGTAACCGGTGACGATCTTGACGCCGATTTTGAGATCACGAAAGAAGTTCATAGTGTTTCCTGTCCTTCCACAGGTTACGGTCCAAGACCGAAAGTAAGGGGACAAAACGGGGTGATTAGAGTATCAACCTGTTTCCTGGCTACCCGGCCGGCAGCCCGGATCAACTCGGCCGCGGGTGCGCAGCGCACAGCGCACGCTTTCACATTATCGGAGGATATGCGGCCCGCCCATAAAATCCTGCGAAAAGTAATGTGAAGAACAACGAAAACCGCGCCGGGCGGCGCGGGCGGCAGGGAAACCAGGCCAGGGTGAGAGGCGAAGGCGCGAGGCTGGACCAGAAGCGACCCGGCGTGTGGGCGGCTAGGCGGCGGTGGCCGGCGGTAACTGCAGCTCCACCATGAGACCGGGGCCATCGGGGCGGTTATAAGCGCGGCTGGCGCCTCCTATCGTCGCGAGCAGCGCTGCGATCATGGACAGGCCAAGGCCCATCCCCTTCACCTCGCCCGTCATCGACTTCTCGACCTGGTAGTAGGGATGCCACATCCGAGTCAGTTCATCCGGCGGCAACGAACGGCCGTCGTCGGTCAGGCGCAGGATGATGGCGTCGCCTGGCGCCGGCTCGACCTCCACGCTCACCTGCGGCGCGCCGCGAGGATGAAACTTGCGCGCGTTGTCCAGCAACTCATGCAACATCAACGTCATCGCCGGGGCCGACGGCCACACCTGGGCCGACGCCACGCTGGCCGCCACGTGGACTTCGATCGGGCCCAGCCCCAGCTCGACTCCCAATTGGCGCACCAGCGGCTCCAGGCCGGCAAGCTCAAACGGAGCCCCCTGGCGGGCCATACCCGGCGAGTCCATGTAGCGCAAGACCGCCTGAACCTCGGATTGCAGGCGCGCCACGCCACGCTGGGCCAGCTTGAGAAGCTGGCGGGCCTCCTCAGACAGCGCCTCGCCCGGGGTGTCCGCCAGCAGCTCCAGGCTGCCGTGCACGGCCGCCAGGGGGGCGCGCAATTTATGCCGGGCGAACACGCCAAACGACCACATCTCGTAACGCGCTCCCATCTGCGCTGTAACATCGCGCAGCCGGAGCAGGTGACCGACGCCGAGTGCAGCGGGTAGCGCGAGCGCGTTGACATTGAGCCACGTCGCCCGCTCCATATCCGTTTCCGGCCTGACCAGGTAGACGAGAGCCGCCGGGTCGTCGCCCGCCCCGGCCGGCTCGCACCGGTAGCGCCGCCGCGCCAGTTCCATGAAGCGGTCGCCCGCGGGCGGGTCGTCCGTCTCGGGCAGGCCCAGATACCGGCGGGCCCGCGCGTTGGCGTATTCCACCCGCCCACCCTCGGCGACGAGCAGGTAACCATCTTCCGATTCATCCACCGCCCAGGCAAAGCGCTGACGCTCGGCCAGCAGGCGGCGATAACGGTTGAGGCGCATCACGGACTGCACGCGCGCCCGCAATTCGAGTCGGTCAAAGGGCTTGGTGACAAAATCATCAGCGCCGGCTTCCAGGCCATGCAGGCGCGACTGGCGATCATCCAGCGAGGTCACCAGGATGACGGGCACCTCCGCCACACGCGGGTCAGCGCGCAGCCGGCGGCAGACTTCGAAGCCGTCCATCGCCGGCATCATTACGTCCAAGAGGATCAAGTCGGGCGCGAGGGCCGGCGCTTGCTCCAGGGCCTGCAGGCCATCGGATACGATCTCGACGCGATGCCCCAACGACGCCAAAAGCGCCTGTAGCGTGCGGGAGTTGTTGGCATCGTCGTCTACGACCAGAATGGTTCCGGGGCCGGACATGTAGCGCCTCCTAACCGAGCGGGTCACTGCCCGAGCCGCGCGTCGATGGCGGCGAGCAGTTTCTTCAAATTGATGGGTTTGCTGAGATAGTCGTCGGCGCCGGCCTGCAGGCAGCGCTCGCGGTCGCCGTTCATCGCCAGGGCCGTCAAGGCGATAATCGGGACGGAGACGAGGCCGGCCTGGCGGCGGATCTGGCGCGTGGCCTCCAGACCGTCCATCTCCGGCATCTGGACATCCATGAGGATCAGATCAGGACGCGCCTCCAGCGCCTGGGCCACAGCCTCCCGGCCGGTCCGGGCGACCTGCAGGCGATAACGGCGGGTCAGCGCGGCCGCGAAGGTCTTGATGTTGGCCTCGTTGTCTTCCGCCAGCAGCACGAGGGGCGCCTGGGCCGGCTGGCCGTTGCCGGCCGGCGGCTGCCAGCGGTCACCGGTCTGGTCAGCGTCGTCCGGCTCAGCCGCTTCCGCCCCGTTTGCCGATCGGCGCCAGGGCAGCGAGATGGTGAAACGGCTGCCCTGGCCGGGCGCGCTGGTCAGCGCGACGCCGCCGCCGTGGAGTTCGGCCATGCGGCGCACCAGGCTGAGCCCCAGCCCGGTGCCTGCATACTGGCGCGACAGGCGGCTATCCAGTTGGACGAACGGCTGAAACAGGCGCCCCTGATCTTCCGGCGCAATGCCGATACCGGTATCCCACACGGTGAAGTGCACGGCCTCGCGTTCGGCATCGCCGGCCACTTCCAGGCCCAGACGCCCGCCCGGCGGCGTGAACTTACAGGCGTTGCTGAGTAGATTGACGAGCATCTGCTTCAGGCGGCGCTCGTCCGCGCGCAGCTCCGTGACCGCCGGATCAAACGCTGCTTCCACCTTCAGCGATTTCCGCTGGGCGGCCTCGCGGATCAGGCGCAGGCTGGCCTGGCCGACGGCGGCGACGTTGACGTCGCTGAATTGCAGCTCCATCCGCCCGGCCTCGATCTTGGAGATATCCAGGATGTCGTTGATCAACGACAGCAGGTGCCGTCCGCTCTCCTCGATGCTGCGAAGCGAGTCCTGCTGGTCCGGGGCGACCGGCCCGAGCAGGCCCTCCAACAGAACCTCCGTCATGCCCAGGATGGTGTTCAAGGGCGTGCGCAGCTCGTGGCTCATGCTGGCCAGGAACTCGTCCTTGGCGCGCACGGCGCGGGCCAGTTCGGCGTTCAGGGCGCTCAGGTCGGCCGTGCGCTCGGCCACGCGCTGAGCGAGCAGGACCCGCTCGCCTTCCAGCGCCTGGTTCGCGGCCTCCAGTTGGCTGGTCCGCTCGGCCACGCGGGATTCGAGTTCGAGGTTGAGCTGGATGATCTCGGCCTCAGCCCGCTTTTGCTCGGTAATGTCGCGAATGATCCCGCTCACCAACCAGCCCTGACTGCTGGGGATCGAGTAGATGGAGGTCTCCACCGTGCGGCGGGCGCCGTCGGGCCGCCGAATGTCCGCGGTCGCAGTCCGCTGAGCCGCCGGAATCTGCCCGGTCTGGAGGGCCTGCAGGATCATGGCGCGCCACTGGTCGAGAGCGCTCGGCGTCCTGCGCTCCGGCAGACTCAACTCGGCCTGGACCTCCCAGATCGGCCGACCCAGCGCGTCGGCCTGCGCCAGCCCCGTGATCTGTTCCTGGGCCCGGTTCCATTCCACGACCCGGCCAGCCTCGTCGGTCATGGCCACGCCGTCGGCCATGTTCTCGATCAGGCGACGGTGCTTTTCCTCGCTGGCCCGCAGGGCGGCCTGGGCCTGGCGGGCCGCCGTGACGTCGCGTTTGATGGCGACAAAGTGGGAGACCTCGCCGTCGCTGGCGCGCACTGGCGCAACCGTCATCTCCTCCGTATACAGACTGCCATCCTTGCGGCGGTTGACCAGTTCGCCGCGCCAGGTCTGACCGGCCAGGATCGTTGCCCACATCTCCTTGAAGAACCCCTTGGCCTGCCTGCCTGAGTTGAGGCGCCGGGGAGTGCCGCCCAGGATTTCTTCGGGCGCGTAGCCGGTGAGGGTCGTGAAAGCCGGGTTGACGTACAGAATCACGCCGCGGCGGTCGGTGATGACGATGCCGTTGGCCGCGGCTTCCAGCCCGGCCGAATGCAGCCGGAGCTGCTCCTCCGCCTGGCGGCGCTCGGTCAGGTCGGTGATGACGGCGATAGCGCCGACAACCTCGCCATCGCGGCAGCGGGGCACCCCCGTGATGAACGCATGCACGACGCTGCCGTCACGGCGCACCAGGCGCGTCTCGTACGTGCTGGCGGCGCCCAGGGCGCGTCGGGCGCGGGCCTCCGCCAGCCGGGGCAGGTCTTCCGGGTGGGTGAACTCCACCGGGCTGCGGCCGATCAGGTCTTCGGGCAGATAGCCCAGCATTCGGGCGTAGGCCGGGTTGACGTACTCGAACTGGTGGCGGCTGTTGGTCACGGTCAGGCCCTGGCCGAGGTTGTCCATCACCTGCTGTGCGAAGTCGCGCTGGGCCTGCAATTCAACGGCCATCTGCCGGGCGGCAGTGACGTCGCGGCCATAAACGTTGAGATAGCCGGCGCCCTCCACCGGGACGAACAGGCAGGCGAAGACCGACCCGCCGCCGACAAACTCGGCCTCAACCCGGTCCCGCGTCGCCAGCGCCTGTTCCACCGCCGCGCCCCAGACGGGGACGTCGGCGTCCAGCGCCGGGGCGGCCTCGCCGCGCAGCGCCCGGACCATAGCCTGGCCGCTGGCGTTGGCGTAGAGGATGGCGCCTTCGGGCGACAACCGGAGCATGGGCGCCGGGCTCTCCTCTGGAAAACGGGCCAGCAAGCGGATTTCGGCCTCGGCGTGCTCGCGTTCCCGGGCCGCGCGCTCCAGGGAGTCCAACATCCGGTTGATGGCGCGAGCCAAGAGCGCGACCTCGTCCGTGCCGGCGGCCTCCACCCGCTCGGACGCCGCGCCGTATCGGCCGATCGCCTGAACCCGAGCGCTAAGTTCGGCCAGCCGGGAAAGCAACAGACGGTTCAGGAGGACGACGACCAGCAGGCCGCCAGCGCCATTGACGATGATGAGGGCCAGGGCGGTGTTGAAAAGACTGGCGTAGCCGATCGTGACCCGGGCGCGGTCCATTGACACGCGCACCAGCAAGGCCGGTCGTCCCTCCAGGTCCGGCAGCAACCGGTAGCCCGCGATCGTCCCGGGCCCCGGGGCCTGTGTGTCCGGCTCACGCCCCGCCGCCAGCGCCTGCCAGGCCCGGCCGACATCGGCTGGCATGGCGGCCGGATCATCAACCCGAAACACGCTGAGGCCGAGGTCGGCGGCCGCGCTCAACGCCTCCAGCCGGGGCGTATCCAACATAGCGCCCATGATCAACACGCCGCGGGCCGGACCGCCGCCGTCGCTCCGCAGCACGGGCCGGGCGGCCACCAGCAGCGGCCCGGCGGGCAGCAGCGTCAGGCCGCGCAGGCTGCCGTCGCGTTGCGGCGTCTGCACCAGGGGGGCCGTCTCTCCCAGCTGCGTCAGGAATTCGGAGGGGAGTTCGATAAATTCGGCCCGCTCGTGATCATAGAACGAGCCGTAGACCAGGTCTCCCTGCGTATCGGTCAGCAGGAACAGATTGATATCCAGAGTTCGGAATGTCGTGCCCACCAGGTTGGCGCGGACGTAGTCCAGGGCCAGGCCATCGGAGGCGACGAAAGCATAGGTGTCATCCCAGGTCGCGTGGTCTTCGGCCAGCATATCCAGACGCAGCAATTCCCGAGCGATCATGGCTTCGCCTTGGGCAGTGTTGCGGCGCGCCGCCTCGGTTTCCCAGTCGGCCAGGCGGTCCAACTCGAACCAGGCCTGGAGCCCGTACAGGACGAGCGTCAGCGTCCCAATGGATGCCGCGACGATCAACGCCATTCGTTTAAGGATAGTCATCTTCGGGCTGCGTCTTCACGAACACACCAACAGCCGGATTCGTCCCCTTTTGGGTCGCCATGCACCAGGATACCGTCTTGAGTATAGACGCCAACGTATGGCCAATAAGATGGCACCCCGTTGGCATCTGTTACTCAAGACAGGCAGGGGCGGAAGCACTTCCGCCCCTGGCCCTTGCGTCGCCGCCAGCCGCCGCCCGGCCTCAACAAACCGCCGGCTGATCTGAAACGGCGGCGCTACGCGACCCTGAGCCACACCGAGGGCCTCTACGCTGCATGCTTCATGCAAGCGCGGAGGTTGGTATCAATCCGGCGGATGTGGTTCACCAGCCAATCGCCCAACTCGCGTTTGATCGAGAGCACGAGGTCGGCGCTCGGGCCTTCCTGGTCATAGCGTCGGCGGATGGCCTGAAACGTTTCGATGAAGCGGGCGTGGGCGCGCTGGTTGACCGCCGCCACCGGGCAACGGTGCCGCTCCATGCAGTCTTCTTCCCAACTGAAGTGCTCCTGGACATAGCGGGCCAGGAAGTCCAGGATGGGCCTGATCTCAGACTGGCCCCGGCCCTGGGACATGGCCTGGAGAAGCGAGTTGATCTGGCGGATGAGCTCCTGGTGCTGCCGGTCGACCTGAGCATCGCCGGACGCCATCGACTCGTCCCAGGCGAAGGTCTGGGCCCCGGCGATGGCCGCCGGCGCGGCTATCGCATTGACCGAGCGGGCCGCCGGCGCTGGCCGGTCCACCGTGCGCGGCGGCTGCGAACGCCCGTTGCGGGCCGGGGCCGAGGGCGGCGCGGCGGGGTGCTGCGGGCCGAGCGCGGCCGGGGCAGGCGCCGCCGGCGCGGCGGCCACGTTGAAGTTTGCCACCAGGCCTTGCAGCTTCTGCGCCATCCCGGCCAGGTCCTGAACCGAGCGAGTGACGTCGGCCACCTGGCCGCTCATCTGTCGGGCGGACGCGCCGACCTGATGGACCGCGGCGCTGTTCTCCTCAGACACGCTGGCGATACTCTCGATGGAGTGCGTCACCTCGGTCACGCTGGCAGCCATCTGCTCGGTAGCGGCCGTATTCTCTTCGACCACAGCGCTGACGCTATCCAGGCTATCCACCACGCGGCTCGTCAGCTCGCTCATTGTCTCGGCCGCATCGCGATTGCGCTCGCTTATCGCGCTGACGGCCGTCACCACGCCCTCCAAAGCCTCGTTGGCGGACAGCATCGCGCGTGTGTCCTCGCGGATGTCGTGGGCCTGCTCGGACAAGGCCTGCGTTCCGGCGGCGATGGCGGCAAACGCCTCGCCCGCCCGGTCCACGAGCTGCACGGCCGCGGCCACTTCGGACCCGGCCTGTTGCATGGCGTCCACGGCCTCGCCGGCCCCGGTCTGGACCAGGCGGATCATCTCGCCGATCTCCTTCGTCGCCGTCGCCGACCGCTCGGCCAGCTTGCGCACTTCGTCCGCCACCACGGCGAACCCCTTGCCGTGCTCGCCGGCCCGCGCCGCCTCGATGGCGGCGTTGAGCGCCAGCAGGTTCGTCTGCGCGGCAATGT
>DAOUAB010000132.1:0-14215 GCA_034434015.1 Anaerolineales bacterium
AGCGGGCCACACGCTGCCGCTCTTGGCGCGGAGCCAGTTGTTCACGAACGTATGGGCGATGGTGGAGATGAAGAACACCACCACGGTGAACGCTATAGGCGCTGTGCTGTGGTAATCCGAAAACAGGATCAGCGGCAGGTGGAAGAGCGCCCACACGACGCCGCTGATCAGGGAGGCGGTTGTGAACGAGGTCATGCGCCGAAGCTCCGGGAACAGGAAGCCGCGCCAGCCAAGCTCCTCGCCCAACGAGCCGGGCAGGCCGCTCCTCAGATATACGATGGTGGCCAAAAAAAACGTGTAGACGGCGACCATCTGCCAAGCGGGAGCGCCAGCCATACCCGGACCCACCATCTCGGCGACGACCTCCGTTGTGAAGCCGCCCAGCCCGACCAGCCACGTGAGCCCGTAGATAACGGCGCCATACAGGATCGGCAGCAGGTAGGCCAGCCCGAGCCACTTTACCGGGCCGGGCTTCCAGCCGAGGTCCTTCAGGTTGCGGTCGAAGATCAACTTGGCGAGGATGGCGCTCACGCCGGGGCACAGCATCAGTGGCAACACCCAGGGCGCGATGCCTTCCCCGCCCGTGATGATCAATACATAGAAAATGCTGCTCAACCCGAATGCCAGCCCGAGGAAGGTCACGATACGGCCAATTGGCGCGCGGTTAGACAAGTTGGCGTGGCTCATTGGCTTTCTCTCCTTCTTTGGCGCCGGCCGTAAGAAATCGGGCGGCTACTGTGGAGACAATAGCCGCCCGGCGGGTGGAGCGTCATCAACCGAAAGGTTGACGCGCGGGTGGAACGGTTCGAAGGAGAGGGAGAGGGCGGTCAGCCGTCCAGCAGGCCCAACTCGCGGGCGCGGGCAATGGCCTGGGTGCGGCTGGCGACGTCGAGCTTCTGGAAGAGGTGGTTAATGTGGGTCTTGATCGTGCTCAGGCCCAGCACCAGCCGGTCGGCGATCTCACGGTTGGAATAGCCCGCGGCGATCAGGCGCAACACTTCCAGCTCGCGATCGTGCAGCGGCTCAATCAACGCGGCCCCGGCGGTGCGCGCCGGCTGCGGCGGGGCCGGCCCGGCGGCCGCCGGCTCAAAGGCCGCCAGCAGGCGCTGGGCATAGGCCTGACGTTCGCCCGCCACGCAGCTTAACAACATCTGCATCGGCTCGCCCTCATCTACGAATGACCGCACGAAGCCCTCCGGCTCACCCAGCGCCAGGGCATGCTCCAGCGCCGCCATGGCCGGGGCTGTATCCTGCTCCGCCCAGGCGGCCACCGCTTGCAGCGCCAGGATTTCGATCGCGCGCCCAATTCGCCCGGCCGCTTCGGCCGGCGGCAGCAGCCGCGCTAGGAGCTGCCGGGCCTCCGCCGTGCGCCCCTGCGCCAGCCACACCCGGGCCACGGTGATGAAGTCGTACTCCAGCGCCGGGTTCAGCGGGTCAGCGGCCGGCACCTCGACGGCGGCCGCCCATTGCGCGGCCGTTTCCAGGTCACCCATCTGCAGCAGCATCCGCGCCTGCAGCGCGGCAGCCGGGATCATAATCTGCTTGAGTTGATTCTTCTGGATGATGCGCCAGGCGCGGTCCAGCAATTCCCGCGTTTCGCCGCCATCACCCAGCGCCAGCGTGACGCGCGCGAGCAGGACGAGCGCGAAGATCTGCGGCCGCTTGAACGAAAAGCCGACGAGCTGCCCGACGCTGGGCGCCAGGGCCTCTCTGGCGCCGGCCAGGTCGTTATGCTCATAAAGCACCCGGCCCAGCATGGCCTGGCCCAGGGCGGCCGCGGGGATGTGTTCCCACCCAGGCACGTTCGCCATCTGGCACAGCGCCCTCGCCGCCGCCTCAGCCGCGCTCAGCCGGCCCGCGATCACCCGCATCGTGCTTAAGTGCACGTAGACCTGCATCACCGAGAAATTGTCGCCGGCAGCCCGGCACAGGCGCAGCGCATCCTGAAAGGCCTGCTCCGCGGCCCGCACGTCGCCCAGTTGAAGGTAGTGCGCGCAGCCCATCAGGTTTAGGGCATATCCGCGCCGCGCCTGATCACCCTCGGGCAGCAGCCGCAGCGCCTCCTGCCCGGCCGCCAGGATGGCTTCACCCGGATACTCAAGCACCAGGGCCGCCGTCTCGCGCACGAGCGCGACCTGCCCGCGCAGGGCGGCCTGCTCGCCCGCGTTGGGCAGCGGATTCTGCTGTAAGGCGCGCTCGGTGACCACGAGGCGTTTTTCGGCCGCCCGGAATTCATCCACGAACGTCAACATCAACGCGTGGGCCAGGCAAAGCGCGGGCCGCGCCTGGATCGCCTCGTCGGGCAGGGTGCCCAGCCAGCGCATCAGGGTGGCGACTTCGCCGCGCTGCTGGGCTTCGGACATGGACGCCTCAATCAGCCGCATGGCGCGCGGCCAGTCGCGGCCGCGCAGCGCGTACTCGATCGCCTCGGCGCTCGACCCGCTCTGTTCGAACCACTCGCTGGCCCGCTGGTAGTATGCCGGTTCGCGCTCCGGCTCCGCCTGGTGGAGGCGGCGCTGCAACACTTCGGCGAACAGGTGGTGGTAGCGATACCAGCGGCCCCCGTCGTCGAGCGGGATCACGAACATGTTCGCCCGATCCAGGGTCTCGAGCATGGCCTGTCCGCCTGCTTGGCCGGTCACGGCCTCACACAGCGGCGCGCACATGCGGTCGAGAATCGAGGTCTGCTGCAGGAAGTCCAGCGTGCCCCTGGGCCGCTGTTCGAGCACCTCCCCCACCAGGTAGCTCAGGATGTGCCGGTGGCTGCCGGAGAAGGCCTCGATGAAGCCGTCGATGTCCTCCCGTCCCTGCATCGAGAGCGCGGCCAACTGCAGCCCCGCTGCCCAGCCCTCGGTACGGCTCTCCAGGGCGGCGATGGCCGAGGCCGGCAGATCCCGCTTGAGCCTGCTCCGCAAAAACCCATCGACCTCGTCAACGGAAAAGCGCAGATCACTCGCCCGAATCTCGGTCAGCTGGGCGCGGCCGCGCCAGAGCGCCACAGGCAGGGCCGGGTCGGCGCGGCTGGCGATGATCACGTTCAGATTTGGCGGCAGGTGCTCCAGCAGGAAGGTCACCGCCTCGTCAATGGCAGTATTCGTGATGAAGTGATAGTCGTCGAA
The DNA here is from genome assembly GCA_034434015.1 of Anaerolineales bacterium. Lineage (GTDB taxonomy): Bacteria > Chloroflexota > Anaerolineae > Anaerolineales > UBA6663 > SpSt-583. Next base: position 3,120 of record DAOUAB010000132.1, read on the forward strand.
GACATGGACGAAGCTCAGTGGGCAGGCGTTAATGTCGTTGATGATCTGCGCCAGGAGCGTCTCGAGCGGGGGCGCTTGAGGCGATTCGAGCAGTCTCTGGGCATCCTTCCCTAAGTCCGCCTCCAGCCGCTGGAGCGCGGCCAGAAAGCCGCCCCAAAAGAGTGTCGGGTCGTTGTCACTTTGGTCCAGCGAGAGCCAGGTCACACAGCGCTCGCTGGTCGCGATCCACTCGGCCAACAGGGTGGTCTTGCCAAACCCGGCCGGCGCGGAAATGAGCGTGATCCGTTGGCCCCCTTCGGCGTTCAGGCGCTCGACCAGGCGCGGGCGCTGGACATTGTCCGGCCGGCGGCGCGGGATGAAGAGCTTGGTCTGTAGAATGGCAGGCACGCCGGGCTCCAGGGCGGGCTCGCTAGCTGGCGAGCAGGCCCAGCTCGCGGGCCCGGGCGATGGCCTGGGTGCGGCTGGTGACGTCGAGCTTGCGGAACAGGTTGTTGACGTGAGTCTTGACCGTGCTCAGGCCGAGCACGAGCCGGTCGGCGATCTCGTGGTTGGAGCAGCCCTCAGCGATGAGGCGCAGCACGTCCAACTCGCGCTCGCGCAAAGGCTCGGCCAGGTCAGCGCGCGAGATTGGGGGACGGGCAGTGGGAATTTGAGCGGCCTGGCCGCCGAAGGCCAACAGCAGCCGGTCCGCATAGGATAAGAGGCGTTCCTGCACCTCAGTCATGTCCTCGCGCTGGTATATCGCCGACCGCCAGGCGCCAATTGCCTTTTCTACTGCCTCGCCTTCATCGATAAAGACTCGCACGTAGCCCTCGGGTTCGGCCAGTAAAAGAGCCTGTTGCAGGCAGGCCGTCGCCTGGGCCGCCTCGCCTAGGGCATGGCCGGCCACAGCTTGCAGCACCAGCAGCTTGATCCGCAGCCAGGCCAGCCCGGTCGCCTCGGCGAACGCCTGCTGCCGGATGAGGTAGGCCCGGGTTTCTTCCAGGAGTCTCCGGTCGCCGCCGACACGCCCGTGGGCGATGAACACCTGTGCACGGGCGATCCACAGATGTTCACAGCGCCAGATCAAGTCGGAGGAGGTCCGGATGGAAGCCAGCGAGCCTTCTTCCCACTCCGTGGCTTGCGCCCAGCGAAGGCCCGAAGCGAGGCGGCCGCGCACCACCTGCCACTGCGCCGAGGTTGCGGCGACCAAGGATGGATGAAGCATGGGCGAGCCCTGTGGCAGCCGCGCTGAAACCTGAGCCAGCAAGTCCAACGCGCCATCCCAATCTCCTTGAGCCTGTTTCACTCGCGCCAGGGCGAAGCGGCAGAACATCACCTGGGCCGGGTTGGCGCCGTTTTCTGCCTGCAGCAGGCTCAGGTCTGCATGATGCCGGGCCTCATCCAGATCGTTGAATTCGCGCAGCAGGTCAGCTAGCGCCGTGTTCAGGGCGCTCATGGAGGGCGAGTCCTGCGCGCCGTGGCTGACCATCCATTCCAGCGCCTCGCGGCACAGGGCCGTTGCCTCCCTATACCGCCCCTGGGCGCGCCTCATCAGAATGCGGCTGGCGAGAGCGAATGTTGCCAGGTAAATATTGCCGGCCGCCTGGGCGGCTTCGGCCGCTTCGCCGGAAGCCCGCTCCACCTCGACCAAACCGCCTCGCATCGCATACACGAATGCCAAGGCCGCCGCCGCCAGTCCACGAAAGTTGTGGCGGTCCGGCTGGAGGTCAGCCCGCGCTGCTTCAGCCCAGGCCAGCACCTGGTCGAGGTCAGGCTCGCGAGTGAATGTGTGCAAGAAGGCGCGCATCGCCGCAATCGCCCCCCTCAAGTTCTGCGCCTCGTGAGCCTCGAGGCCAACCAGGGCCTGCTCGGCCCCGTCCACAGAGCGGATTGCGGTGGCAATGTCCGCCCGGTCGAACAGTTGCCAGGCGCGGATGAGATGGAGCCAGGGCCGGCCCCGGGCAATTGCTTCCGGCAGCGCGGCCAGCCAGCCCGGCAGCGAATATTGTACGGCGGGTTGGGCGAACAGAGTCATGCCGATGGCCTCGACCAGATCCGCCGCCCGGTCGAAATCTTGCGCCGCCAACGCATAACTCACCGCCTCGGCCATTGACCCATCGTGCTCGTGCCATTCGCTCGCTCGCCGCTGCAGCTCCGGCCACCGGTCGGGCAGCGACTGGCGCAAAAGCCGCTGCAAGACATCGGCAAAAAGATGGTGATAGCGATACCAGCGCCCTTCGTCGTCCAGCGGCACCACGAACAGGTTGGACTGCTCTAGCCTCTCCAGCATCGCCTGAGCGCCGCTCGTGCCGGTGACCGCCTCGCACAGCAGCGCGCACATCCTGCCGAGAATCGACGTCTGCAGCAAGAACTCCAGCGTGGCCGGCGGCTGGCGGTCGAGCACCTCGCTGGCCAGGTAACTCAGCACGTGCCGATGGCTGCCGGAGAAGGCTTCGATAAATCCCCGCAGGTCGTCGCGCCCCTGCATCGAGAGCGCCGCCAGTTGCAGGCCTGCCACCCAGCCTTCGGTTCGGCTCTCCAGGGCGGCGATGGCCGAGGCCGGCAGGTCTAATTGCAGGCGGCTTTTCAGGAACGCGGCCACCTCATCGAAAGTGAAACGCAGGTCGCCCACCCGCAGCTCGGCCAACTGCCCGCGGCCGCGCCAGCGCGCCAGCGGCAGGGCCGGATCGGCGCGGCTGGCGATGACCACATGCAGGTTGGGCGGCAGGTGCTCCAGCAGGAAGGTCACCGCCTCGTCAATGGTCGGGTTTTCGATGAAGTGATAATCGTCGAAGACGTGGACAAAGCTCAGCGGGCAGGCGCTGATGGCGTTGATGACCAGCGCCAGAAGCGTTTCAACGGGGGGCGCCTGCGGCGCTGCCAGCAGCTGTTGGGCGTCCCTGCCCAGGCTCGCGTCCAACCGCTGGAGCGCCGCGAGGAAGCTGCCCCAAAAGAGCGCCGGGTCATTGTCGCTGGCATCCAGCGAGACCCAGGTGACGCAGCGCTCGCTGGTCGCGATCCACTCGGCCAGCAGGGTGGTCTTGCCGAAGCCGGCCGGCGCGGAAATGAGCGTGATCCGTTGGCCCCCTTCGGCGTTCAGGCGCTCGACCAGGCGCGGCCGCTGGATAGTGTCCGGCCGCCGGCGCGGGATATGGAGCTTGGTCTGCAGGATGGTTGACAAGGCAGGCTCCCAAGAGCGTGACCAATCAGCCCAGGAACCCGAAGGCACTGCTCATAGGATGACCGGCGGTCGTGCGACCGCCCGCCCTCCCCCCGCCCCTATCGCGAATAAGAGCAGGTTCATCTAGTTTACCACCGATCTTCCACCCCCACCTGCCCGCCGCTCAACCTTTCGGTTGATGACGCTCCACCCGCCGGGCTGATACCGTGACCCCATGAACACCACACTTCCCTTGACCCGCCCTCCGCAGCCGGCCGCACTTGCGCCGGTGATCCCGGCCGCGGCGCCGGCGCTCGAGTTAAACATTGAGGCCGTGGGCAAGCAGTACCGCCGCGGCCTGTGGGCCCTGCGCGACCTCAGCCTGCGGCTCGGCCCCGGCGTGCTGGGCCTGCTCGGCCCCAACGGCGCCGGCAAGTCTACGCTGATGCGCATCCTGGCCACCATCACCCGCGCCACCGCCGGCCGCGTGACGTGGAATGGGGCCGACATCGCCAAGACGCCCGATGACGTCCGCGCGACGCTCGGCTACCTGCCCCAGGACTTCGGCGTGTATCCCAACCTGAACGCCGTGGAGTTTCTGGAGTACATGGCCGCCATCAAGGGCCTGGACGGCCGGGCCGCGCGCCGCCGCATCGCCGAGCTGCTCCAGCTCGTCAACCTGGCCGAGGCGGCCCGGCGCCCGCTGGGCGGCTACTCCGGCGGCATGAAACAGCGCGTCGGCATCGCCCAGGCCCTGCTCAACGATCCGCAGCTCCTGATCGTGGACGAGCCCACCGTGGGCCTGGACCCTGAAGAGCGGGTGCGCTTCCGCAACCTGCTGTCCGACCTCTCCGGCCAGCGCGTCGTGATTCTGTCCACGCACATCGTCTCGGATGTGGAAGCGACCGCCAGCGACATCGCCATCATCAACCGCGGCCAGCTCCTGGCGCACGCCGCGCCGGAAACCCTGCTGCAATCGGTGGTCGGCCAGGTGTGGGAGTGGACCATCCCCAGCGCCGACCTGCCGGCCGCCCGCCAGCGCTTTCAGATCAGCAGCACCGTGCGCGCCGGGGGCGGGGTGCGGCTGCGGGCCGTGGCTGAGGCGGCCCCGGCCCGGGACGCGCAGGTCGTGGCGCCCGCGCTGGAAGACGCTTATCTGCGCCTGATCGCCCTGCCTGCCAAGGGCGGCACGCTTTGACCACCATGCGCCGTCTCTACCACCTCATCCGCGCAGACTTCCTCGAGCGCACGCGGCGCTACAGCTTCCTGCTCGTCCTGGGCCTGACGGTCTGGGCCGGCTATGCGTTCGTCCCGCCGGCTGGCGCCGGCTACGCCGCCATGGCCCTGGGCGATTATCGCGGCCTGTACAACTCGGCCTGGATGGGCACGATGGTCGCCATCATGACGTCGGTGTTTTTGACCCTGGCCGGCTTCTACCTGGTCAACGACGCCGTCGAGCGCGACGAGCGCACCGGGGTCGGGCAGATCATCGCGACAACCCCTCTCAACAAAATCCTGTACGTGCTGGGCAAGGCGCTGAGCAACTTCGGCGTCCTGGCGACGATGTCGGCCGTGATGGCGGGGGTGGCGCTGGCGATGCAGTTCATCCGCGGCGAAGACCTGCGCCTGGACTTGTGGGCGCTGTGGTCGCCCTTCGTCTTCATCCTCCTGCCGGCTCTGGCCGTGGTGGCAGCCACGGCGGTGCTGTTCGAGGCGATCGGCTGGCTGCGGGGCGGCATTGGCAACGTCGCTTACTTCTTCCTGTGGGTGGCGGTGCTCGTGGCCGGCTCTATCCTGCCCTCCCAGGGCCGGGACGGCCCGGCGCCGATCAACGACCTGTTTGGGATCAACATCCCGCTCGCGCACATGGCCGCGGCGGCCAAAGCGGCCTACCCCGCCTACGACGGCGCCGTGACCATCGGCTTTACCGACGCGAGGGCCGGCGCGCTGGCGTTGCAGACCTTCGTGTGGGAAGGGATGGACTGGACGCCGGCCCAGGCGGCCGGACGCCTGCTGTGGGCCGGGGCGGCCGTGGGCCTGGCCCTTCTGAGCGCCGTGTTCTTCAACCGGTTCGACACGGGCGGCCTGCGACTCGCGCGGGCCGGGTCGGCCATCCGTGCCGCGGAACTCGAGCCGACCACCCTGCCGATCAAACAAGCGGTTACGCCCGTAGCCGGCCTCGCGCCTGTCCCAATCCGGTTCAGCGCGGCGGCTGTGCTGCGGGCAGAACTGCGGCTGTTGTTCAAGGGCCAGCGCTGGTGGTGGTATGCCGGGGCGTTGGGGCTGATCATCGCCGGCCTGCTGGCGCCGCCCGGGACGGCGCGGCAGATTGTCCTGCCGCTGGCCTGGGCCTGGCCCGTCCTGATCTGGTCGGGGCTGGGCGGCCGGGAGGCGCGCCACGCCACCGGCGCGATGATCTTCTCGGCCGCGCGCCCGCTGGCGCGGCAACTGCCGGCCGCCTGGCTGGCCGGCCTGGTCGTGGCGGCGCTGGCGGGGGGCGGCGTGTTCGTCACCCTGGCGCGCGTGGGCGACGGCGCCGGCCTGCTGGGCTGGGCGGCCGGCATTCTGTTCATCCCGGCGCTGGCGTTGGCGCTCGGCGCCTGGAGCGGGGGCAGGAAGCTGTTCGAGGTGATCTACGTAGTCTGGTGGTACTGCGGCCCGCTCAACGGGGTGGCTGGCCTGGATTTCATGGGCGCGCGGCAGCCCGGCTTGTGGCCCGTTTACCTCGCCCTGGCGCTCGTCCTGCTGATCCTGGCGGTGTTGGGCCGCTGGCGCCAGGTGCGCTGCACCTAGCGTTGCAGGTATAGAAAAACTTGGACGGCAAGATGACTTACCAGATTCGGGTCCAGGGTCACCTGGACCGCCAGTGGACCGACTGGTTCGGCGATCTCATCATCACGCACATCCCCAACGGGGAAAGCCATCTGGTGTGCCAGGTGCATGATCAGTCTGCCCTGCACGGCCTGCTCAACCAGATTTTCGCCCTGAACGTCACCCTGCTTTCCGTCGCCCGGCTGGAGAGCCCGCCGAAGGATCAGTGACTGCCGCGGGTTTGATTTTGAAACGGCCGGCTGTTTCTATGGGCCATGTCCGGTGGGGGGCATGCTTGCCTGAGCGCGCGCCCGATGGCTCTGCTGGACGGCCGTGGACCGGATTGCGCTCTGGAGCTGATTTCGAAGGGGGTGCACGCTTCCGCCTGGCCACCGGCGTCCCGCCGCCCAGCCTGACGGTTCACGCGCAACTCTATTTGATGACGGCGATGCACTCAATTTCCACCCGTGCGCCTAAGACCAGCCCGCTGACCCCCAGCGCACTTCGGGCTGGCAAATGTTGGGTGAAATAAGTCAGATAGACCTTGTTCATCTCCGCCCATTCATTAATATCGGCGAGCATGACGGTTACCTTGACGACATGATCAAGCGACGAACCGTACTGCTCCAGGGTGGCTTTGATGTTCTCCATCGCCTGGCGAGTCTCGCCAGTGATGCCTCCGGGCGCCAGTTTCCCTCGTTCCACAAGACCGATTTGCCCGGAGAGATACAGCATTCGCCCGACTCGCACGGCCTCGGAGAAGGGTCGGCCCTTCGTCTTTTCGGAAGCGTAGTACTCCACATCCTGGCCGTATTCGGTTTCCATAGTCTCTCTCCCGGGATTTGGCGAAGCTTCCTGACACAGAACTCTTTCTTCAGGGGGGGTCTTTCTGCAAAAGATTGCCGCACTCTCTCGTCGTTCACCGGGCGCGAATCTTCACCGCGCATTCTCGTAGATATAGGGAAACAGCAGGACCAGCGCCAGAATCAGCGCGGCCATGAAGAACAGAGCGCCCAACCCGACCCCCAACACCGCGAGCCGGCTGCTGGCTGGATGGTTCTTTGATCTTTGAAGCAGCGACGCGCCGCCCGTGATGATGCTGAGCGCCGCAACAGGCGTCCCGCACAACAAACTCTGGAGATAGCCCGGCCCGCCATTCACGGTGATCATGAACGCGATAGAGAGCGCTGGAAAAATTAGAGTCGTTAAGCCCAGCGCGAAACTCGCCCATGCCAGGCCGTCACGTTTTGGCGCGGACGTGATTTGGCTTGAGGCGCCCATTTTCTTTCTCCGGGTTCTTTTCAGGGGGCCCGTTTCGTTGCTAACATTTCCACTGGGCCCTTACGCCAGGTGGCTGCGCTCTTTAGTCATGCTCCAGAGTTTGGCGCACTTGCGCCAGATGTTCCTCTGCGTGCGCGACAATGAAGGATTCCAGAATATCGGCCACGGTCATCTCGCCCCGCCGAATGTGACGGCCTTTTCGGCCGCGTTCTGCCGGTGACAGGCTCCGAATCGTCGCGGCGGCGATGGCGATCTCCTGCTTCAGGAGATGCAGTAACTCGTCCAGGCCGGCCTTCTGGCCGCGTTCAACGCCTTCCAGCCGTTCAGGCGCGTCGAGAGATCGGCCAAACTGTGGCGGCCGATCGGCGCCGGCAGCCGTTATGAGCGTTCGACAGTGGTTGAGCCAGTAGGGGATCATCTCGGCCATATGCCCCAGGATTTGCATCACCGACCATCCCGTTTCGCCCGGAGCATTCCGCAGACGTTGTCTTACCTCCGGCTGGTTTAGCTCGGCAAGGAGGTGTTCATACACCTGTTCGAGCCGGCGGGCTTGTGCCTCAGCCGGGGCGACGTCGTTGTCCATGTAATGCCTCGCGACCGGGGTGATGTGCATCCCGCCAGCGCCTGTTGGACAGGGGATGGGCTTACGGGCCTGGGCGCCGGCCTGGTAGATAGATTATACGGCTCCTCAGGCCGGCGCGCTTCCAACGCCGTGCGTCATCCAGGCGCACGATGCAAGGGCCCATCCGCCAGTTGGCCGCCGGGCGCTGGAGGACGATGAGGATGTAATGGTTCTCGGGCTCGTTCATTCATCGGCGCCTGACGTCCTGGCGGAACCTTCGCCGGCGAGTTGGGCGGCCTGGGCTGTGTCCCGCGCCGGCCGGCAGGCCGCCAGCGCCGGCGGCAGGTCGCCGACGTAGGTGAGCACCACCCGCTGGCCGGCCCGGGTCAGGGCCATGTACAGCTTGCGGGTGTTGTCGCGGATCAGCTCGGCGCGCTCCTCGTCCGAGAGCCGCAGGCTCTGTTCCTGCTCGAAGAGCTGGTGGACGCCGCACAGGAACACGATCGGGCTCTCCAGCCCGGTGACGGCGTTGAGGGTGCAGACCCGGACGGCGTCAGCGGCGGCCGCCTTCGGATCGACCACGGCCGCCGCACCGAGCTTCTGGCGCAGCCGCTCCAACAGCCGCTCCTGGCCCCGCCAGTCGGCGTGGATGATCAGGATGTGGCGCCGCGGCAGGCCGGCCTGCACCAGCCGCTCGACCTCGTTCACCACCCGCGTGACCTCGTCCTGCTCACTGGTGAGCGGGATGACGTCCGGGAAGGCCCCGCCCGGCATCTCCATGAGATCAGGCGGGACGATGTCGTCGTCGTCGTCCGGCAGGCGTGTGCGGTAGAGCAGGGTGGCGAAGTCCAGGATCTCGCGCGTGGTCCGGTAACTCTTCTTCAGACGGTGCGCCCGGCCGCGCACCTCCAGGCCCACGGTCGCCCAGGACTGCCGCCGCTTCAGGAAACCCTGCCGGGGGTCCGCCACCAGGAAGAGATGTCCGACGCCGGGCCGGACGGCCCGCTTGATCAGCTCGAACCAGAGCGGCGCGAAGAACTGGGCCTCGTCCACCAGGATGGCGTCGTACTGCGGGAGTTTCAGTTCGCCGGCCTGGAGCCAGCGCCAAATCTGGCGCGGCACATCGCCCCAGTCCATGCGCCGGCGGCGATTGAGCTCGGCCTGGTAGGCCTCGAAGGCGGTGTACAGCCTGTGGCGCTGGGCCTCGGTCAGGGCGAAACCCCGGCCGGCCCGGTCGGCGGCCAGGTACTCGTCGCGCGAGAAGATCAGGCGGTCCTTGCACCAGTCGATCTCGTCGAGCAGCATCCGCTCGGAGATGGGCGTGTCCGCCAGGTGGGTGTGCCAGACCTGGGTGATGAGCTTCTCTTTGGCGTGAAGGCCGATCGGCTGGCGGAACGGGCGTCCGTCCGGCCAGAGCCGGCGGCACCACTGGTAGAACGTCAGCCACTGCACCGGCTGGCCGTCGGGGTTGAGGGCCTGGTAGCGCGCCTGCAGGTCGTGGATCAGAGGCTGGTTGTGGGTCAGGGCCAGGATCGGCTTGTGCGGGTAAAGCCGGCGCAGGAGCATGGCCCGGTAAACCACGATCAGAGATTTGCCGCTGCCCGCCACGCCGTTGACCAGGCGCAGGTTGAAGTCGTTGACGGTCGCCCGCGCCTCGTCGGGCAGGTCCAGGTCGCTCTTCAACGCGCGCTCCTGGTCGTAATCCAGCAGGAACGGCGTGAGACGCGCCGTGGTGTAGCGCTCCACCAGCTCGCGGGTCTGGCGGCGGCGATCGCGCGCCGCGCCGTCGACGCGGACCGTCAGCGCGGCCGGGATGACGACCTCGGGCGTGAAGGCTTCGCGCACGCGCGCGATCTCGGCCTCGGCCAGCGGCTGGCCGGCGGCCTCGGCCAGCCAGCGCGGGAAGGCCTGCGCGGTGAGCCGCTCGCGGCCGGCCCAGACGACGCCGGGCGGAATCTCGGCCAGGGCGCGCAGGCGGGCCAGGTCCGGCTCGTCCAGGTTCGGGAAGACCACGGCCGCCGGCAATTTCGCCGCCGCCTCCGGCCAGCCGGCAAAATGCCGGGCCGTGAACGCGGCCAGCGCCCGGTGCTCGGCCTCAGCCGGGCGCGACAGGCCTTCCGAGAACAATCCCGCTTCGCCGAAGACCCGGGCGCCGGCGGCGGTCAACGCGGCGACCTTGATGAGCAGCGTCCGGCCGTCCCGGCCGCGGATCCAGAAATCCGGGCCGGGCTCCGGGTGGATGGTCAGCCGGTGCCAGACCGCATACTCCGCGTCCGGGAGCTGCCTGAACAGGCGGAAGAGGCGCGCGACCTCGGGCGCGGTGGAGGCGGGCGGGGTTTCCGGGAAGAGGATGGCCATGCGGCGGCTACGGTTCCGCGCCGGGCAGGGTCTGCCAGGCGCAGGACGCGATCAGGTCGCGGAACAATTCCACTGCCGCCCGGTCGGCCTCGGCCTCAGGCTCGGCGCGCAGGACGTGCCGGCTGCCCACGATGATGAGCTTGGAGCGCGGCCGGGTGACGGCCACGTTGAGCCGCTCGGGCTGAAAAAAGAAGTCGGCCAGGTCGGCCGCAAAGCGCGGCAGGCTGGTGGTGAGCGAGATGAGGATGACCTCGCGCTCCTGGCCCTGCATGCGCTCGACCGTGTCCACGAGGATAGACCGGCGCGCCTCGGCGTCCGGCAGTGATTTGCGAAGCAACGTCCGGATTTGCCGGCCCTGCGCCCGGTAAGGCGCCACCACGCCGACCTCGCCGGCCGGCACGCCGGCCTTCAGCAGTTCCAGCAGCAGATCCACCACCACGCCGGCCTCGGGATAATTGCGGGTGGTGGTGTTCCGGTGTCCCAGGTCCAGAAAGACCTTGGGCCGGGCGGGGTCGAGCACGTCGGCGAAGCGCTCGACCGGGTTGAGGTACGTGATGCGGCGCGCGGCGATCTCCGGGCTGGCCGGGCGCAGGCGGCCGTCGTAGTGGGTGAGGCTGGGCCAGGCGGCCAGCGCGTCGTTCAGGCGGTAGGTCTCGTCCAGGAGCGTGTCGAAGCCGCGGCCGGCGAGGGTCTCGAAGATCGAAGCCCGGAACGCGCCGGCGCCGTACTTGCGCGTCAACACCGGCGGCAGCTGCTTGTGGTCGCCGAAGAAGATGTGGCGCCGGCCGGCCAGCATCCCCATCACGGCCAGCGGCAGTGTGATCTGGCTGGCCTCGTCGAAGATCACGGTGTCGAAGGTCACGCCGGCCAGGCGCTTCGTCAGGGTGGCGAAGGGCGTGGCCCCGATCACGTAGCCGCCGTCCAGCTCGGCCACGGACGATT
>DAOUAB010000133.1:0-10602 GCA_034434015.1 Anaerolineales bacterium
CTGCGGGGCGGCCGTGGCGGCCGGAGGGGCTGCGGGCGCGCAGGCGGCCAGCAGCAGCGCGAAAATGGCGACGGCTGACGACGCCGTCCACATGTAGCGATGGATGGTGTCTGCTCCTGATCTGGTTCGGGTGCCTGTTGCGGCGCTATGCTGTCAAATCATAGCGTGGAACGAACACAGTGACAAGTGAGTCAGGCGGAGAGTTGGCTTCAGGCGCGCCGTCTCGTTCCGTCTGTCACAGATGCGCCCGGCCCGTCCGCTTCAGGTCTCATCCTTATCTCAGAAAAAACTGTTAGAGTAATGCACTTCAATCCCCGGCCGTGCAGCCGGGTCTTTGGTAAGGCGTTCATGTCAACGGCAGAAGGCGACCTGACCGGGCTGACCGACTCACGCGCCGCTCGGTGGCGGCAGCGCCTGCAGAGCGTCTGGCGGCGCGCCCGCCAGGCGGCGCCGTTCGCCGCCGGCGTGCTGGCGGCGCTGGGCGCGCTGCTCGTCTATCACTGGCTCTTCCCGCCGCCCGCGCCGCTCACCACGCGCGAGGTGAACGACGCCGTCGCCCAGGCGCTGGCCTCCGCCACGGCCCCGCCGCCTTACTCGGCCTTCGTCTATCAGGTCATCCGCCCGTCGCTGGTCCTCATCCAGGCGCAGGGCGCGGATGAGGACGACGACAGCCTGGGCAGCGGCGTGGTGGTCACCACGCAGGGCGATATCCTCACCAGCCTGCACGTCGTCGCGGGCGCGGCCGAGATCCAGGTGACGTTCGCCGACGGCACGCAGGCCGGCGCGACGGTGGCGGCCGCCCAGCCCGAGAACGACATCGCCGTCCTGCGCCCGGACCAACTGCCGGCGCTGCTGGCGCCCGCCGTCCTGGGCAACCCGCGCGCCATGCAGGTCGGCGACGAGGCCTTCGCCGTCGGCAACCCGTTCGGCCTGTACAGCTCGCTCAGCGCGGGCGTCATCTCCGGCTTCGACCGGTCCTTCCGGCCGCCGGGCAGCGACCAGCGGCTGGAAGGCTTGATCCAGATTGACGCCGCCGTGAACCCGGGCAACTCCGGCGGCCCGCTGCTCAACCGCCACGGCCATGTGGTCGGCATCGTCACCGGGATCGTCAACCCGACCGAGCAGAATTTCTTCGTCGGCATCGGGTTTGCCGTGCCGATCAATGTCGCCGGGGCGGCGGCCGGCCTGCCGCCGCACTGAGGCAGTGTGCAGGTTCACCCCCTCAATCCCCCCACCGTCGGCCGGGCCGCCGGTCGGCGCGGCGCCTTCGGGCGGCGATGGGGAAGCCGGGGGCGGGAACGCCGACTTATTCTTGCTGAAGGGAGTCGCTGATGGAGCCAGGCTCGAAACCCACCGCCCGCCGGCCGATGGAGCACGTCCTCTACGAAGTTAAGAAGGTCATTGTCGGCCAGGATCACCTGCTGGAGCGCCTGGTGGTGGCCCTGCTGGCGCGCGGTCACATCCTGGTGGAGGGCGTGCCCGGCCTGGCCAAGACCATGGCCATCAAGACCCTGGCCGAGACGCTGGGCGGCGAGTTCAAGCGCATTCAGTTCACGCCGGACCTCGTCCCGGCCGACCTGGTGGGCACGCGCATCTACAACCAGAAGACGGGCGAGTTCAACACCTCGCTCGGCCCGGTGTTCACCAACTTCCTGCTCGCCGACGAGATCAACCGCGCGCCGGCCAAGGTGCAGAGCGCGCTCCTGGAGGTGATGCAGGAGCGCCAGGTGACCATCGGCCGCGAGACCTTCAGAGTCCCTGAGCCGTTCCTGGTGCTGGCCACCCAGAACCCGATCGAGACCGAAGGCACCTATCCGCTGCCGGAAGCGCAGGTGGACCGTTTCATGCTCAAGGTGCTGGTGGGCTACCCGACCGCGACGGAGGAGTTCGTCATCGTCGAGCGCATGACGGGCGCGCTCCAGACCGTGCAGAAGGTGTTGAGCGCCGCGCAACTGGTGGACCTGCAGCGCCAGACCGACCAGGTGTATGCCGACCCGGCCCTGATCGAGTTTGCCGTGCGCCTGGTGACCGCCACGCGCCGCCCCGGCGAGCTGGGGCTGAAGGACCTGGAACGCTATATCCTGTTCGGCGCCAGCCCACGCGCCTCCATCAACCTGATCCTGACGGCGCGCGCCCTGGCCCTGGTGCGCGGGAGACACTACGTGCTGCCGCAGGACATCCTGGACATGGCGCTGGACGTCATGCGCCACCGCCTGGTGCTGACCTACGAAGCGCTGTCCGACAACGTGACCGGCGACAGCCTGCTGAACCAGATCCTAGAACGTTTGCCCATCCCGGTGGTGCCCCTGCATGAGCGCCCTCCCGTCCGCGTCAACGCCTGAGCGGCTGTTGCAGCGCCTGGACTGGCAGGTGATCCGCCGGCTGGACGGCCTGCTCCAGGGCGATTACCGCAGCCTGTTCTACGGCTACGGGGTGGATTTCGCCGACCTGCGCGAGTACCAGCCCGAAGACGACATCCGTTACATTGACTGGAACGTCACGGCCCGGCTCGGCGCGCCGTACGTCCGGCGGTACGTGGAGGATCGCGAGATCACGGCCTGGTTTCTGCTCGACCTGAGCCCGTCGATGGACTTCGGGACCGGGCCGGACCAGAAGCGCGCGGTGCTGGTTGATTTCGTCGCCACGCTGGCGCGGCTGCTGACGCGGCACGGCAACCGCGTGGGCGCCCTGTTCTACGGCCGCCGCGTCGAGCGCACCCTCCCGGCGCGCGGCGGGCGGATCCAGGTGCTGCGCCTCGTCCACGAGCTTCTGCGCCACCCGCACTGGCCGCGCGCCCCGTTTACGACTCTCACGCCGCTGCTGGAGGGCGCGCTGCGCGCCATCAACCGCCGGGCGCTCATTTTCCTCGTCTCAGACTTCATCTCCGCGCCGGGCTGGGAACGGCCGCTGGGTTTGCTCGGCCAGCGGCACGAAGTCGTCGCTATCCGCATCTGGGACCCGCGCGAGGAGCGCCTGCCGGACGTCGGCCCATTGCTGATGGAGGACGCCGAAACCGGCGAACAGCTGGTGGTGGACACCCAGGACCGGCGTTTCCGGGCCCGTTTCGAGGCGGCGGCCCGGGAGCGCGTCGCGGCGCTGAATGCGACGCTCAAGCGGGCCGGCGTGGACCTGCTCCCGCTGGCGACCGACGAGGACATGGTGCGCGCGATCGTGCGATTCGCGCTCTTGCGGCGGCAGCGCCGGCGCTGACCGGAGGGCCGCTCAGAAAAAGGGTGATGCCGGTGTCGTTTATCTGGCCCGCGATGCTCCTGCTGCTCCTGGCGCTGCCGGCGGCCCTGGCGCTCTACCTCCGGCTGCAGGCGCGCCGGCGCCGTCTGGCGGCGGCCTTCGGCCAGGCCGGCCTGCGCGCGGGGACGCCCGGCGGCCGGGCGGACTGGCGGCAGCACGCCCCGCCGGCGCTTTTCCTGGCGGCGCTCGCCCTGCTCGTCGTCGCGCTGGCGCGGCCGCAGGCGGCGGTCGGCCTGCCGCGCCTGGAGGGCACGGTCGTCCTGGTGATGGACGTCTCCGGCAGCATGGCGGCCGACGATCTGGAACCGACCCGCCTGGAGGCGGCCAAGGCCGCGGCCCAGGAGTTCGTGCGGAACCAGCCGCCGGGCGTGCAGATCGGCGTGGTCGCGTTCAGCGACAACGGTTTCGCGGTGCAGGCGCCGACGGACGACCAGGCCGCCCTGCTGGCCGCGCTCGACCGCCTGACCCCGCAGCGCGGCACGTCGCTGGCGCAGGGCCTCCTGGCCGCGCTGAGCGTGTTGGCCGCCGACGCCGAACAAACGGCGCCGCGCCTGTACACCAACCGGGAGCCCGCGCCGCCGGTCACGCCCACGCCCGTGCCGGCCGGGACCTACACCTCGGCCGTCATCGTCCTGATGAGCGACGGCGAGAACAATGAGAACCCCGACCCCGCGGCCGCAGCCCGGGCGGCGGCGGACCGGGGCGTGCGCGTCTACACCGCCGGCCTGGGCAGCGCCGAGGGGACGATGCTGGAAGTCAACGGCTTCACGGTCTTCACGCAACTGGATGAGGCCCGGCTGCAAGAGATTGCGCAACTGACGGACGGCGCGTACTACCGGGCCGAGGACGCCGAGGCGCTCCGCGCCGTGTACGAGGACATCGCTCGAACCTGGGTCACCCGGACCGATGAAATGGAGGTGACCGCTCTGCTGGCCGGCGCCGGCCTGCTGCTGCTGCTGATCGGCGCCGGGTTGTCTTTGTGGTGGTCCGGCCATCTGCCCTGACCGCTCAGCGCCGCGCACCCGAGGTGGACGATGGACTGGCTCTGGCCCGGCCTGCTGGCCCTGTTGGGGGTGATCCCGCTGCTGATCGCCGCGTACGTCTGGGTTTTGCGCCGGCGGCGGCGCGCCGCCATCCGCTATTCGAGCCTGGCCCTGATCCGCGCGGCGCGGCCGCCCCAGGCCGGCTGGCGGCGGCACCTCCCGTTTGCCGTGTTCCTGGCCGCCATCGCCAGCCTGCTCGCCGCGTTCGCGCGGCCGGTGGCCATCCTGGAGGTGCCGACCGCGCAGACGACCATCGTCCTGTCCATCGACGTCTCGCGCAGCATGTGCTCCACCGACATCGCGCCCAGCCGGCTCGAGGCGGCCCAGGCGGCCGCCCTGGGGTTTATCCGCAGCCAGCCGCCCGGCACCCGGATCGGCGTCGTCGCCTTTGCCGGCTATGCCGAAGTGATCCAGCCCCCCACCGATGACGAGGAGCTTCTGGAAGTCGCCATTGAGAGCTTGCTGACCGGGCGCCGGACCGCCATCGGCAGCGGCCTGCTCAAAGCCCTGGACCTGATCGCCGAAATTGACCCGAGCGTGGCGCCGACCACAGACGCGGCCGAAGCCGGACCGACCCCGGTGCCACGCGGCGCCTATGCGCCGGCCATCGTCGTCCTGCTTACCGACGGCGTGAGCAACTCGGGGCCGCAGCCGTTGGAGGCCGCCCAACAGGCCGTGGCGCGCGGCGTGCGGGTGTACACGATTGGGTTCGGCACCGCCCAAGGAGCGGCTAATCCCCGCTGCGGCCGGCAGTTCCTCGGCAACGAGCCGTCAGGCGGCCCATTCTTTGGCGGCGGCTCGTTCGGGGGCGGCTTCCGCCGCGGGATCGATGAGGCGACGCTCATCCAGGTCGCCGAGCTGACCGGCGGGCAGTATTACTCGGCGGAGAGCCGGGACGAACTGCAGACGGCGTTCCGCAGCCTGCCCACCCACCTGATCGTCAAACACGAGACGCTGGAGATCAGCGTGGCGTTCACGGCAGCCGGCGCGCTGCTGGCGGCGCTGGCCGTAACCCTGGCGCTGCTCTGGCGGCCGTTGCCCTGATCTGCCGGCACCGGCCCTCGGTGGCCGCACCAGAAAAGACGATGAGCCGCTCGATAACCGGGCGGCTCAGCGCCTTCCTTTCGGAAGCGGCGGGCGGTCACCTGGCCACGGCCACAAAGCGGATCGTGAGCGTGACTTCCTCGGCGACGTTCGCCACCTGCGGCACGCTGGGGATGTTCAGATCGAAGTCGCCGCGCCGCACCACGGCGGTGGCCGTGCCGGAAATCTGCGTGGCTGAGTCGCCGGTGGCCACAACCTCGAAGGTCACCGGCCGAGTGACGTCGCGGATCGTGAGGTCGCCCGTCATCTGGAACAGGTACGTCTGGCCGGGCAGGGCCGCGCCGCTCAGCCCGGTCAGCGCCGTGGGCTGAAAAGTGATGGTCGGATACCGGCCGGTGTTGAGGATGAAATCGCGGATGGCCCGATTGCGGAAGCTGTTGTCGGTGGCGAGCGAGGCGGCCTCGACCTGGATGGTCCCGACGGTTGACCGGCTCAGGTCCTGCGGGTTGATCTGGAACTCGCCGGCGACTTGCTGAGTGACGCCGACTACGACGGTGGGTTGGCCGCGCAACTCCTCGGTGAGGGTGAAACGGGCCTCGGACTGATCCGCCGCGATCTGGAAGGCCACGGGGTCCGCGCCGGTTGCGGCGCTGGTCGTGGTCGCCGTCGGCTCGACGGATTGGGCGGTCGCGGCGGTGGTCGCGGAGGGGGCGGACGGCAGCTCCGGCGTAACGGTCGGCGCCGGGGCGTCGGTGGGGAGGGAGGTGGCGGCGGCCGTCGGGGCGGCGGCCGGTTGGCCGCAGGCGGCCACGAGGACGGTCATCAAGATCAAAGCGACCACCTGGGCGGCGGTCGGCGCCGGGTATTTCATGCCAGGGCTCCTGTGTGTGCGTGGACGCGCGTCCACTCGAAACGGGCTGATTGGGCGGCATTTTAGGCCGGGATGATTTAGAAGTGGTTCAGGGGAACCTGAGTATTGAATGAGAAACCGGAGCCCGTGGTGTATCATATTTCCGGCCGCTATCCGCCGGGCCAGTCGCCTGAAGCGGATCGGGCGCGAAATTCTTGAGGCTGAGGCAGGGTATGGCCGGCGTCGCCGGGCATGGCAACGACCTAAGTATTTATCTGCACGTGCCGTTCTGCTCGTTCCGCTGCGCCTACTGTGACTTCAATACGTACGCGGGCCTGGAGCACTTGATGGCGTCCTATGTGGCCGCGCTGTGCCGGGAGGTCCGCCTGGTGGGCGCAGAGGCGCGGGCCGCCGCTGGCGCCGCCGTCCACACGATCTTCTTCGGCGGCGGGACGCCGTCGCTGTTGACGCTGGACCAGGTCGCGGCGCTGCTGGGCGCGCTGCGCGAGTCGTTCGCGCTGGCGCCCGAGTGCGAGATCACGCTGGAGGCCAATCCCGGCACGGTGAGCCGGGCTTATTTGGAAGGCCTGCGCGCGCTGGGCGTGAGCCGGTTGTCGCTGGGGGTGCAATCGTCGCATCCGCACGAGCTGCGCTTGCTCGACCGGCATCACCTCTTCGGCGACGCCGTGCAGGCGTTGATCTGGGCGCGCGCAGCCGGCTTCGACAACGTCAACCTGGACCTGATCTTCGGCCTCCCGCACCAGACCCTGGCGCAGTGGCAGGCCACGCTCCTGCGCGTCATCGGCCTGGGGCCTGAGCACATCTCGGCCTACGCCTTATCCCTGGAGCACGGCACGCCGATGCGCGCCTGGGTCTACCGCGGCCTGCTGCCTATGCCGGACCCGGACCTGGCGGCCGAGATGTACGACTGGGCGAGCGAGACGCTGGGGAGGCACGGTTACATTCAATACGAAATCTCCAATTGGGCCCGCGATGAGGTCTCCGGCCTCCGGCCTCCGGCCTCCGATTCGCCGACGAGCGGAGACCGGCGACTGCCCGCCTATGCCTGCCGGCATAACGTGCAGTACTGGCGCAATCAGCCGTACCTGGGCCTGGGCGCCGGCGCGCACGGCTATGCGGCCGGGTTCCGGTACTCGAACGTGCTGGCGCCGTCGGCCTTTATCCAGCGGCTGGAACAGGGCGGCGCGGCGCCGTTCCCGTTTTCGCCGGCGCTGGCCCAGTCCGTTCCGGTCTCGGCTGAGGACGCGATGGGCGAGACGATGATGATGGGGATGCGGCTGGTGCAGGCCGGCGTCGCCAGCGCCGACTTCCAGGCGCGTTTCGGCGTGAGCCTCGCCGAGCGCTATGGGCGCGAGCTGGAACGGCTCACTGCCCGCGGCCTGATCGAGTGGGACGGGGAGCGGGCCCGGCTCACGCCCCAGGGGCGTCTGCTCGGAAACCTCGTCTTTCGCGAGTTCGTGTAGCGCGCGGGGTCAGGCCGACCGGCTCAGCAGCTGCCCGGTGAGCTCGCGCAGGGCCTCGGCGGCCGGGCCGGTTGGCTGGGCGGCTTCAAAGTGCGCGGCGGCTTCGCGTGTGTTCGCCGCCGCCATCTGCTGCGCGGCCTCGCGCGCGCCCAGGGCCTCCAGTTGAGCCGCCAGCGCCTCCACCGACGCCGACGGACCGTGCGGCTGCGCGTAGGCCCGCGCGAACGCCTCCGAACGCTCCAGGCCGTAGACCACGGGCAGGCTCTTCTTGCGCTTCTCCAGGTCGCTGGCCGCGGACTTCCCGGTGACGGCCGGATCGCCCCAGATGCCGAGCAGGTCGTCCTGGATCTGGAAGGCCAGCCCCAGGCTGCGCCCGAACCGGCGAAAGTGCTCCACGCGCTCCGGGCCTGCGCCGGCGACCTGCGCGCCCAGCTGCGCGCACGCCGCGATCAGGGCCGCCGTCTTGCCCTCGATCATCGTCAGGTATTCGACCGCCGTCACGCGTTCGCGAGCCTCGAACTGCATATCCAGAAACTGGCCCTGGGTGAGCGCCAGGCAGGTGCGGTCGAATTCGCGCAGAATCGGCAGGGCGGTTCCGATCGGGACGCCTCGCTCCGGCAGCGCCTGCAGCGCCAGGTGGGCCAGCGTGAACAGGGCGTCGCCGGCGTTGATGGCCTGGGCCGCGCCCCACAATTTCCAGGCGGTCGGCCGCCCGCGCCGCAATGGGCTGTTGTCCTGAATGTCGTCGTGCAGGAGCGAGAAGTTGTGGAGCAGCTCCACGCCGGCCGCCAGCGGCAGCGCCCTTTCCCAGGCCCCGCCCAGGGCCGCGCAGGCCAACAGGCTCAGCAACGGCCGCAGACGCTTGCCGGCGGCGCCCTCCCCGGCGGGGCGCCCGTCGGCGTCCACCCAGCCCAGGTGATAGGCCAGCATCCGGTAGTACAGGTCCAGCTCGGGTCCGCCGCGGCCCAGGGCGCGGCGCATCTCGTCTTCAATGGCGGGCAGGTAGAGGGCGGAGAGCTGGCGGAGGGACATGGGCCGATGGCCGATGACTAGCCGCCGATCAGCGGCGTCTGTTGCAATTGGGCGATGGTGCCAGCGCCGGCCGCGAACATGACGACCCGCAGCGTCTGCGTCAGCTCGGCGACGACGTCGGCGACAGCCTCGGCCGACCGGTCGGCGGCCTTGAGGAAGGGGCCCGCCAGCCCGCACAGGCCGGCGCCCAGGGCCAGGCATTTGGCCACATCCACGCCGTCGCGCAGACCGCCGGAGGCGATGAGGGGCAGGCCGGGCGCAGCGCGGCGCACATTCTGGAGGCTGTCCGCTGTCGGCAGTCCCCAATCGACAAAGGCGGCCGCGATGCGGCGCTGGCGCTCGGTCCTGGCCCGGTGCATCTCGACCTGCGACCAGGAGGTCCCGCCCGCCCCGGCGACGTCGATGGCGGCCACCCCGGCCTGGGCCAGCTGGCGCGCCGCCTGTTCGGAGATCCCCCAGCCGACCTCTTTGGCGATGACGGGCACGGGCAGGGCGCGGCAGACGGCCTCGATCCGGGTCAGCAGCCCGGCAAAGTTGACGTCGCCCTCGGGCTGGACAGCCTCCTGCAGGGCGTTGAGGTGCAGGATCAGGGCGTCGGCCTGCACCATGTCCACGGCGCGCCGGCACTGGTCCACGCCGTAGCCGTAGTTCAACTGCACCGCGCCCAGGTTGGCGAACAACAGGATATCCGGCGCCAGGTCGCGCAGTTTGAAGGTCTCGGCCAGCGCCGGGTCCTCCAGGGCGGCGCGTTGGGAGCCCACGCCCATCGCGATCCGCGTCGCCTGGGCCGCCGCCGCCAGGTTGCGGTTGATGGGCCCGGCGCTGCCGGTGCCGCCCGTCATCGACGAGATCAACAGCGGCGCGCTGAGCGTCTTGCCGAACCAGGTCGTGGCCGTGTCGACGGCCCTCAGGTCGAGCTCCGGCAGCGCCTGATGGACGAAGCGCCAGCGTTCCAGGCCGGTCGTCAGCCCGGAGCGGACATTCTCCTCCAGGTTGATGCGGATGTGGTCCGCCTTGCGCGCCGCCGTCTCTTGAGCCGAAGCGTTCGCGGGAGAGCTGTCCGAAACTTTCGTCATGGGATTGTGTTTCTACTCATTGGCGGCACGTAATCTTATCAATCAAGTTGCGAGAATGTCAATTTGACCGGCATGACCGGCCAAAAACTTGACAACTGGCCGTCGCAAAATACAATGAGGCGGATACGCCTCGTCCTGCAACATAAAGGAGATAGCTTATGTCCGACACCTTCGAGGAAGTAAAGGCCATTATCGTCGAGCGTCTGGGTGCCGATCCCAGCAAGGTCACCATGGAGGCCCGGTTCCGCGAGGAGCTGGAAGCCGACTCGCTCGACCTGGTTGAACTGATCATGGCGTTCGAAGAGAAGTTCGGGCACGAGATTTCGGACGAGGACGCGCAGAAGATCACGACCGTCGGGCAGGCGGTGGAATACATCGGCGCCCGGCGCAAATAGGCGGACGACGCGCACCGGCTGGATCAGGGCGAGAGGCGACTCTCGCCTTTGTTCTTTAACGCCGGGGCCGGAAGAGCGCGCCCCAGCCGTGGATCAGCGCGCTCGCAAAACTCAGCAACAGCGCGGCCCAGCCCCAGCCGAGCGTCCAGGCCGGCCCAAGCAGCTCAAGGGTGGCCGGCCACAAGGTGACCAGGGCCCACACGCTGAGGACGCCGCCGACCAGCGCGGCCGCAATCTGGGCCAGGGCGTTGGCGTCGTCGGGCAGCAGGAGGGCCACGCCGGCGGCGAGCGTCGTCAGGCCGGCGACGACCAGCTGACCCTGGAACTCCGGGTCGGCATAGGCGGTGAGGAGATACGGGTAGTACGGAAAGACCGTCATGGCGCTGAGCGCCGCCAGACCCAGCAACAACCAACCCAACAGCGAGTCCG
>DAOUAB010000134.1:0-25603 GCA_034434015.1 Anaerolineales bacterium
TGGGCCTGTCCATCGTCAAGGCGGTGGTGGAGGCGCACGGCGGGCAGGTGGGCGTGGACGACCGGCCGGGCGGCGGCTCGACGTTCTGGTTGACTCTCCCGCGAGGCAACGCCGCATGAAGATCCTGGTGGTGGACGACGACCGCGTGCTGGGC
This sequence comes from Anaerolineales bacterium, assembly GCA_034434015.1. Classification (GTDB taxonomy): domain Bacteria; phylum Chloroflexota; class Anaerolineae; order Anaerolineales; family UBA6663; genus SpSt-583. The sequence goes on from DAOUAB010000134.1 coordinate 155, forward strand.
GACCTGGTGGCCTTCACGCTGCGGCGCGAGCAGTTCCAGGTGGTGCAGGCCTTCGACGGCGAGGCGGCGCTGGAGTGTTGGGAGCGTGAGCAGCCGGATCTGGTGGTGCTGGACGTCAACCTGCCCCGGCTGGACGGATTTGCGGTGTGCCGGACCATCCGCGAACGGTCGGACACGCCCGTGATCCTGCTCACGGTGCGGGCCGAGGACGACGACATCGTCCGCGGCCTGGGCCTGGGCGCCGACGACTATATGATTAAGCCCTTCAGCCCGCGCCAGCTGGTGGCGCGCGTGCAGGCCGTCCTGCGCCGCGTGGGCAAGGCGGCGGTCCCGGCCATCCGCCAGGTAGGGGCGCTGGCGCTGGACCCCGGCCGGCGCGAAGTGCGCTACGCGGACGGCCAGCCGGTGGCCCTCACCCCGCTGGAGAACCGCCTGCTGGATTACCTCATGCTCAACGCCGGGCACGTCCTGCCGATGGAGACCCTCATCGACCACGTCTGGGGCCCGGAGGGCGGCGACCGCGATATGTTGCGCCAGCTGGTGCGGCGGCTGCGCGGCAAGCTGACGGCGGCGGCGGGCGCGGCCAGCGATCGGGACTTTATCGAGACGGTGGCTGGTCTGGGTTACGGCCTGAGCCTCTGACGATTCCCCTACGCCCGTCCGTTGTCACAGCTTTATCACGGCGCCTTCACTGCCCTTGTCATCCGCTAACGTAGGCTGAAAGTGTGAGCGGGCAGCGCGACGTCGCTGTCCGTCGTCCTATGGAGCGCCCTAGCCTATGAAACCCCTCGCGCGCTGGAGCCTGAGCCGTTTGTTGCTGCTGTCGTTGCTGGCCGCGGGTTGCGCCGCATCGGCCGCCGCCACCGCGCCCGACCAGTCCGCCGTCACCGTCCGACTCGGCTACTTCCCCAACCTGACGCACGCCGTTGGCCTGGTCGGCGTGGCGCGCGGCGCCTTTCAGGCGGCTTTGGGCCCGGGGGCGACGCTGGAGGTGAAAACCTTTAACGCCGGCCCCTCGGTCATCGAGGCCATGTTCGCGGGCGAGATCGACCTGAGCTACATCGGCCCGAACCCGGCCATCAACGGCTACGTCAAGAGCAAAGGCGAGGCGCTGCGCATCCTGGCCGGCGCCACCAGCGCCGGCGCGCTCTTCATCGTCCGGCCGGAGGCCGGCATCCGCGTTCCGGAAGACCTGGCGGGCAAGAAGCTGGCCACCCCGCAACTGGGCAACACGCAGGACGTCGCCCTGCGCAGCTACCTTAAGGCGCACGGCCTGGAGACCGCCGACAAGGGCGGCGCGGTGGAGATCATCCCCACCCAGAACCCGGACATCCTCAGCCTCTTCAAGCAAGGCCAGATCGACGGCGCCTGGGTGCCGGAGCCGTGGGCCACGCGTCTGATCCAGGAGGCGGGCGGCCAGGTTTTTCTGGACGAGCGGACGCTGTGGCCGGGCGGCCAATTCGTCACCACGCACCTGATCGTGAGCAAGAAATTCCTGGATGAGCACCCGGACCTGGTGCAGGCCTTCCTGCGGGCGCACGTGGAGACGGTGCAATTCATCAACGCCAACCCGGACGACGCCAGGCAGATCGTCAACGCCGAGATCGAGCGCATCACCGCCAGGGCGTTGCCGCAGGCCGTGATCGACCAGGCCTTCACCCACCTGGAGATCACGTACGACCCGATCGCGTCGTCCCTGTTCAAATCCGCCGAGGACGCGTTCAGCCTCGGCTTCTTGGGCGAGACCCCGCCGGACCTGAGCGGCCTCTACGCGCTGGAGCCGCTCAACGCGATCCTGGCCGAGAAGGGGCTGGCGCCGGTGGCCGCCCCGTGAGGCGGCGCCGTGCACCGGTTTGAGCGCGAAGGCGCGTTTCCGGCGAGGGGAGACGGCGACATGAGCATGCTGGGCGCATTACCCTGGGCTGTGGGCCGATCGAAAGACCGAACGCAAGCCGGCGCGCTCAATTCCGCCTCCGGTCTGTCGCTGCGGCTCGAAGACGTCAGCCGCGTCTTCAGCCACCACGGGCAGACGGTGGCGGCCCTGACGTCCATCACGCTGGAGGTGGCGGCCGGCGAGTTCGTCTGCCTGCTCGGGCCGAGCGGCTGCGGCAAGTCCACCCTCCTGAACCTGATCGCGGGCCTGGATACCCCGACCACCGGCGCCATCCGGGTCGGCGGCCAGCCGGTGGAGGGGCCGGGCACCGACCGGGTGCTGCTCTTCCAGGAGGCCGCCCTGTTTCCGTGGCTGGACGTGCAGCGCAACGTCGAATTCGGCCTGAAGCAGGCCGGCCTCCCGCCCCAACAGCGCGCCGCCATCGCCCGGCAGTGGATCGAGCGCGTCAACCTGACCGGATTTGAGCGCCACTACGTCCATCAGCTTTCCGGCGGCATGCGCCAGCGCGTGGCCATCGCCCGCGCCCTGGCCATTGACCCGGCCATGCTGCTGATGGACGAGCCGTTCGGCGCCCTGGACGCCCTGACCCGCGACCGGCTGCATCAAGAGCTCGAGACGCTCTGGGCGGCCACCCGCAAGACCGTGATCTTCGTCACCCACAACGTGCGCGAGGCGGTGGCGCTGGGCGATCGTGTGCTGGTCTTCTCGCCGCGTCCGGGCCGCATCGTGGGCGAGTTCCACATCGACCTGCCGCGCCCGCGCTCGCTGGAGGACCCGGGGCTGGTGACGCGCACCGCCGAGGTCATGGCGGTACTGCGGGCGGCCGACGCTGATGAGCGCGCGCACGGAGGCCGCGGGCGATGAGCGCGCTGACCATGACCTCGCGGACGACCCCGGCCGCCGAGCGCGCCGACTGGCGCCCGTGGCTGCGCCGCGGCGTTTTCTACCTCGCCCTTCTGGCCGTGTGGGAGGGGCTGGCGCGCAGCGGCCTGTGGCCCGGCTACCTCTTCCCCGGTCCGCTTACCGTGCTGGGCGCGCTCTGGGACGGCCTGGCCAGCGGGTTGTTTGTGCGCGGCGCGCTCGCCAGTCTGCAACGCATCGTGATCGGCTACCTGATCTCGCTCGGGATCGGCACGCTGCTCGGCCTGCTGCTGGGCCGCATCCGCGTGCTGGATGAGACGCTGGGGTCGCTGGTGATGGGCCTGCAGGCGCTGCCGAGCGTGTGCTGGCTGCCGCTGGCCATCCTGTGGCTCGGCCTCAACGAGCGCGCCATCCTGTTCGTGGTGGTGATGGGCGCGCTGTTCTCCATCACGCTGGGCGTCGAGTCCGGCGTGAAGAACACGCCGCCGCACTACGTGCAGGCGGCGCGCAACCTGGGCGCCCGCGGCCCGGCGCTGTACACCGACGTGATCCTGCCGGCGGCCCTGCCGGCGGTGCTCAGCGGCCTCAAACAGGGCTGGTCGTTCGCCTGGCGCTCGCTGATGGCGGCCGAGCTGCTGTATTACACGCTCAGCCTGGGCAACCTGCTGCAGACCGGGCGCGACCTGAACGACGCCGCGCAGGTGATGGCCGTGATGGTGATGATCATCGCCGTGGGCGTGGCCGCCGACCAGCTGGTCTTCACGCCCCTGGAGCGCCGCACGCGCGAGCGCTGGGGCCTGCACCGCTAGCGGGCCGGCGCCCGTCCAGAAAAAAGAAACGCCCCCGGCCTGCGCCGGGGGCGTCGTCGTTGCCGGCCTTATGGCCGGGCCAGCTCGGCGTCGTGCAGAGACTCGAGGTAGCGCTCGGCGGCGATGGCCGCCTGACAGCCCTGGCCGGCGGACGAGATCGCCTGCTTGTAGATCGGGTCCATGATCTCGCCGGCCGCGAACACCCCGGGGACCGAAGTCTGCATGAACTTATCCACGATCAGGAAGCCCTGCGCGTCCATCGCCAGCTGGCCCTGGAAGAGCTGGCTGTTGGGGAAGTGGCCGACGAAGACGAAGACGCCGTCGGTCTCCCAGGTCTCGACGTTCCCGCTGGTGACGTGGCGCGCCTTCACGCGCTGGACCTTGCCGTCGCCCTCGATGCGGTCCAGCACCGTGTTATAGACGAACTGGATCTTGGGGTTGGCGAAGGCGCGCGCTTTGAGCGTCTCGCCGGCGCGCAGGGTGTCGCGGCGGTGGACGATGCGGACGCGGTCGGCGTACTTGGTCAGGAACAGGCCCTCCTGCAGGGCCGAATCGCCGCCGCCGACCACGATCACGTCCTTGTTCTTGAAAAAGAAGCCGTCGCAGGTGGCGCAGTAGCTGACGCCGCGGCCGATCAGTTCGGCCTCGCCCGGGATGCCCAGCCGTTTGGCCGAGGCCCCGGTGGCGATGATGACGGCGTCGGCCGCATACGCCTGGCTGTAGGTCTTCAGCCGGAACGGCCGGCCGTGGGTCAGGTCGACCTCGATCACCTCGTCGTACTCGATCCGGGCGCCGAACTTCTCGGCCTGGGCCTTCATCTTCTCGGTCAGGTCCGGGCCGAGGATGTTGTCGAAGCCGGGGAAGTTCTCGACGTCGCTGGTGATGGCGATCTGGCCGCCGAGCTGGTTGCCGGCGATGACCAGCGGGTTGAGGTTGGCGCGGGCGGCGTACAGGGCGGCGGTCAGCCCCGCCGGGCCCGAGCCGATGATGATCAGGGTTTCTGTCTGCATGGCAGCTCCTTAACGGCGCCGGGCGAGCCGGACGGCCCGCCACAGGCTTATTCTGCGCGGTTATGATTAGACGAAGACGAGCGGCCGGCGTTACACGGTCAATTCTCGTTCAGCGGGACCAGGACCGTGATGCGCGTGCCTTTGCCCTCGGCCGAGTCGACCTTGACGGCCCCGCTGAGCATGTCGGCGCGTTCGCGCATATTCACCAGGCCCAGGCTGCCGCGCCGGTCGTAGTCGGCGTCCACCGCGCCCACATTGAAGCCCACGCCGTCGTCCTGGATCTCCAGCGTCAGCATGTCGCGGCTGGCGCGCAGGCGCACCCAGATGTGCTCGGCCTGGGCGTGCTTGCGGGCGTTATTGACGGCCTCCTCGGTGATGTAGAACAGGACGCCCTGCTGGTTCTTCTCCAGCCGCTCCTCCACGGTCGGGTCGGCCTCGACGATGACGTTCTGGCCGTGCGTCTCGCGCATCTTCTCGGCCAGCTGCCGGAGCGCCGCCGTCAGGCCCTGGCTCTCCAGCACCAGCGGGCGCAGGGTGAAGAGCATGTGGCGGATTTCCTTGGTGGTGCGGCGCGCCAGGTCCTCCATTTTGAACAGCTCTTCGGCGGCGGCCTTGTCGTCGCGCTCGAGCAGGCGGCGGGCGAAGTTGGCGCGCATGGCCAGGGCGGCCACGGCCTGGGTCGGGCCGTCGTGCAGGTCGCGGGCCAGTTTCTTGTTGGCCTCCTCCTGCACCTCCACCAGCCGCTCCTTCTCCTGGCGCAGGTTCTGGTACAGGCGGGCGTTCTGCAGGGCGATGATGGCCTGGTTGACCATGGCGTTGAAGAACGCGCGCTGGTCCTCGTCGAAAAAATCGGGCTGGGGGTGGGCGTACAGCACCACGCCGTACGTCTCAAAGCCGACGCGCAGCGGCAGCGCCATCAGCGCCCGGCAGCTGCGGAAGCCCACGAACTGTTGCAGCTCCGGGTCGCGGTCCGGGTCCTGGATGACGGCCGGGTCGCCGCTGCGGATCACCTGGACCAGGACCCCTTCGCGGCCGGGGCAGACCACGCGGTTGTCGGCCGGCGGCAGGCGCCAGGCCGCGCCCACGTGCAATTGCTCTTCCTCAAACAGCAGCACGGCGCAGACCATCTCCGACGAGGTCAGCGGCTGGCCCTCGGCGCCGAGCGCGCCGAAATTGAGCGCGGCGTCCAGCACCTTTTCATAGTCCAGGGTGGCGGAGACCATCGAGGCCATGTCGTAGATGGCGCGGGCGTGTTTGCGCAGGCTCTGGGCCTGGCGGGCGCGCGCCTGTTGCTGCTGGCGGAACGCCAGCTGCAGGAGCCGGCGCAGCTGGGCGCCGATCATGCAGGCCACGCCGGTGGCCGGCAGGAGCAGGGCGGCCGTCACGCCCAGGCGGGCCAGGCCCTGGACGCGCGCCGCGCTGTCGACGGCGATGATGGCCGCCTGGCCGGCCAGGAACAGGGCGGCGGCGCCCAGAGCCGTGTACCAGCGGTGGCGCAGCGCCGCCGTCAGGCTGGGCAGCAGGCCGATCCAGATCAGCGGCCCGTGGGCGCCGCCCGTCGTCGCGAACAGGCTCCAGCTCAGCAGGAGGTCGGCGGTCAGCGAGGCGTACGGCACCGCCGGATGCCAGAACTCGAAGAACTCCATCAGGGTCAGGCCGATGTTGACCAACAGGATGACGGCCAGGACGGCGATGTCGACCGCGTCCGGCGGGGCGGCGCCCGGGCCGATGAACATCAACAGCGCGGCGGCGGCGACGATGAGCCAGCGCAGGTTGAACACCAACCAGTCGATGCGGTTGGTCTCGTGGTCACGGCGGACGGCCATAGGGTTAATGATACCGACTTTGGCCTCGGCGGCAAAGACGGCGCCGGAGGGCTAAAAAGAGACCACCGGGTGCTCCCCGGCGGCCTCAGGCGCATCGCTCGCTTGGGCGGTTTGGAGTGCGGCGGCCGTCAACTGCGTTTGCGGCCGGCCGGCTTGCGGGCCGCCGGGCGTTTGGCCGATTTGGCGGCCGCCCGGCCGGGGGGCGGCGCCTCCGCCGCCGGGCGCCGCAGCACCAGGCCCTCGGCGCCGGTCAGGCCGGTCTGCATGTCGTCCAGCAGCTCCCACCCGTCCGCGCCCAGGCGGTTGAGCACCGCCGGCAGGATCGGGTAGAGCATCTTGGCGTGCAGGATATCGAATTCCTCGTTGTAGCTGCGGAAGAGAGGCTCGGTGACTTCGACCGGCATCAACGGCTCGGTGTAATCGAACACCCGGTTGACGTACCACTTGGTGTCCGGACCGTTGCTCATGCGGGTCAGGATGCAGTATTCCCAGCGCGGTGCCATAGGCGGTGGTCTCCTTGAGGATGGTGAGCCGGAATGACTACAGGATACCGGGTTTGCGCCGGCGAGTCAAAAGAGCGGGCTCAACGCGCGACGGCGATGAAATCGTCGAACCAGACCTCGGCGTCGGGCTGTTCGAACGTGGACAGGAACAGGCCCACCTGGCCGGCGTCGAAGGTGTCATCCTGCACCGAAGCGATGACGGTCCCATCCACCGACAGGACCAGGTCGCCGCCGCCGCATTCCAACGCCAGCTGATAAGACTCGGCGCCGGTCGCGATGGCGTCGGAGATCAGCCACTGCTGGTTGGAGGCGTCGGTCAGGAAGAAGTCCTCGCCGGCCTGGGTGCGAATGATGGCGTAATAGCCGTTGACGTCGATGCCGGCGTAGTAGTAATTGTCGCCGTCCTGGTAGGCGCACATCAGGCCGAACGAGGCGTCCTCGGCGCCCGTGCTGCGGGCCGTCACCTCCACGCGCACGTTCGAGAGCGGCTCGGGCGAGGTGTCCCACGAGAACCAGTTGGTCTTGCTCGAGCGGAAGACGTATTGGCCGGCCTCGAACGACCGCGAGACCTCGCCGTCGTCGAACGGGCTCCAGCTGTCGAGCGGCGACTCGAAATCGTCCTGGAACAGCGCCTGCACCGCCGGGGTGGCGGTGGCGCCGCCGGCGGTCAGCAGTCCGAGCGCCGGCAGCCCCACGAAGATCAGGCCGCAACACAGCGCGGCCGCCACCGCGGCCCCGCCGCCGATGAGCAGCCAGTTGGGGCCGCTCTTGGCCGGCGCGGCCGGTCCGGCGGGCAGGCTGAAGGCTGACGCAGACGCCGCGCCGGCGGCGCCGCTTAGAGTGGGCCGGCGCACGGTGCTGGTCGGCTCTGGAGCGACGCTGGACGTGCTCCAGCTGCGGTCGCCGACCTCCGGCATGGCCTCGGTCGGCGCCTCCTCGTGGACGGCGGTCCCGACGCTGGGCGGCGTGGCCAGGGCCTCGGCCGCGGCGCGCGACAGGGCGCGGGCGAAGTCGCTGGCCGACGCGTAACGGTCGGCCGGGGTCTTGGAGAGCGCCTTGAGCACCGCCCGGTCCACCGCCTCGGGCAGGTCCGGGCGCAGATCGCGCAGCGGCCGCGGCGCTTCGCTGACGTGCTTGAAGATCACGCCCATCGGCGTGGTCGCCCGGAAGAGCTGGTGGCCGGTGAGGCACTGGTAGGCCACCACGCCCAGCGAGTACAGGTCGGAGCGGTGGTCGAGCGGGTCGCCGCGCGCCTGCTCCGGGCTCATGTAGTCCGGCGTGCCGATGATGCCGGTGCCGGTCAGGCTGGTGCTGGACTCGGTGGCCTTGGCGATGCCGAAGTCGGCCAGGTACGGGTTGTCGTGCTGGTCGAACAGGATGTTGTTGGGTTTGATGTCGCGGTGCAGGATGCCCTGTTTGTTGGCGAAATCCAGCGCCTGGGCCACCGCCGTGATGATGCGGACCGTCTCGTCGAGCGACAGCGAGCCGGCCTGGAGCCGGTCGGCCAGCGTGCCCCGGGTCATCAGCGGCATGACGATGTAGGGCATGCCGTGGGCCTCGCCGAAATCGTACAGCGGCAGGATCGACGGGTGGGTGAGCCGGGCCAGCGTGCGGGCCTCGTTCAGGAAGCGGGTGAGGAAGTGCGGGTCGGCCAGGAGCTCGGCCGGCAGGACCTTGACCGCCACCGAGCGGTCGATGGACGCCTGGTAGCCGAGGTAGACCGCCGCCATGCCGCCGCGGCCGAGCAACTCCTTGAGTTCGTAGGAGCCGAACTGCTTGCCGATCAGGGGGTCAGTGCTCATGGGCCCTTCCTTTGCAGCGGAGACACAGGGCTATTTTAGCAGACGGCCCGCCGCCGGCCGCGCCGGGGCGTTGTGTTTTTGTTTGCGGCGCGGCGCCGGGGGCGTCCTGCGTGAGGCCCGCTGTTTTGTGCTAGAATCCCCTCCACTCACCGCCGAGGGTAAACGCGCATGGTAGAAGTCACCATCGACAGCATCCGGGTCAGCCTGATGTCCCAACATCGCGTCGTCATCCTGAAGGACGTCGACAGCGAGCGCTACCTGCCCATCTGGATCGGGCCGTGCGAGGCCGACGCCATCACGGTCACCCTGCAGGAGGTGGAGGTGCCCCGGCCGCTGACGCATGACCTGCTCAAGAACGTCATCACGGAGATGGGCGGCGAGGTGGAGCACATCGTCATCTCCGAGCTGAAGAACGAGGTCTTTTACGCCCGGGTGGTCATGGAGGCCAACGGCCGCCACCTGGAGATCGACTCGCGCCCGTCGGACGCCCTGGCCCTGGCCGTCCGGCTGCGCGTCCCGGTGTACATTGAAGACGCGGTGATGGCCAAGGCCGCCGTCCAGCCGGAGGCGGAGGTCGAGGGCGAGGAGGCGGCCGCGACGCGGGGCAGCGAAGACAAGCTGGACGCGTTCAAGGATTTCCTGGATTCGCTGGACCTCGACGATCTGGGGGGCAAGGACAAGCCCGAGAACTGAGCGGGCGCCGCGTATCGAATGCGCAGGCCAGGCCAACGGTTGACGCCGGGCCTGGCCTTTTCGTCTGGCAGATTACCGCATGGCTGACAACGAGCTGGTCGATCTGGGATCGTCCGCCGACGGGGGGGCGCCCGCGGGCGGCCCCCCGTCCGTGCGCCCGGCCCTGTACTCGCTCGAGGCCGAGCAGGCCGTGCTCGGCTCGATCCTGATCAACCCGGACGCCTACTACGACGTCGCCGCCTTCCTTAAGCCGGAAGACTTCTACCTGATCAAGCACCGCTGGCTGTGGGACGCCTTCGTCCACCTGCACGACCAGCGCCAGCCGGTGGACGTGCTGACCGTCGCCAGGCTGCTGGAGGCGCGCAGCCAGCTGGACGAGGTCGGCGGGACGGCCTACCTGACGCAGCTGCTCAACACCGTCCCGTCGTCGCTCCACGCCGAGGCGTACGGCCGCCTCGTCCAGCGCGACAGCCTGCGCCGCAACCTGCTCGAGGCCGCCTCCCGGATCGCGCGGCTGGCCTACGACGAGGCGCGCGACATCCAGGAAGTGGTCGGCGAGGCCGAGACGGCCGTCTTCGCCGTCAGCGAGCAGCGCCTCAACAAGGACCTCAAGCACATCGGCGAGGTGCTCAGCGACTACTACAAGCAGGTGGAGTACCGCCTGGAGCACCAGGGCGAGCTGTTCGGCGTGCCCACCGGCTTCATCGACCTGGACAAGGTGCTGGGCGGCCTGCAGAAGTCGGACCTGCTGATCATCGCGGGCCGGCCGGGTTCGGGCAAGACCGGTTTCATGCTCAGCGTCGCCAAGAACGCGGCGCAGATCTACCGCAAGCGGGTGGCGATCTTCTCGCTGGAGATGGGCAACGAGCAGCTGGTGCAGCGCCTGATGTCCCAGGAGACCGGCATCGACTCCCAGCGGCTGCGCCTGGGCCAGCTCCGCGACGACGAGGTGCCGCTGTTCACCCAGGCCACCAACGTCTTGAGCGAGATCCCGATCTACCTGGACGACACGCCGGCCCTGACGCCCACGCAGCTGCGCGCCAAGTGCCGGCGCCTGGAGCAGGAGTACGGGCTGGACCTGGTGATCGTGGATTATCTTCAGCTCATGCAGGGCGACGGCCGCAACAAGGATAACCGCGTCCAAGAGGTCTCGCAGATTTCGCGCGGCCTCAAGCAGCTGGCGCGCGAGATCAACGTCCCGGTGCTGGCCGGCGCCCAGCTCTCGCGCGCCGTCGAGCAGCGCCAGGACAAGCGGCCGATGCTTTCGGATTTGCGCGAGAGCGGCAGTCTTGAACAGGATAGCGATATCGTCATGTTCATCCACCGCCCGGACCCGGAGAAGGAACCCGGCCGGCACGGCATCGCCGAGATCATCGTCGCCAAGCACCGCAACGGCCCGACGCATTCGGGCGTGGAGCTGGTGTTCTTGGAGAAACTCGCGAAATTCGAGAATGCGGCCAAAGTCGACTTGAGAGGGTATTAGCATTGACCTGACCCCTCCCCGGCCTCCCTTTCCCGCTCCTGTCCGAGGCGGGCAGAGGCGGGTGGCGGCGGGTGGGGTCAGGTGAGGTCCGGGCAACCATGCAAGGCTTCGCCGGTTTCCCCGATGGAAAGCTGAAGACGGTCCCGCTGCCGGAGCCGTTCTTCAGCGACCTGCTCCCGGCCATCGACCACCTGGGCGAGCTCAAGGTGACGCTCTACGCCTTCTGGCGCCTGAGCCTGATGGAGGGCCAGTACCGTTACCTGCGCCGCGAGGACCTGGCGCGCGATGAGCTGTTCCTGCGCGGGCTGTCGGCGTCGCCGCGCCAGGCGCAGGAGATCCTCGACGACGCCCTGGAGCGGGCCGAGGCGCGCGGCACGCTGCTGTACGTCTCCATCGAAGACGCCACCACCCGGCACGACCTGTACTTCGTCAACACGCCCAAGGGCCGCGAGGCGGTGGAGAAGCTGACGGCCGGCGAGTGGCGCCCGGACGACGCCCTGCAGGGCCATGTCACCCTCAGCCACGTGCGCTCCAACCTGTTCGTGCTCTACGAGCAGAACGTCGGCCCGCTCACGCCGCTCATCGCCGATGAGCTGCGCGACGCCATGGCCACCTATCCGGCCGAGTGGATCGAGGACGCCATCCGCATCGCGGTGCGCAACAACATCCGCAAGTGGAAGTACATCCTGGCCGTGTTGGACCGGATGCGGGCCGAGGGCCGCAACGTCCAGCCGGCCGCGGACCGCCCGCCGGACCTCAGCCGCTATGACGGCTACCTGGTGAACGACGATGACTGAACCCGCCGCCCCGCCCCGCCGCGTCGAAGCCGGCGTCGGCGACCCGGACTGTCCGCGCTGCCACGGCCTGGGCTACGTGCGCGAAGAGCTGCCGATCACGCACCCGAACTTTGGCAAGGTCCAGGTGTGCACCTGCCAGCTCCCGCATCTGGAATTGCGGCGCGCCGCCCAGCTCCGGGCGGACAGCAATATCGAGAGCCTGGCCGGCAAGACGTTCGAGAATTTCCTGGCCGACGGCGTCAGCCCGGACCCGGACATCCGCGCCACCGTGCGCGCCGCCTTCGACCGCTGCCGGGCTTTCGCCGAGAAGCCCGAGAACTGGCTGCTGCTGATCGGCACCTACGGCTGCGGCAAGACCCACCTGGCGGCCGCCATCGCCAACTACAGCCTGGCCCAGGGCCATCCGGCGCTCTTCCTGAACACGCCCGACCTGCTGGATTTCCTACGCGAGACCTTTGCGCCGCGGGCCGAGACCACCTACAACCAGCGCTTCGACGAGGTGCGCGACGCCCCGCTGCTCATCCTGGACGACCTGGGCACCGAAAGCCCGACGGCCTGGGCGGTGGAGAAGCTCTACCAGCTGCTCAACTATCGCTACAACGCCCATCTGCCCACCGTCATCACCACCAACCGGCGCATCGAGGACCTGGAGCCGCGCGTGGCCAGCCGCCTGAGCGACGCCGAGATCGTGGCCACCCTCAACATCCTGGCCCCGGACTTCCGCGCCGGCAAAACCAGCGTCGCCGCCGACGTGTCCACGCTGGCCCTGCACCGCGGCCAGACTTTCGAGACCTTCGACCACCGCGCCGACCTGACCGGCGACGCGCGCCAGCACTTCCTCAACGCCATCCGCGCCGCCCGCGAGTACGCCGACGACCCGCACGGCTGGTTCGTGCTGGTGGGGCCGTACGCCTCCGGCAAGACCCATCTGGCGGCCGCCATCGCCAACCACCGCGCCCAGTTCGGCAAACCCGTCATCTTTGTCACCTACCCGGACCTGATGGAATTGTTCCGGTCCGCCGGGCGCGAGCAGGACGAGCGCAACGCCAAGGCGCTGAGCCAGATCCGCGGCGTCGAACTGCTGGTGATCGACGACATCAGCACCCAGCTCAACACGGCCGGCTATTTCCGCGAGCGCTTCTTCCAGGTCTTCAACCAGCGCTTCGACGCCCGGCTCCCCACCGTGCTCACCACCGCCGCCGACGAGAAGGAGCTCGACCCGCGTATCAAGAGCCGCATCTTCCTGGCCGACGCCTGCCAGGTGCATGTGCTCAAGGTGGAGCCGTACCGCGGGAAGAGGAAGTCGGCGCGCAAACGCTGACGATGCCCGCCCGGCGGATCATCGCGCTCGGCTTCCTGGCCGCCCTGTTCGCCGGCTGCGCGCCGGCCCCGCTGGCGCCGCTGCCCACCCTCATCCCCACGCTCACGCCGATCCGCGTGGACGGGTCCGATCGGACCCCGGCGATCACGCCCACGCCCCTCATCGCGCCCGCTGAGCGCGCCTCGCCGGCGCCGTCCCCGAGCGGGGCCGCAGGCGCGGCGACTCCGGGGAGCGGCTCCGTCGTTCCCCTAAGCGAAACGCGGGGCGTTTCGCCGACCCCCCTCATCGCGCCGCCGCCCTCGGCCACGCCCTTCAGCCGGCTGGCGCCGCTGGCCTACATCCCGGCCGGCGAGTTCGTCATGGGCTCGCCCCCCGGCTCCGACCCGTACGCCGAGCGCTGGGAGCGCCCGGCGCATACGGTGACGCTGGCGGCGTTCTGGCTGGAGACGGTGGAGGTGAGCAATGCCCGCTATGCCCTGTGTGTCGAGGCCGGCGCATGCGGGCCGCCGCTCGAGCCGGGGTCGCGCACGCGCCCGGACTACTACGGCAACCCCGCCTTCGCCGACTACCCCGTGGTGAACGTCACCCACGCGCAGGCCATCAGCTACTGCGCCTGGGCCGGCGGCCGCCTGCCCACCGAGGCCGAGTGGGAGCGCGCGGCCCGCTTCCCGGACGGGCGCCTTTACCCGTGGGGCAATGACCTCGACCTCGGCCGCGGCCACTTCGGGCGCGGGGAGGGCAGCGACACCGAGCGCGTCGAGCTGTACGCCACGGGCGCCTCGGCGCTCGGCGTGCTCAACCTGGCCGGCAACGTCTGGGAGTGGGTGCTGGATTGGTACGACCCGGATTACTACGCCGTCTCGCCGGCGCAGAACCCGACCGGCCCGGAGGCCGGGACGGAGCGCGTGGCGCGCGGCGGCGCCTTCGCCACCGACCCGCAATTTGTGCGCGCCGCCAACCGCCTGGGCCGCGACCCGAACCGGGGCTACGATAATGTGGGCCTGCGCTGCGCGGTCAGCGCCCCGCCCCCCAACGCGCCGCTGTTGCCGACGCTGACGCCAGGCCCGTGAATTGAATTTAAAGAAGACGCCGGGGACCGCAAGGCGCCCCGGCGTTGGGTGATTGCAGCGTCGCGGCGTCCCAGCGGGACGCCGCGATGACATTATTCTTCTGCCTCCGCCGATTTCTCCTTCTTGTGCGCGGCGATGATCGGCTGGGTGATGTGGGCCGGGACGATGTCGTAGCGCTCGAACTCCATCGAGAACACGCCGCGGCCGCCCGTGATCGAGCGCAGGTCGGTGACGTAGCGCTGCACCTCGGCCAGCGGGACTTCGGCCGTGATGACGCTCTTGCCGCCCTCCTGGTTCATGCCCTGGACGCGCGCCCGGCGGGTGTTCAGGTCGCCCAGGACGTCGCCCATGTTGCCCTCCGGCACGGTCACCTGCAGGCGCATGATCGGCTCGAGCAGCACCGGGTTGGCGGCCTCCACCGCCTTCTTGAACGCCTCGCGCCCGGCCACCTCGAACGCGATCGGCTTGGAGTCCACCGGGTGCTCCTTGCCGTCGTAGACGATGACCTTCACGGCCGAGACCGGGTAGCCGGCGATGACGCCCTGTTCCATCACCGCCCGGATGCCCTTGTCGATGGGCGGCAGGTAGCTCTTGGACAGGTTCATGCCCACCAGTTCGTCCGTGAACTCATAGGTCTCGCCGTCGCGCAGCGGCTCGATGCGCAGGAAGACCTCGCCGAACTGGCCGGCGCCGCCGGTCTGCTTCTTGTGGCGATGGTGGCCTTCGGCTTTCTTCGTGATCGACTCGCGATACGGCACCTTGGGCAGGTCGACGGTCAGGCCCAGGCTGAACTTGGCCTCGGCGCGGCGCACGGCCACGTCGATATGCTGGTCGCCCATGCCCTCCAGGATGGTCTGCTTGGTGGCCGGCTCCTGCCGCCAGTGCAGGGTGGGGTCCTCCTCGCACAGGCGGGTGAGCGTCGGGCTGATCTTGGTCGAGTCGGCCTGGGTCTTGGGGTGGACGGCCACCGCGTACAGCGCGCGCGGATACTTGGGCGGGTCCACCGTGAGCGGCGCGGCCTTCTCGCCGAGCGAGTCGCCGGTCTGGGTGACGCTGAGTTTGGCCAGCACGCCGATGTCGCCGGCGTGCAGGTGCTTGACGCTGATCAGTTCCTTGCCGCGCGGCACATTGGCGCCGCCGGTGCGCTCCTCGGCCGACTTGGTGTGGTTCCAGACGCGGCCGTCGGCGTGCAGCACGCCGGAGAAGACGCGCACGTAGGTGAGCCGGCCGACGAACGGGTCGGCCGTGGTCTTCCAGACGTAGGCGCACAACGGGTCGGCGTCGTCGTTCCGGAGCGGCTGGTCGCCGGCCTTGCCGTGGGCGGTGGGCAGGCGCTCGGCCGGCGAGGGCGTGTAGCGCAGGATCGAATCGAGCAGCGGGATAATGCCGATGTTGGCGGCGCCGGAGGCCACGAAGACCGGCACGAACAGCCCGGCCTTGACGGCGTTGTGGAAGCCGTGGACGATCTCGTCCTGGGTGAGCTCCTCGCCGCCGAGATACTTCTCGATCAGGGCGTCGTCGCCCTCGGCGGCGGCCTCCATCAGCGCGGTGCGGGCCTTCGCCGCCGCGTCCTTGAGGTCGGCCGGGATGTCGGCGAGTTGATCGCCCTTGCCCAGGCGCGCCTTCATGGTCAGCAGGCCGACGACGCCCTTGAAAGCCGCCTGCTCGCCGATGGGCAGCTGCACCGGCACCAGCTTGGCTCGGAACGCCTCCTGGATCTGCGCCAGGGTGCGCGCGTAGTTGGCGTTCTCGCGGTCCAGCTTGTTGATGACCACGAAGCGCGGCAGCTTGTACTCGTCGGCGTAGTTCCAGACCAGCTCGGTGCCCACCTCCACCCCGGCCACCGCGTCGACCACGACGATGGCGGCCTCGCACACGTGCAGGGCGGACTTGACCTCGCCGACGAAGTCGGTGAAGCCGGGCGTGTCCAGAACGTTGATCTTGTGGTCGTGATACTCGATGGGGAGGACGGACGTGGAGATGGAGATCTTACGGCGGCGCTCTTCGTCTTCAAAATCGGACACGGTGGTGGCGTCTTCCACCCTGCCCAGCCGCGTCGTCACGCCGGTGTTGAAGAGGAAGGCCTCGGTCAGCGTGGTCTTGCCGGAGCCGCTGTGCCCGACGAGCGCGACGTTGCGGATTTTATCGGTTCCGTATTCTTTCATACGATCCAAAACCTCCAGGGTTGGATGATGTGGCGCACCAGGTTGGGTTGTCGGGCCGGGGCCGGCGGGTCGGGGCGAGCCGTCGGCTTGCCTGTACCGTTCGGCGCCCGGCGGTTCGTCGCGGTTTGGAGACGGCGGTCAGATCAGGCTTTGAAACAAGCGTCGGCGGGATGGTAACATGGGGGTACGGCATTGTCAACGAAACTTGAGCTTGTGCGCCGCGCGGCGGACTGAGCGCGGTGTGGAGGGCCGGTCGATGGTCGCCTTAAATCCCCTCAACCAATTCTCGTTTCTCATCCTGGCCGGCCTGGGACTGGGCGGGTTGCTGGCCGTGTTCTATCTCACCGGTTTCACCCGGCGCAAGGGGCTGGCGCTGGGCGTCGCGGCGCTGGCGCTGGCCGCCGTCTGGCTCAGTCTGCGCACCGGCGCCAGCCCGCTGCAGGACGCGGCTCAGGCGGAACTCGCCATCCGCAGCCCGCGCCAGCCGGTGCTGGTGGAGTTCTACTCCGACTATTGCGCGGGCTGCCTGGCCGCCAAACCCATCCTGGACGCCCTGGAACGCGAGCTGAAGGACGAGCTGACCGTCATCCGCCTGGATGTGGCCTCGGCTGTTGGCCGGCAACTGGGCGACGAGCTGGACCTGCGCGCGACGCCGACCTTCATCCTGTTCGACCGCTACGGGCGCGAAATCTGGCGGACGGTGGGGGAACTGGACGCCGCCGAGGTCCGGGCGGCGCTGGACAAGACGTGATGTTGCGGCGCCTGACGTTTGCGTGGAAATATCTCTCCCGCCCCCCGTGGGACTCCGGCATCCCGGCGCCGGAGCTGGTCCGCGCCGTCGCCGGCCGCGCGCCGGGCCGGGCGCTCGACCTCGGCTGCGGCACAGGCACCAACCTGCGCTACCTGGCCGAGCAGGGCTGGCAGGTCGCCGGCGTCGATTTCGTGCCGCGCGCCATCGCCCAGGCCCGGCGCAAGCTGCGCGGGTATGAGGCGCGGGCGGCGTTGTTCGTCGGCGACGTGACCCGCCTGGAGGCGCTGGCGCTCCCCGGCCCGTTCGACCTGGCGCTGGACATGGGCTGCTTCCACTCGCTCGATGACGCCGGACGCCGGCGCTACGTGGCCGGCCTGCAACGCTGGCTGGCGCCGGACAGTCAGTATCTGCTCTATGCCTTTCAGCCGGACCCGGACCGGGGTTTATGGGGGCTGACCCGAGAGCAGGTGATCGCCGCGTTCACGCCCGGGCTGACCCTCACCGGCTACGAGCCGGGCCAGGGCCGGCCGTCGGCGTGGTATTACTTCCGTCCATGCACATCCTCTTCCTCTTCTTAGACGGCGTCGGCCTGGGCGCGGATGATCCCGCGCACAACCCGTTCGCCGCGGCGCGAATGCCGCACCTGACCGGTCTGCTGGGCGGCCGCCGTCTGCTGGCCGACACGCCGCGCCTGGAGACCGGGCGCGCGCTCTTCATCCCCACCGACGCCTGCCTGGGCGTGGACGGCCCGCCGCAGTCGGCCACGGGCCAGGCGGCCATCCTCACCGGCCTGAACGCGCCGCTGTTGGCCGGCGGGCATTGGGGCCCGAAACCCAACCGCACCGTGGCCGAGATCATCGAGCGCGCCTCGCTCTTCCGAAGGCTTCGAGACCGAGGTCTCGAAGCCGGCTTGCTCAGCGGCTACCCGCCGCGCTATTTTGACGCCATCCAGTCCGGCCGGCGCAATTACTCAGCCGTGCCGCTGGCGGTGGTGGCCGGCGGCTACCCGCTCATGACCGTCGACGACATCCGCGCCGGGCAGGCCTTCAGCGCGGACTTCACGGGCGCGGGCTGGCGCCGCGAGTTGAAGATCACGGATGTCCCGGTCTACGACCCGCCGCAGGCGGGCCGCAGATTGGCCGAGGCCGCGCGCCGTTATCAATTTGCCTTCTTCGAACACTGGCTGACGGACTACGCCGGGCACCGCGGCGAGCTGGCCGACGCCGCGGCGCTGCTGGAGACGTTCGACGCGGTGCTGGGCGGCCTGCTGGCGGCCTGGGACGACGCGGCCGGGCTGATCGTGATCACGTCGGACCACGGCAATTTAGAGGACCTGAGCCATTCGCACCACACGCGCAACCCGGTGCCGACGATCATCGTCGGCCGTGAACGGGCCGCCTTCGCCGATGGCCTGCGCGACCTGACCGGTTTTGCGCCGGCGGTTTTGAGGCTGTTGGCGTAGGGGCGCGCCGCGGTGCGTCCCCTACGCCAACGCCCTACGCCCGCACCGTGTTGGGATCGATCACGTAGCGCCACCAATTGAGGGCCACGCCGTTGGCCGAGCCGGTGATGTGCGGGAAGCGCTTGAACCACCAGATGTGGTGGGCGCGCAGGTCGCCGTTCCCCCAATCCGAACAATCCATGATCCGGCCCTCGCCGCTCAGGTCCGGGAACTTCAGCCAGGTGTCGGCGCGGCTCATCACTTTGGTCTTGTTGCCCCAGTCGTAGTCGCGCTGGCTGTTGGGGGCGAAATGGACGATGCCGACCTCGGCCTGGCCGGGGTGGGTCTTGTCGTAGCGCGTGAAGCGCTCCCACAGGTTGGCGTCGCCGCGCGTAAAGCGGTAGGCGTGGCCGACGATGGACTCGGCCCGGTGGCCCATGTTCTCCAGCATCTCGCCGGCCCCGCGCTGGTAGTTGTAGCCCATGATGATGAAGCGCCGTTGCGCGCCGGCCACGCCCTCCAGCGCCGGCGCGTTGCAGAAGAAGGCGCCCGGCCCGGCCATGATCGACTCGTAGAAGCCGGCGTACGGGAACGCGAACAGCCAGACCTCGTCGATGGCGCCGCGGTTAACTTTATTCACAACGTCGAAGTCGGCCAGGATGCGGTGATAGTCCACCATATCCGGCTGATGGAAGCCGGCGTTCTGCCGGAAGCACTTCACGAACTCATCGCCGTCATAGACGAAACCGTCGGCCTTGGCCGGGAAACGGTCCACCTCCACCCGCTCGACCACCTGGAAATTGGCGTAGCCGTAGCTGCATTCCTTCAGGTCGGCGATGTGGCGCGGGATGAGGTCGTCCGGGTTGTTCCAGTTCAGGGCCTCGGACAGCTTGCGGCCGCCGGCCGACTGGATGCGCGGATTGAAGATCACGGCCAGGACCTTGCGCTGGACCGGCGCGGGCGTCCCGCCCACCGGCTCGTCGTCCGGCAGCAGGGCGTCCACGCCTTGCAGCACGCCGGCGGCCGCCTCGCGGACCTGGTCCGTCGCCTGTTTGAGGAGCTTGTCGAAATCCATGCGGCCTCCTTCGCTGACCGGGCGGTTAGACCGGCGGCCAGGGATAACTGCGCCCCGAGGCGGGCTGCGGGAAGCGGCGCGCGGCCAGCAGCCGGTCCACGCGGCGGCGCAGCGCGGCGACCTCCAGCGGGTCGAGCAGGGCGTTGAGCGCGGCCTTCAGGTCTTCGTCGCAGTCGAGTTTCTGGCGGAACGCCGCCACCTGCTCCAGCAGCGCCTCCGGGATCGGCTCGCCGGCAAAGTCCCAGATCACGGTCCGCAGTTTGTTCTGGACGTGGAAGCCGATGCCGTGGTCGATCAGCCACAGCCGGCCGGCGTGGTCCTTGAGCAGGTGCCCGCCCTTGCGGTCGGCGTTGTTGATGATCACGTCGAAGAGGGCCACGCGCCGCATCTGCGGGCGGTCCTCGTCGGCCAGGTTGAAGTAGTGGAAGTCCGGCTGGGCGTGGATGAAGTATTGCAGCGAGCCGGGGCCGTGCGGGCCGTCGCGGCGGAAGACCGTCGGCGGCACGAAGCGCCAGCCGAGCGCCTCGCTCACCCGATAGGCGGCCACCTCCCGGAAGGCGAGCGTGTTTTCGGGGAAATCCCAGAGCGGGCGCTCGCCCTTGATGGGCTTATAGACGGCGAGCACCTGGTCGTCGTCCCGGCCGACGCGCGCCAGGAAGGTGTAGTTGGAGCCGTAGGGCAGGAGCCCGTGCAGCGCCAGCGGACCGTCCTGCAGGAGGCGCAGGATGGCCTCGGCGCTGACGGGACGGGGCGATGGCGTGTCCGCCATGGGGTCAGTGCTTGTGGCCGTTGCTGCGCGGGCAGAAGTGGCCGCCGGGATCGATCGGCTGGCCGCACAAGCCGCAGATCGGGCGGCCCTGGCGGACGAGGGCCAGGCCGTGCTGGGAGAGCGCCAGCATCTGGGCGCGGGTGGCGAAGATGCGGGCCACGCCGGCCTCTTCCGGTTTGCGCTCCTCGGTGGTGATCTCCTGCGCCACCAGCACCATCAGGTCGCGGTCGGGGTCATAGCCCAGTCCCAGCTGGCCGACGCGGAAGGCCGGGTCCAGCGGCATCTGGAGCGCCATGCGGTCGGCGCGATAGGCCACCTCCGTCCGCTGCAGGTTCGGGAATTTTTCGTGCAGCTCGTCCATAAGCTGGGCGATGCTCTGGGCCAGCGCCTCCACCTGCAGTTTCTCGACGATCAGCGTCACGGTCGCGTTGCGGTCGGCGGCCTGCAGGTAGAACACGCGCTTGCCGGGCTGGCCGATGGCGCCCGTGGTGATGTGGGCCGCGGGGTTGACTTCGTAGACGGGACCGGACATGGTGCGTATTCCGTATAGCCTATTCCCGGCGGTCGATGCCGCCATCGGGAATACGCCCTACGCGACAGGCTTCACTTGTGCGTCTCAACACCGGTGTCGTTCAATTTTACCAAAACCGGCCGGCCGTGGCCGAGCTGGAGGGCGGTGATGGAGGCGGTGTTGATCATCAGCCGCTGAAACAGGTCGAGCGGCAGGCCCAGGTAGTGGGCGACGATCAGCTTGATCACGTCGCCGTGCGAGAAGGCGGCCACCAGACCCTTGGGGTGCGCGCGCGCGATCTGCTCCACGGCGTCCACGGCGCGGCTCTGCACGGCCCGGAACGTCTCGCCGTCCGGGAACTGCATCGCCGACGGCAGGCCCTGCACTGTGCGCCAGAGTTTGGTCCGGGCCAGGCGCTTTAGGCTCTGGCCCTGCCAGGCGCCGTACCGGACTTCGCCCAGCCCGTCCAGGAGGGTCACCGGCAACTGCTTCGCTTCCGCCAGCGGCGCGGCGGTCTCGCGGGCGCGTTGCAGCGGGCTGGAATAGATCGCCTTGAGCGGCGCGGCCTTGAGGCGCGCGGCCAGGGCCTGAGCCTGCTGGCGGCCGGCGGCGTTCAGGCCGACGCCGGGCGTCCAGCCGGCCAGCTTGCCTTTCTTCGTGTAGTCGTTCTCGCCGTGGCGGATAAGGAGGAGATGGGTCATGGCGTCTGCGGCCGCCGGCGTTTTAGGGCGCGGCGCTGCCGGCGCGCCCGATACGGCGCTTGATGGCCTGCGCCTCCTGTTCACTGAGTTCGGGCCGGGTGGTGGTCTCGGTCAGCCCGAGCGCCTGTTCCTGGGCGGCGCGCCAGCGGGCCAGGCGGTCTCTCACGGACGCCTCGTAGCCCTCGGCGGACGGGGAGTAGAAGTACGTGCCCAGCAGGGCCGTGGGCAGGTATTGCTGGCCGGCATGGTGGCCGGGCCGCTCGTGCGGATAGACATAGCCCTGGCCGTGGCCCAGGCCTTTGGCGTCGCGGTTGGCGTCCTGCAGGTGCCGGGGCACGTCCACCTTGCCTTCGGCCTCCACCGTCGCGTAGGCTTTGAAATACGCGCCGGCCGAGTTGGACTTGGGCGCGGTGGCCAGGTACAGCGTCGCCTCGACGATGGGATAGATGCCCTCCGGCATGCCCACGAACTCGAAGGCCTGCGCGGCGGCGTTGGCCACTACCAGGCCGAGGGGGTCGGCCAGGCCGATGTCCTCGCCGGCCAGGATCACCAGCCGGCGCAGGATGAAGCGCGGGCTCTCGCCGGCGTAGAGCATCTTGGCCAGCCAGTACAGGGCCGCGTCCGGGTCCGAGCCGCGCACGCTCTTGATGAAGGCGCTGATCGTGTCGTAGTGGGCGTCGCCGTCCTTGTCGTACAGCACCGCGCGGCGCTGGATGGACTCCTGGGCGACGTCGAGCGTGATGTGGACGACGCCGGCCTCGTCCGGGGCCGTGGTCTCCACGGCCAGCTCCAGGGCGTTGAGCAGGTTGCGGGCGTCGCCGCCGGCGATGTGGATGAGGTGGGCGGCCGCGTCGTCGTCGAGGGTTACGCGCCGCGCGCCGTAGCCGCGCTCGCGGTCGGTCAGGGCCGTCTCCAGGATGCGCTCGAGATCGGCTTCGGTCAGGGCCTTGAGCTGGAAGATGCGCGAGCGCGAGACCAGCGCGCCGATCACCTCGAAGTACGGGTTCTCGGTGGTGGCGCCGATCAGCAGGATGGTGCCGTCCTCGACGTGCGGCAGGAGCGCGTCCTGCTGGGCCTTGTTCCAGCGGTGGACCTCGTCCACGAACAGCGTGGTCTTCTGGCCGTGCAGCTTGCGGCGCTCCCTGGCTTCGGCCACCACGGCGCGCAGGTCGGCGATGCCGGCCAGCACGGCGTTGAGCGAGGTGAAATGGCTCTTCGTGGTGTTGGCGATGATCTGGGCCAGGGTGGTCTTGCCGGTGCCCGGCGGGCCCCAGAAGATGATGGATGAGAACAGCCGGTCGGCGGCGATGGCGCGGCGCAGGAGGCGGCCCTCGCCCACGATCTCTTCCTGCCCGATAAACTCGTCCAGCGTGCGCGGGCGCATCCGGGCGGCCAGGGGCGCTTCGCTCTGCATGCGCTCACGCAACGCGTGGTCAAACAGGTCCATGCCGGTCAGTTCTTCGTCAATTGATCCATCAAGTTTAGGGCCAACCGCTGAAACGTCGCCTTGAGCTGTTTGGGGTCCCAGGGCACCAGCATCATCACCGGCCAGCGCTCCGGCTCATCGGGGAAGTCAGCGGCCCGGTTCAAGGCGACGGCCAACCAATACAGGTCAAAGCCGGGGTCTTTTTTGGCTGCCAGTTCAAGCAACGGCTCGATGGGTTCGTGCTGCAAGAGGCAGTGGACATCGACGGCGTCGCGCGGCTCGGCGCGGCCGTAGTACGTGAGCAGTTTGTCGATCTTGAGATCCTGGAAATCGTTAACGCGCACGCCGTGCTCGGACAGAATCGGCGCCTCAAACCGGAAGGGCGAGTCCAGGGCCAGGTCTACTTTCAGGCTGCTCTGGCCGCGGGCGACGACGAACTCCGCGTAGCTGGCGAAACGACGCGTCACTGTGACCGTCAGCCCCAATGCCGCCAGCCGCTGCTCAAATTGAAACGACATCGGCAGGACCAGGCCGGCCTGGCCCGTGAAGAGGTCCAGATCAAACGACAGGCGATGGCCCAGGTAATACTCGGCCAGGGCCGTGCCGCCGGTGAGGTAAAACTGATCCTGGTCGGCCAGTTGCGCGAACTGCGCCAGGGTGTCCTTTTGTAAAGCGGAAAGGATACCTTTACCCTTCAGCACGGTGTTCAAAAAAGCGCTGCCAGAGCGAGTGGATCTCAGCCGGCAGTTGTAGCGCGTCCAGTTCCCGGAGAATTTCAGACAGGTCGAGCGTCTGAATATCGGACGCCCGGCCGTGCGAGAGGACCTGGCGCAGATACCAGCGGCGCTGGAACGGATCCCTCAGGTCCAGGCGTTCGGTGCTCCAGACAATGTGGCGGGGCGGGTGAAGAATAGCCATGGCGTCCTAAACCGTTGCGGGTACGCACCCAACACTGCCAGGCGGGTCCGCAAACGCCAGCACTAGGAGTATAGCATGGCGCCCCGGCGGGTCACATCCCAAAAGGGAGCCTTGGGCCTGCACTCCCCTGGCACTGCCGCCGCGCGGCAGCGCAGGGGCAAGTATGCGCTGTCCCGCGATCCCTGAGCCTGCGGCTCTGGGCCGCGGGATCGGGGACGCTCAAACGTGGCCGTCTCATCCCGTCGGGTCGGGGCTCGCGGCCCGCCTGCACCCGTTGCTGCGGATGCGGCGCGGGCGAACGGCGTGCAAATGTCAGCCCGTTACGAGAGTCCAGGGAACGGCGAGGATGTTCTCGTCCAGCCGCCGGATCTCCTGGCCGCTGTGGAGCAGCAGGCCGCCGGCGGTTTTCGGGTGCTCGGCCAGGAAGCGACGCAGGCCAGCCGCGTCGCTGTAGGTCGGCTGGTGAGTGAGTTTTGCTTCGATGGCCAGCACGCGCCGGCCGTGCTCCAGGATGAAATCAACCTCGACGCCAGTCTGTGTTCGCCAGAAGTAGAGCCGGCCGGGTGGCGTCATCAGCCGGGTCAGCACGCGCAGGTGATGGAAGACGAGGGTTTCGAAGTAAGCGCTGCACTCGCGCGCCGCGCGCAGACCGGCGACCTGAAAGTAGCCGGACAGGAACACCGCCAGGCCCGGATTGTTCCAATAGGCCTTGGGCGCCTTGAGCTTATCCACCATTCCCTGGCGGCCGGGTCACTCCTCCCAGATCGAGCCAAGCGACCAAACCGACATGGATTTCAGGCGGACCTCGCCCCGGCGGACAAAGAGGTCCAGCCCCAGGCTGTCTGGCCGCGTGGGATAGGCGCGGCCGACCAGGCCGGTGTGAGCGTTGGCGAATATCTCCAGGACCGATCGGTCCAGGAAAATGTGCAGCCGGAGTTCGCCCCGCTCGTCGAGGCTGAGCGGCGCCTCTTGAGTAGCGCGGTCCACCCCGGCGCTCAGGCTGGAGTCGTTGCGTTCCAGGATCAGGCGCCGCTCCGGTCCGTTATAGACCAGGCGCGTCTGCTCCTGGCCGTCCGGGGAACAGAGCATTTGCAGACCGAACTCGGCCGCGGGGTCCGGCTCGAAGACCGCCTCAATCTCCAGGCTGTCCCCCTGGAGGCCGTTGAGCCAGCCGCGCCGGCCGGGCGCCAGCCGGATCTCTTCAAAACGCCAGTGCCCCCGCCGCAAGGCTTTCAACTCCGCGACCGGTTCGAGGCGGAGGGCTCCTTCCGGCGTCAGGGAAAGGGCGATTGGCAGGGACATCACGCCGGCCCAGCCCGCTTCCCGGCAGGCCTCAGGCGAGCGCGCCTCCTTCAGCCAGCCCCACATCACCAGCCGGCCGTCGGCGAGGCGCAGGGCCAACGGCGCGTAGAAGGTCCGGCCGTGGACCAGGATGCCTTGTCGCGCCGGGTGGAACTGCCGGCCAGTATAGTCGCCCGTGTAGTAGACCGGGTAGAGCAGGTCCGTGGGCGCGGCCTGCACGGAGAAGAAGAGCAGATGCTGGCGATCGAGTTCGAAGAGGTTGGGGCATTGCCACATCGTACCCGTCCAGACCGGCTCCGTCTGAGACGGATCCCCTTCTAG